>JAILCN010000087.1 GCA_024680365.1 Solobacterium sp.
GAGCTGCACGCAGCCGGCAAGAAGTGCGTGATCGTCTCCGGCGACAACCGCCGCATTGCGGAAGAAGCCGGAAAAGCACTCGGCGCCGATCAGGTCTTTGCGGAATGCATGCCGCAGGACAAAGTCGATACACTGCGCCGCCTGAAAGAAAACGGTTCTGCTGCCTTCGTCGGCGATGGTGTCAACGACGCGCCTGTACTGGCTCTGGCTGATGTCGGCATTGCGATGGGCGGTCTTGGCAGCGATGCTGCAATCGAAGCGGCAGACGTCGTCATTATGGACGACAGGCCTTCCCGCACAGCGCTGGCCATCCGGGCGTCGAAACGCATCCTGAACGTAGCCAGCCAGAACATCAAAGGCGCGATCTTCATCAAGATCGCGACCCTGATCCTCGGTGCCTTCGGCTATGCGAACATGTGGATGGCGATCTTCGCGGACACCGGCGTCGCGATGCTGTGCGTGCTCAATGCGCTGCGTCTTCTGAAAGTCAGAAACTGAAGATTCTGTTAAGATAGAAGGAGAACCGGTACAACCGGGATCTGGTGTGATACCATCAGAACAAGGAGAAAAGGCGTATGAATCTGTTTGATATGATCTGTGTCGGAATGCTGGCACTGTTTGCGGGAGGATATATCTGGATCAAGATCTCCCGCGGTATCGCGCCTGAAGACGACGAATGAAAAAACTTCTTGCAAAACTGATACTGACAGGTCTGTCTCTGTATGCGGCAGATCTTCTGATGGAAACATTGATTTTCGCAGATGTGAAAGCAGTCGCGACAGCTGCCGTGCTGCTTACGATCCTCAACGCTACGGTGAAGCCGGTGCTGAAGCTGCTGGCGCTGCCGGTCACATTTGCGACCCTCGGCCTGTTTTCCTGGGTCATCAGCGGTGCGATCCTGTTCTGGACGATCCGCATGACGCCGGGATCCGCAGTTGCTTCATTCTTCTCGGCGATGATCGCTTCCGCAGCAGTGGCAGTGATCAACGGCGCACTGGAAAAAATCATGAAAGATGACTGAAAATACCGCTCCGGCGGTATTTTTCGTATCAGAAAAGAGAAGCATCTCTGCTTCTCTTACGGTTTGATGTAAATGTATCCTCTGAGGAACTGGGTGGGAATGCCTGCTGTTGCGGATACCCAGCGCTCGTTGTATTTGCCGTTGTGGCCGCCTTCCTTGATGTAGACCATCGATCCGTCTTCGGAGACTTTGGCAACATAGGCAACGTGTCTCTTGTAGACTGCGACAGAGCCGACCTTCGGTGTGCCGCCGGTGGAGTAGCCGGCTGCCTTGGCATAGGTCAGCCAGGAATACGCGTTGTGGAAGTTGGGAAGCTTGACGCCGGAGTTGGCGTAGACAAGCTGCCATGCGCCCCATGTACAGTTGGACCAGCCGCCTCTGTACGGGTTGCCGGAGCCCTGCAGGGCTTTGCCGGACGGTGCGGAGAAGGAGACAGACGCGGTAAGGAGCTTTTTCTTTTCCTCTTCCGCTTTTTTCTTCGCTGCAGCTGCTGCTTCACGGGCTTTGCGCTCCGCTTCTTCTCTGACTCTGATCACTTCCTCGTGGGTCCTGACCAGAACGTTCAGGACTGCTGTGGAGGAGCCACCTTCGGTATCGACTGCCGTATAGGTGACGGTGTAGTCGCCGTCTTTTGTAATATCGATATCACCGCTGATCTTCAGCGCCGGAAGAATGCCGGAATCGTCGTTGATATATGCCAGATAGCTTGCCGCGTTCCAGATGTCGCCGTTATTGACAACGACTGTATCGCTCTTGAGGCGGATCGTCGGAGCCGAGGATTTTACCATTCTGACCGGAACGGTTTCTTCAAAGGAGGAGCACAGTTCACTGATGCCGTTTTCTCCCTGGGAGAGTGAGATCCTGACGGTGACGTTCTGCAGACCGGTCTGATTGCGGTCAAAGCCGAATGTCTCGATCCGGGACGCGTCGATGTTGATATCTTCCAGTATGACGGTGTCATCCATGTCCGCTTTTATTTCGATCACGGCACGCTTGAGCACGGAAAGGGGATCCGCTTCCTGCTGAGAGATCTCAACGAGACCGCTGTCAGTCGGAAGGAATTCATCCGCGGGTTCTTCTGCCGCCAGAACGCTTCCTGTTCTGGTTCCGGCAAAGAGCATCAGCGCGCAGATGCCGCCCATCATGAAACTGTGTCTGTTTTTCTTCTGTTCGAACCACATGAATCCATTTTACTCATGTTTTTTCATTTGTGCAAATATCTGAGAAATTTCACATCTTTTTCACAAATTCTGATGTTATACGTTCAGATTCCTGCATTCATGACAGGGAAAATGCTAAAATAGATTGTAACAGAAGAAGGAAAGGGGGTATTTGAGATGATCGATGCAGTCAATAAAGAACTTGTGAATGAATTCAGAGACTGGGCACTGGAACAGGTCAATCCCGAATACACACTGAAAGCAGAACATGACAAGTATGAAGCTGTTGTTGCCGAAACACGCTTTGCGAAAGCATCCGCGATCTTCCATGTGATCGACGGTCTGGATGTCGTGGAAATGAGCGTTGTGAACAAGACGACGCAGTCGGCTTCGTTCTATCTTCACTTTGAACTGAAGGATCTTCTGCATGCCCAGCAGCTCTTTGAGGAAATGATCTCAACGCTGATCAAGACACAGGGCACGACAACGATCAAGGTTTTGCTGTGCTGCTCCAGCGCCCTGACGACTTCCTTCTTCAAGGAAAGACTGAACAGTGCCGCGGAACTGCTGACGCTGGATATGATGTTTGACGCCATCTCGTACAACAGTCTGTTTACCGAGGGCTATGACGCCAACGTGATCCTGCTGGCACCGCAGATCGGCTATGAACTGAAAAAAGTCAAAGAGATCATGAAGGACAAGCTTGTCCTGATGGCGCCGGCTCAGATCTTCGCGTCCTATGACGTCAGCGGCATGATCGACTTCGTCAACCGCAAGCTGGCGGAAAACGAACAGCAGAAGCGGGAAAAGATGCTGCCGGCAGAACGCATGGAATTCAAAAACACGCCGTGCATGCTGGTGATCGCCGTCATCGTTGAGTTTGAATCCATCCGCTTTGTATACAGAGTGTATGACGCCGGTTCGATCATCATCCAGGATGAAGTCATCAAGCAGAAATTCGAGATCATCGACCTTGAAGACATGCTTGACTATGAACTCAACCGCTATCCGAACGTCCAGATGGTGTGCGTCAATTCACCGGGCGTCTTCGTGAACGGACATATGACATTCAAATCGGCAGGCATCTTTGACGTTGATATCCAGACCAGATTTGAACAGAAATACAACAAGCGCTTTATCTTCTCCAACGATGCCAATTCCATGGCACTGGGCTTCTACGGCCTGCAGAAGAAATCCAAGAACATCAGCTTCTACTTCCATCCCCAGGCTGCCCGTACAGCCGGCGTCGGCAACGTCATCAACGGCCGCCTGCATACCGGTGCCCACAACCTGTCCGGCGAGATGCAGTTCGTCTATCAGGTCCTCAGCTACACCAAAGATCCCGATGAGCTTCTGAAAACACCGGAAGGCGTCATGGAACTTGCCGCAAGATATATCGTTTCGATCATCGCCAACATGGATCCGGAAGAGATCATCATCTACTGCAACATGCTGTATGATCTGGATGAACTGAAAGAGTATATCGGCCATTATATCTACAAGGAATATCTGCCGGAGCTGATCAAAGTCGACGATGTCATTGAATACATGTTCATCGGCGGAATGATGCAGTGCGTGGAGGCGCTCTCCCGCGACAAGCTTTCCAAAACTGCGAGCAGCTACCTGAAATACGTCAGCGAACAGAACTGAGTCCTTATTGAGGACTCTTTTTTTTCCGGAATCTGCTATACTTTTTCTATGCGTACCGTAATACAGAGAGTATCCCATGCTTCCGTCACGATCGACGGAGAAGTTCACGGGAAGTGCGGCGGTGGATTTCTGATCCTCGTCGGAATCAGCGACAGTGATGATGAAACTGTCGTCATGAAGATCGCGCAGAAGATCGCGAAGCTGCGCATTTTTGAGGATGAAGCCGGCAAGATGAATCTTTCCATCCTGCAGACCGGCGGATCCGTCCTCTCCATTTCCCAGTTCACATTGTATGCGGACTGCAGAAAGGGAAACCGGCCGGGCTTTGACAAAGCCGGAAAGCCGGAACACGCGAAACGTCTGTACCTGTATTTTAACGATTGCCTGAGAAGTCTCGGCATCCATACAGAAGAAGGCATCTTCGGAGCAGAGATGAAAGTCGAACTGCTCAACGACGGTCCTGTTACGATCTGTCTGGATTCAGAGACACTCTGAGAAGGGAGGAAATGATGATTGAACCGATCTCCTATGACCTCAACGATATCGTTGAAATGAAAAAAGAACACCCCTGTCATAAATCAAAATACTGGAAGGTCATCCGCGTCGGAGCGGACATCAAGATCAAGTGTCAGGGATGCGGCGCCGTCGTCATGTTCGGACGCCATGAATTTGAACACAAGCTGAAGCGGCTGATCCAGAAAGCCGAACCGGCAGAGTAAAAGAAGGGAATAACAGCATATGGCATTAACAGCAGGAATCGTCGGTCTGCCAAACGTCGGCAAATCGACACTGTTCAACGCAATCACCAACAGCAAGGTCTTGGCGGTAAACTATCCGTTCGCCACGATCAATCCGAACGTCGGCGTCGTCGAAGTTCCGGATGAGAGAATGGAAGAGATCGTCAAACTGTTCAATCCGAAGCGGACGATCTACACGACATTTGAATTCACTGACATCGCAGGTCTTGTCAAAGGCGCTTCCAAAGGCGAAGGTCTGGGCAACCAGTTCCTCGGCAACATCCGTCAGACCGATGCGATCGTACATGTCGTCAGATGCTTTGACGATGAAAACATCGAACATGTTGACGGCAGCGTCGATCCGATCCGCGACATCGAAGTCATCAACCTCGAACTGTGCATCGCCGATCTGGATTCTGTTGAAAACAGGATCGGCAGGATCGCCAAGAAAGCTCAGTCCAAAGACAAAGACGCGATGCGCGAATACCAGACCCTGACAAAGCTGCAGGAAGGACTGAAAGAAGGAAAGTCCGTCCGTCTGCTTGACCTGGACGACAACGACCGTGAATGGATCCGCAATTATGGTCTTCTGACTGCCAAGCCGGTCATCTATGTCGCCAACATGGGCGAAGAAGAGATCGCTGATCCTTCCTCCAACAGCTACTTCGAAAAGGTCAGCGCGTTTGCGGCGGGCGAGAACAGCGAATGCATCGCCATCTGCGCCAAGATCGAAGAAGAACTGTCCGGCATGGAAAAAGAAGAGAAGAAGATGTTCCTTGAAGAACTTGGCATTCCCTGTTCCGGTCTGGACCAGATCATTAAGGCTGCCTACCATCTGCTTGGCCTGCGCACCTTCTTCACAGTCGGTGAACCGGAATGCCGGGCATGGACATTCCGGGAAGGCATGAAAGCCCCGCAGTGTGCCGGCATCATCCATACCGATTTCGAAAAAGGCTTCATCCGGGCTGAGATCTACAGCTATGATGACCTGATGGAATACAAGAGCGAACCGGCTCTGAAAGAACATGGAAAGATCCGTCTGGAAGGCAAGGAATACCTGATGAAAGACGGAGATATCGTATTCTTCCGCTTCAACGTGTAATTCGGTGACAGAATCGAAATCACCGTGCTAAAATAGATAAAAGAGAGATATGGAGGATTAACATATGAAACTGATTCTTGCGATCGTTTCCAATGACGATGCTTCTGCGGTAACTTCTGCCCTGACAAAGAATAATTTTTACATGACTCGTCTGGCAACGACCGGCGGCTTCCTGAGAGCCGGAAATACAACCATCATCATCGGTACAGAAGATGAACTTGTTGACAAATGTATTGAAGTGATCGGATCTGAAGCAAAGCGCCGTACAGAGATCGTTCCTTCCACAGCCAGCTATGACATCGGCCGGTATGCGTCCTTCCCGGTTGAAGTCCAGGTCGGCGGCGCTACGATCTTCGTTCTCGATGTAGAACAGTTCATGAAGCTCTGATCCCACAAAGCCGATATGCTGGAAGTCAGAAAAACAACACAGGAAGACCTGCAGGACGTGATGGCGATCGTCCATGAGGCGATGCGGTATTTCAAGGACGCAGGCATTGAGCAGTGGCAGAAAGGCTATCCCAATGCTGATACGTTCCGTATGGATATTGCCAGAGGAAACAGCTACGTGCTCACCGAAGACGGCAAAGTGATCGCAACTGCTGCGATCATTGCCGGCGAAGATCCGAACTATGTAAATATTACAAACGGTGCCTGGCTCAGCGAAGGATCCTATATCGTGATCCACAGGATCGCTGTCACCACCGGCAAGAAAGGCCTTGGCCTTGCCAACCTGCTGTATGATTACGCAGAAGAAATGGCAAAAGAAAAAGGCATCCGCTCACTTCGTGCGGATACCACTTCACTGAACCGTTCGATGCGCAAATTCCTGAAAAAGAGGGGATTCAAATCCTGCGGGATCGTACACATGAGTGACGGTACAGAGAGAATTGCCTATCAGAAGATGCTCTGATCCCGGAGATACGCCAGTACGGCATCCGGCTGATTGACAGTCCTTTCTTCCATGACAGCCAGAAGCGCCTGATCCAGTGCTTCCCGGATCGCGTGTCCCTGCAGACCAAGCGCCTGCAGATCACTGCCCCGGATGCACAGATCTTTCAGGCTCACACAGTCATCAGAAGTCTCTTCGTACAGCGAGGAGACTTTTTCTGTGTCTGTTTCCGGATCCAGTGCCGCCCGGTATGCGAGATACACCGGGAAAGGGACCTTCAGGGCGTGCCGCAGCTTTCTGAGATCGATCCTGTCTGCCAGCGGCATATCCTTCAGGAGGATCATATTTTTCACGGCGTCTGTTTCCGCGTTGGAACACTTCAGCGAATGCATGACGCCTGTCACTTCATCTTCATCAAGATCGGATAACAGCAGCGCCATGGCGGCTGTCCAGTCTGCATCACAGCGCTCCAGACGAGCACAGATCATTTTCATTTCTTCGTCAGAGAACCGCTTCAGCTGAGGCAGGAACACTGCAAAGACATCCCGGTATTCATACAGGATCTCTGCTTTCGCTCTGCCTTCCAGAAAACCTCTGCATTCCGCTGCGATCCGCTCCATGGAAACATAGCTGAGCAGATCTTTTTTTCTGCGCAGGGCAGCCGCGGTCTTCTCTTCAATCGCAAAGCCAAGCACAGCCGCAAAGCGCAGGGCTCTGAGAATGCGCAGGGCGTCTTCGTCAAAGCGGGCATCCGGATCGCCGATCGCCCGGATCAGCTTCTGCTTCAGATCCTCCCGGCCGCCGAAGAAATCCCGTATCGTACCGTCCCGGTCGCAGCAGAGAGCGTTGATCGTAAAATCCCGGCGCGCGCAGTCTTCCTGCAGGCTGCGGGAAAAGGCAACGGAAGAAGGTCTTCTGTGATCGGCATAGCTGCCGTCTGTGCGGTAGGTGGTGATCTCGATCGGATGCGATTCACTCAGGACGGTGACAGTCCCGTGCTGGATGCCGGTATCGATCGTCCGGTAATCGGAGAACACCTGCTTGACTTCCGAAGGAAGAGCACTGGTGGTCAGATCGTAATCCTTGATCTCAAGCGAAAGAAGTCCGCTGCGCAGAGCGCCGCCGACAACATAGCATTCATAGCCGGCTTCATTCAGCCGCTCCATCAGTTTCAGCACATATCCGGGAATCATCATACTGTCATTATAACAGCATCGCTTTCGTGATACACTAAAGTCAGAAGGCAGGACTTACTATGCGTATAGGACAATCATCAGATATTCACCGCCTGTGTGAAGGCAGGAAACTGATCCTCGGCGGTGTTGAAATTGCATCAGACCTCGGTCTGCTCGGCCACAGTGACGCGGACGCGCTCGTTCACGCGATCTCAGAAGCGATCCTGGGCGCTCTGGCGCTCGGCGACCTCGGCCGCTGGTTCCCCGATACAGATCCGAAGTGGGAAGGCGTCAGTTCGCTGCTGATCATGAAAGAATGCGCGGCGATGATGCGCCGGGAAGGCTATCAGATCGGCAACGTGGACAGCCTGATCATGATCGAAAAGCCGAAGATGGCACCTCACATCCTGCAGATGCGCCAGAACATCGCGGATGCGCTGGGCTGTGACATTTCCCGCGTCAGCGTCAAGGCGACAAGAGGGGAAGGACTTGGCTACATCGGCAGACGCGAAGGCGTGCTCGCGCAGGCAGTCGTCCTGCTGGAGAAAGACAATGAGCTTATTTGAGAGAACAGATGAGACGAAAGTCCTGCGCGATCCCGTGCACGGCTATATTCATATCGATCTGCAGATCATCTGGGACATGATCAACACGTCATGGTTCCAGAGACTCAGAAGGATCCGTCAGCTGGGCGGTGCCAACATGGTGTATCACTGTGCGGAGCACACCCGTTTTTCCCATTCCCTCGGCGTCTATGAGATCGTCCGCAGAATGATCACGGAAGTCAACGACATCCGGGATTCGCTTAATGAGCGGGAGAAGACGGTCGTGATGCTGGCAGCGCTTCTGCATGACGTCGGCCACGGTCCCTACAGCCACGCGTTTGAGGAAGTCTCGGCGACCAGCCACGAAGTCTATACATGCCGGATCATCGAAGAAGATACCGACGTGCACAGACTGATGGAAGCAGCTGCTTCAGGACTTTCCAGGGAAGTCGCAGATGTGATCCGCCACAAAAGCGCCAACCCGCTTCTGTCGCAGCTGATCAGCTCCCAGCTGGATGCTGACCGGATGGATTATCTGCTCAGGGACGCCTACTTCACCGGCACCACCTATGGTGAGTTCGATCTTGAACGGATCCTGCGCACGCTGCGCGTCATCGACAACCGTCTGGTCGTCAAGCAGAGCGGCGTCTACGCGGTGGAAAACTACATCATGGCCAGATACCACATGTACTGGCAGGTATACTATCATCCCACGGCAAGAAGCTATGAGACGCTTCTGCACATGTTGTTCAAACGGATGCGGGATCTCGGCGAAACGGGCATCGATTCACTTCCTGAGCTGTTTGCACCGCTGCTGAAAAAGGGCAGCATTTCCCTGGCGGATTATTTCATACTGGACGAAGCATCCTGCAATTACGGCTTCCAGCTGCTTGTTGATCACAGTGATCCGATCCTGCGCGATCTTTCGGTCCGGGTGCGCGACCGGAAGCTGTTCCACTACGCTGACAGCACGCCGCAGTTCAACCGCATGATGCGGGCGAAGCTGAAAAAGCAGGGCTATGACCTGAACTACTACTGGGGCCGGGATACCGTCGTGCAGAAGCCTTACGTGCCCTATACCGGCACCGGCGGAAACGCCGTCTGGGCAGTGATGAAAGATGGTTCGATCCGCGAACTCTCCAATGCCTCAAACATCGTCTACAGCCTGATCCACGGACCGGTCAACGACGATAATAAAGTGTACTACCCGCCGGAAGCAGTCTGAACAGATTTTCAGACATTCTGTGCCGTATGTCGCAAAAAATACAGGCCTTTTCATTGACAGCCCAGAAACTATATATATAATCTGTGATTAGGAGAAGCAGACATGCGTATCAGAGTCAGGCTGATACAGAGGGATCTGATCACAGGGACAGAAAAAATACTTGCCGATACGGACGGCTTACTGATCAATGATACATTGTCTTATTTCGAAGAATCCGGGGCCCGTCACAGGGTCACGTTTGGCACCGATGAGATCAGACTGGAGAGGATTTCCGATATCACCAGCTGTACGGTTTTAGGAAAGAAAGGGATCGGCAGAAGCGTTGTGGAATCGCCTTATGGCAGGATGGAAATGCCTGCTGTGCTGAAGGCTCACGAAAAAACAGAGAATGCATGGATGGCAGAATATCAGGTACTTGCGGGGCAGGAACCTGTAACGGACCAGAGGCTGGTCTGGATCATCAGCCCCTCATCCAAATTTGATGTTGACTAAATGCATCAAATCATCTAATATCTGTGCTTGCGAGGAAAAGAAATATAAAGTAGTACTTAAAGGAGAAGTAAAAAGCAATGACGTATACTCAGACAATGACGGATGTTGCCTACACCTGCCTCTCAAAGAGAAAAAAAGAGGTTGAGTTTGCCAAGCTGTGGACGGAAGTCGCCAAGACGATGAAGATCCCTGATGAAAAACTGAAGAGGAAAAAGAGTCAGTTTTATTCCGAACTGATGCTGGATACCCGCTTCGCATCCCTGGATAATAATAAATGGGATCTGCGCAACAGAAGGTCATTCAGCGAGGTTCATGTCAACACCAGCGAGATCGAGCTGGATGACGATGAAACGGATGAACCGATCGACGACAGCGGGCTGGATATCCCGAGCGGCGACGACGCATATTGATTCCTGAAGAGCCTTGAAAACAGGCTCTTTTTTTGCATGTCCTTCTTTTCAATTAGGTAAAAAAGGCTTATGATTAACTTGCTAAATAGGAGGAAATATAATTATGGTTTTAGTTTCTGCAAAAGAAATGATCGACAAGGCGCATGAAGGACATTATGCGATCCCTGCGTTCAACACGAACAATCTGGAATGGACAAAGTGCATCCTGGCTGCCTGCGAGGAAATGAAGTCCCCTGTCATCATTCAGACATCTGAAAGTGCTGCTAAATACATGGGCGGCTACAAAATGGTCGTTGACATGGTAAAAGATCTCCATGAATCCATGGGAATCACGATCCCGGTAGCTCTGCACCTTGACCACGGTTCTTATGAAGGCGCAAAGCTCTGCATCGAAACCGGCTACACATCCGTTATGTTCGACGGATCACACTTCGACTTCGAAGAGAACGTTGAGAAGTCCAAGGAAATCATCATGCTCGCTCACAGCGTAGGCGTATCTGTAGAGTGCGAAGTAGGCGGCATCGGCGGAACAGAAGACGGCGTTACATCCAACGGCGAACTGGCTGACCCTGAAGAATGCAAGAAGATCGCTGAACTCGGCGTTGACTTCCTGGCTGCAGGCATCGGCAACATCCACGGCAAATATCCGGCAAACTGGGCAGGTCTGAACTTTGACCGTCTGAATGAGATCAACGAAGCTGTCAACGGCAAACCGCTCGTTCTCCACGGCGGCTCCGGCATCCCGTTCGAGCAGACAAGCAAGGCGATCACAATGGGCGTTTCCAAGATCAACGTCAACACAGAGCTCCAGCTTGCATTCGCTGCAGCAACAAGAGACTTCATCGTTGCCGGCAAGGATCTCGAAGGGAAGAACTATGACCCTCGTAAACTTCTGAAGCCGGGCTGCGATGCGATCATTGCCAAGGCAAAAGAACTGATCAAGGGCTTCGGTTCCGACAACAAGGCATAATCAGTCTGAAAACAGAAGGCTTTCCCGCTGACGGGAGAGCTTTTTTTCTGTGTTTTCCGGCTTCGGAAAAGGCCGAAAATGAACGCATGCAAAAAAAACGGGATACAAAATTTACACACAATTTTCACATAAAAATGCATTGTAATTATCATCAGAAGAAAAGAAAACATCACATATTTCGAATAAAACATGGTAAAACAACAAAATTTGAAAACTAAGTTTCAACAAACTCCCAGACATGATGAGAATTTCCGGAAATTTTTGCCATAATGTGTTTTTTTCGTTGCAAACACTTTCAAAGGTGAGTAAACTCATATGTGAAAGGGGAGTTTCAAAACTTTATGAATGAAAAATTTATGAACGGACTCCTTGCCTTCGCGGGCAAGATGCAGTCCAACCCGGTTCTGTCGGCGATCAAAGACGCGTTCATCGACACTATGCCGGTCGTCATGCTCGGTTCATTCTGTACACTGTTCCAGTTCGTTATTTCCTCGACAGCTGAGGGATACCTGTCCCTGGCTAACGTTCCGGGAATGAGCTGGCTGGGTGCTCTGAACCCGATCTGGTCCACATGTAACTATGGCTGTATGAACTTCTTAGCAGTCATGATCGTCCTCGGCGTTTCCAACCACTTCGCTGAGAACATCGGTCACATGGGCGACAGATCCGTCGCTTTCGTTGCTCTGGCATCCTTCGTTACACTGATGGATACAACAGCGAAAGCAAAAACAGCAGGTGGTGAAGAAGTTACTATCAGCGGTGTTGTAGGTTCCACTTACACAAACGCTAACGGTCTGTTCACAGCTCTGCTCGTTGGTCTTGTAGCTACATACGTCTACATCAAGCTCGTTGACAGCGGCAAGCTCGTCATCAAACTTCCTGATTCTGTTCCGCCGAACGTATCTGCTTCCTTCGCAGTTCTGTTCCCGGCAGTTATCACGATCCTGGGCTTCGGTATTCTGGGATTCATCTTCAGCCAGTTCCTGCACATGAACTTCTTCCAGGTCATCTCTACGATCATGGCTCCTGTACAGGCTATTATGACAGGTCTGCCGGGCTACCTGCTCGTTGTCCTGATCATGATGCTCCTGTGGTGGTTTGGTATCCACGGACCGAATGTCATGTCCGCAGTTACTTCTCCGTTCATGACAGCAGCTTGGACAGCTAACGAAGAGATCTACAAGGCTACAGGTTCTGCTCAGTACACAGCAGCTTCCAACTACCAGATCATCTCTGCTCCGTTCGGCTCTGTATTCTTCTCTCACACAGGTTCCGGTATCACAGGCGGTCTGATCATTGCTATCATGCTCTTCTCCAAGAGAGACGACTTCAAGGCAATCGCAAGACTTGCTATCCCTTGCGGAATCTTCAACATTAACGAACCGATCATCTTCGGTATCCCGATGGTCATGAACCCGCTGCTCGGCATCCCGTTCTTCCTTGCTCCGGTATGCTCCGTTATCGTTGGTTACATCCTGACAAAGATCGGCCTCTGCCCGATGATGGTTATCAATGCTCCTTGGACAACACCTACAGGTATCCTCGGATTCCTCGCTTCCGGTGCTCGTCTGATGGGTGGTCTCTGCCAGCTGATCGCATTCGCAACTTCTGTACTGATCTACACACCGTTCGTTATTATTGCGAACAACCAGTCAGAAGCAGCTGCTTAATGAATGCCTAAATCATCAAAACGCCAGCATCTGACGAAGGAAGAGCGCCTTGAGGAGAATCGAAAGCTCCGCAGGGAGATCGCATCAAAAAATGTTGATAAGGAAGCGCAGCAACATATCGTGAATATCCTGTCTACACAGAATCTGATCGCTTATGTGATGGTGCTTCTGCTTCCACCCGTCGGCATCTGGTATGTGTGGACGAGGCGCGAGAAACTGGATCTCAACTTCAACTCCGTTATTCTATGGACAATAGTTGGATGTGCGATCATGTTCCAGTGGATACGCTACTTCCTCCTGCACTGAGATGGCAGAAATAAACTGAATGACTGAAAGAGGCTGTACACATGTACAGCTTCTTTTCTTTTGTTATCAAATTGATTAAAATACAGTCATGAGAATCGCGGACCGACTGAAGTCAAGAGAGACATTTACTCCGGCGGAAAATGAGATCGGAAGATATATCCTGGAACACAGCTCTGCTGTTCCGGAGATGTCTCTGGATGAGTTTTCCGAAACGCTGTATGTCTCCAAATCAACCATCATCCGTTTCTGCAAGAAGCTTGGTTTCCTCGGCTTCAAGGAACTGTGCGTGGAACTGGCAAGAGACCAGGAGTCTTTCATGTCGTCAGAAGTCTCGCTCAATCCGGCGGATCCGCTGGAGAGGGAAGATACCGCGAATTCCCTCATCAACAAGATCACGACGCTGAACTACCGCGGCATCGCAGATACCTACCGGGATCTCGAGGAGAAAAGCATTCAGAGAATTGCGGCGATACTGCATGACGCAGATCATGTTTACATATACTCGACGGAAGAATACGAACCGTTCGCAGCGGATTTCGCGAACCGTCTCTGCGCCGTGGGATGTGCAGCTTCGGTACGCCGCCGCCATCCGGCTCTGACCTTGGAAGCGGCCCTGCAGAAAGCAGGCACTGCCGCACTGTTCCTCAGCTATGAAGCCAGGGAGACAAATCTGATCAGATGTGCCCGGAGCCTGAAAGAAAACGGCATCCCGGTCTGTCTGATCTGCGGACCGGTCAGAGGGCCGCTGGAAAAGCATGCGGATGAGATGATCGGCATCAGCTACTACGAGCCCTCACCCCGGCTGTTTCCCATCGGTTCCCGCACCGGACTGCTTCTCGTGCTGGATGTTCTCTGCAGTCAGATCTATATCATGGACTATGACAGAAACAACGAACAGCTCAGGCGGATCGCTGATCTGCAGAAAGCTTCTGACATGTCTGCGAAGTGAGGGTTTGTCAATCTGTGCTGATTAAGATAGAATGACAGGGATGGTAAAAGCGGTTTTATTTGATATGGACGGTATTCTCTATGACAGTGAATACTATTATATGAGCGGTACGATCGACCAGATGCACCGTTATGGCTATACCGGCGACGACCGGAAGATCTACGCGATCCTGGGAACGACGATGGAAGATACGTACCAGATCATGTATGATCTTCTCGGCGGAAAAGTACCGATCGAACAACTGGCGGAAGGGAATGAGCACTATTTCCTTGTCGAACATCCGCTGGATTATAAGAAGATCATGTTTCCGGGCATTCCGGAAGCACTGCGTGAGCTGAAGGAAATGGGACTGAAAACAGCAGTCTGTTCCTCTTCTCCGTATCAGACGATCACCGACAGTCTGGACGCCATGGGCATCCGGGACCTGTTCGATTTCATCGAAAGCGGCGAACGGGTGCCGCACGCCAAACCGGCTGGAGATATTTATCTTCTGGCAGCGGAGGCGCTGAACACAAAAACAGAAGACTGTCTTGTCTATGAAGACAGCTGTCTCGGCATACAGGCCGGAAAGAACGCGGGCATATTCACGGCAGCCCGGAAGGATGACAGATTCTTTCAGGATCAGTCCGCCGCGGATCTGATGGTCAGTGATATTCAGGAGCTGGTATCCTGGATCAGGAAGGAAAACAACTATGGAAGAAGTAATGAAAATTGAAGGCGGTCATTTACTGGAAGGTGAAGTGACGATATCAGGCGCAAAGAACGCGACCGTGGCGCTGATCCCGGCAGCTGTGCTGGCCAACGGACCGGTGACGATCGTGGGCATTCCCCAGATCGCTGACGTGGAATCCCTGGCCAATATCCTGCGGCTTCTGAATGTGGAAGTCACGGAAGTTGCACAGGATCATCTGATCATTGATCCGACCCATATGGTCAATGTCGATCTCGACAATGACATCGTGACCAAGCTGAGAGCTTCCTATTACTTCATGGGCGCGCTGCTTGGCAAATACGGCCACGTGCGCATCCGGATGCCGGGCGGCTGCTATCTCGGCCCCCGTCCGATCGACCTGCATCTGAAAGGCTTTGAAGCCCTCGGCGCTGATGTCGTCTATGAAAAGGGCTGCTATACCGTTTCCGCGAAGAAGCTGAAAGGTGCGAAGATCTTCCTGGACATCGCTTCCGTCGGCGCGACCATCAACATCATGATGGCATCTGTCTACGCTGAAGGCAGAACGACGATCGAAAACGCAGCCAAGGAACCGGAGATCATCGACGTTGCGACCCTGCTCAACAAGATGGGCGCGCGCATCCGCGGCGCCGGCACGAACGTCATTACGATCGACGGCGTGAGATCCCTGACCGGATGCTTCCATGAGATCATCCCTGACCGCATCGAAGCAGGAACGTTCATCATTATAGCTGCCGCCATGGCCAAGCGCATGGTCGTTTCCAATATCATTCCCCAGCACCTGGAATCCCTGCTCTCCAAGCTGCAGGAAATGGGTGTGAAGATGGAAGTCGGCATTGACAAGGTCGTCATCGAGCAGTCCGGAAAACTGCGCGGCGTGGACGTCACAACGCGTCCGTATCCGGGATTCGCGACCGACCTTCAGCAGCCGCTGACCGCTCTGATGACGAGTGCGGAAGGCGAAAGCCGCGTTTCGGAAACGATTTACATGGAGCGCTTCAAGCACTGCCTTGAACTGCAGAAAATGGGAGCTGACATTGAACTGTTCAACGGCAGCGCCGTCATCAAGGGACCGACACATCTCTATGGCTCCAAGGTATCCGCGACCGATCTGCGCTGCGGAGCTGCCATGGTGATCGCCGGACTCATGGCGGAAGGCGTGACCGAGATCCACAACGTCTATCACATCGACAGAGGCTATTCCGAAATTGACAGAAAGCTGCAGACGCTCGGTGCGAAGATCTGGAGGGAAAACGTACAGGACTGACCGCTGGAAAGCGGTTTTTCCATATTGGAATCTATGAATAAAAAAGTATTTTATACGGAAGCAGCATATATACCCGGCATCGTGCTGACAGCGCTGGGAGCGGCACTGATGGAACATTCGGGAATGGGTCTTTCCATGATCGTCGCGCCGGCCTATCTTCTGCATCTGAAGATCTCGCAGCTGCTTCCCTGGTTTACCTTCGGGAAAGCGGAATACCTCGTACAGGCGCTGCTCATTGCCGCCTGCGTGATCCTGCGCCGCCGGTTCCGGAAGAAGTATCTGTTTTCGTTTGTGACGGCAGTCATCTACGGCGCGGTGCTGGATCTGTTCATGGGGATGCTCCCGCAGGCGTATGGAACTGTGATGAGGATGCTGATGTTCACTGCCGGCATGACGGTCTGCGCGGGCGGCATCTCGTTCATGTTCTTTACCTTTCTGGCGCCGGAGGCCTACGAGCTGTTTGTGCAGGAAGCTGCGGAATACAGCGGCAGACCGGTCCCGGCAGTCAAGACCGTCTATGATATTTCCAGCCTGCTTGTTTCCGTTGTTCTTTCCCTGCTGTTTTTCGGCGGACTGAAGGGCATCGGACCGGGCACCGTAGTCTGTTCGCTGCTGAACGGAACACTGATCGGCTTCTTTATGAAGCTGCTGGAAAACACGTTTGTATTCAGGGACGCGACTTCTCTGCGTTCCTTCTTTGAGGGCTAGCATATGGGATACAGAATTGCACAGGTCGGATCGTTTGACGTTGAGAACTATGGAGATCTGCTGTTCTCCGACGTTTTTGAAGCACAGATGAGAAAACGTCTCGATATTGATGAGATCGTCTTTTTCTCCGCGGATACATGCAGGATTCCGAATCGGGATGTCATGACGCACTCGGTGCAGGAGATGGAAGCCCTGCACTGTCAGAAGCCGTTTGATGCGGTCGTGATCGGCGGCGGGGACCTGATCCATTTTGGACGGATGATGATCCTGCGGCCCTTTATCGCGCCTGACGAACAGCTCTATGACGCGCCGTCCATGTGGATCATTCCGGCCCTCGTCTGTGAGCGGTACGGCATTCCGCTGATGCTGAATGCGCCGGGTGTCCCGGCAGTCTTCACCGACAATGAAAAGCGGGCCGTCCGCAATCTGCTGGGCGAAGCGATGTATCTTTCCGTACGCGACGCAAACGCCCGGAAAGAACTTGCCGCGGCACTGAGCGACAGAGAGATCAGCGTCGTTCCGGATACCGTCCTGAGCATCTCCACGCTCTTTCCGAAAGAGGAACTGAAGACAAAGCTCCATGAGATCTATCCGCAGCTGAAGGCAGGAAACTACCTGCTGGCCCAGATCAACTACAAATTTACAGAAGAGGATATCCGCATCCTGAAGGAGACCCTGATGGAGATCCGTCAGAACACCGGTCTGGATATTCTGATCCAGCCGATCGGCTATTCGATGGGCGATACCGAAGCAATCGAAGCCATGAAGAAAGATCTGCCGGCAGACTTCATCGTCTGCGACAGACATCTTTCCCAGTATGACCTGCTCGCGGTCATTGCCAATGCGGCATTCTATATCGGCTCCTCGCTGCACGGCGCGATCACATCCGCTTCCTATGGCGTCAGGGTGCTGGTATGCAACGTCAATCACTACAACAAATCCTCCGGATTCCTGTCTCTGCTGAACCGGGCGGAAGCCTGCGTGGCTGACATGCATGATCTGAAAGAAGCCTTCAAGGCACAGTACGCAGAGCAGCCGGCTGACATCACCGAACAGCTTGCTCTGATCCGTGCGCACTTTGATCACATGGCGGACGTCATCCAGAGCGGCAGAAAACCGCAGCCCGGCTTTGATCCTCATGCCCTCAGCGAACAGCTGTTCTGGTCTTCCAACTGTGAACATGCCCAGGCAGCCGTGATCATGCGGCAGGACGCTGAGATCCGCGCGCTCACAAAAGAACGGGATGAATACCGTCAGGCATATGAACAGACGCTGCAGTCTACCTCATGGAAGATCACAGCGCCGCTCAGAAAACTGAAAGGCGGAAAGTAACAGGCCTCATCACGAGGCTTTTTATTACGGTATATTGTCTGCGGTTTATGGTAAAATGAGAACGCGCTGAGGAGAGTGTATGAATTTTATCTCGTATTCCTATCTGCTGTTTCTTCCCCTGACTGTGCTTTTTTATTATGCTCTGCCGCGCTCCTGGCGAACGTACTGGCTGCTGGCAGCCAGCTGGTTCTTCTATTCCTGCTGGAACTTTAAATATCTGGCTCTGCTGATCACGACGACAGTGACGACCTATCTTTCCAGCCTGCTGATCCAGAAGGCAAAAGACAGCCGGAACAGAGAAGGACATTCCGGCAGTGAGAAAGCAGCTCTGGCATTCGCCTGCCTGATCAACTTCGGCATTCTGTTCGTCTTCAAATACAGCGGCTTCTTCTTCCGCAGCGTTCATCCGCTGATCAGGATCCTGACGGGAAGAGAAGAAGCAGTGCTCTGGGATCTGATCCTGCCGGTCGGCATTTCGTTCTATACCTTCCAGGCAGTCAGCTATACGATCGACGTCTTTACCGGAACGACGAAGGCGGAGAAGAACTTCTTCCGCTACGCGCTGTTCGTTTCCTTCTTCCCGCAGCTTGTCGCGGGACCGATCGAGCGTTCGAACAACCTGCTTGCCCAGCTGGGAGGCGACAGACCGTTTGATCACCGCAAGGCTTCCGAAGGCCTGCTTCAGATCCTCTGGGGCTTCTTCATGAAGATGGTGATCGCCGACCGGGCGGCAGTCTTTGTCAATACCGTATACAACGCATCCGGGGAATATCCTGGCATGTATCTGATCGTCGCGACGATCCTGTTCTCGGTGCAGATCTACTGCGACTTCGGCGGCTATTCCCAGATCGCCATCGGCAGCGCGAAACTGCTGAACATCGATCTGATGGAGAACTTCAATACGCCGTATCTGGCGTCCGGATGCGCCGACTTCTGGCGCCGCTGGCACATTTCCCTGAGCTCCTGGTTCCGTGACTATGTCTACATCCCGCTCGGCGGCAGCCGCAGGGGGACCGGCAGAACGTATCTCAATATCATGATCGTCTTCCTGCTCAGCGGACTCTGGCACGGGGCAGCGTGGTCATTTGTGGCATGGGGCGTGATCAACGGCCTGTACCAGGTGA
>JAILCN010000123.1 GCA_024680365.1 Solobacterium sp.
CATCAGGGGATGTTCCAGAGTGATCGCACCAGGCACAGGGCATTCCATGACGCATGCTCCGCAGTACCAGCATTCACCGGGATACATGACGACGGGATGCTTCCCTTTCTCCATCGGGATCAGCACATCTGCCTGACAGGCCTCAGCGCATCTGTGACAGCCGATGCACAATGAATCATCATAACGGATCGGACGATTGCTTGAAGAAATGATCCTTGCTCTGAATTCCTTCATCATGCATTCTCCTCTCTGTTATGTTTCTCATAGTTTTCTTTCAGATCACCGTAATAATCCAGACAGACACTTCCTTCCGCGAATTTTCCGTGATCTTTTGTGATCGTAATATACCGTCTGTCCTCTTCCGGATCGAACAGCTCTGTATCCGTTCTTTCAAAGCAGAGCGGACGGCTGGAAGTACGGCGCATCAGGCAGGCATGAAGGATCATCTCAGCCACATCGAGAATATCAAGGACCTCGTGGGTGCGCATGAGTTCATGCGGATTCAGTGCCGACAATTCAGGCACTGCATCTCTTCTGTAGCTTTCCAGCAGAGCGATGCCCTCTTTCAGCAGCTCGTCATTTTTCAGTCCGCCGCAGTAATTCTGCATTGCCTTGGCAATTGCCATATTCAGTTCGCGCCAGTCCATTCCATCTTCCTTTTCCAGCGGCGCATACAGACGGCTGATCTCGCTGCTGACAAATGCTTCATCCACGGTCCCGTGCGTGCATGAACGGGCTGCATCCGCGGCGTGTCTGCCGGCATAGTGACCGGTCGCGCAGGCAGCTCCGGCGCAGTCCATTCCGTAAAGCTGATCGCCGCAGGCATAGATGCCGTCAAGATTTGTCTTCAGGTCCCAGTCGGTAATGATCCCGCCCGGAGCGCCGAACAGCTGTCTTTCCTGAGGCAGGAACGAAGCAGACTGCCAGCCTGTTCCATAGCTTTGCAGAAGATGTTTTTCCGGATCAAAACCGCGCTTTGTCAGCTCTTCATAAACAGGGATCTTTGTCTTGCCTTCCTGGCCGACCATCAGTCCCCAGATCGCCTTTCTTTCATATTCCGGCATGGAGGAAAGATCCGCGTAGAACGGAAGCCGGTACCCTTTTTCGATCAGTTTGTCAAAGGACATTGTTTCCGGTCCGCGGTATTCATATTTCGGCTCATCGATCGCGCCGCCTTTCAGGAAGAATCTCTGCCCCTTGACAGGATAGTATCTTGCTTCAACGGATGTCAGCTCATTGCCGTCTCTGTCCAGATAAGGGATCTCGACACCGCGAGCATCCACCATCGTTGCGGCATACCATGTATTGTGATTGTTGCCGGTGGAATACGGCGGAAAAGATCTGCCGGCAGCGCTGAATTCACCCTGCACGCTCTTTTCCATCATCGTAAAGGAAACACCTGCCCGCAGTCCCATCGCATGTCCGCTGCCGATGCACTGGATCGGACGGAATTCCGAAAGACCTGTCATGTCAGGATTATACAGCCAGATCCTGGCCGGCCTTGACATGGCAAGCACTGTTTCCTTTGCTCTGATGACATACATCTTCGCTGTATGTGTATCCATTGCCAGGGCTCCGATGCCGCGTTTCTTTCCTTCTGTTTCTTCTGTCAGAAGAGAAACAGCTTCACATCTTTCATATAATCTGACGCCAAGCTTCTTCAGCTGTCTCAGCAATGCCGGCTTGAAAGTCGTACCCCATACGCGCAGCGTATATCTGGCTGAATAATCATAGGCGTACAGAAGCTTTGTCTTTTCATCCCGGAAAGGCGCGCCGGCGAATTCATCTTCCGTATCACGGATCTTTGCGCCGAATCGTTCCAGATCAAGCAGCCGGTCATATCCTTCACGGCATTCAATGTAATGGGCAATACCGTTCGAATAGTGTTCCTGTTCATCGATATACGCGCAGGCAAGTTCCTCCGGAGTGATCGTGCAGCCCGGGTTGGTGCAGGCGTTTTCCCAGTGATCGATGCCGGTGCCGGCAGCGCCGCTGTGGATCAGCGTTCCCTTCTCCACCAGGATCGTATCCATCCCTTTCTCAGCCGCCGCAATTGCCGCAAAACAGCCGGAGATGCCGCCGCCGAGAACCAGAACGTCACAATCCAGATCTTCTCTTTTTCCTTTTTCGTTTTCAAATGGCCATTGATCCATATGTATTCCTCATTCGAAACTGTAGAAATGAATGATGTTCATATCTTCTTCCATATCCAGTCCATGGCTGCCCAGGCCGCCGTCAATGTCATGACAGCCGTGATCCGGCAGGAACGCGCACATATGGGGAATACCCTTCCACACTTTGCCGGCAGCCGTCACAAGCGTTTCATAGGCAGCCGCGTTATGATCCAGCATTGCCAGTGCTTCCGGTGAATTCGGTCCGGTCCTGTGCATCTGCTCATCAAAGTTTCCGTTATAGACAGTGATCAGATCATATTGATCTTCCTGCAGGATCCGCAGCGCGTTTTCATTGACTTCATCCGGCGTTGCACAGAAGATATAATCCATGTTTCTTTCCTTGAAGATCTCGGAAATACTGTCGCCTGCCGTGGAAATGATGATGGGCTTCTTTCCGGCAGCGATCACTGCGTCAAACAGTGTTTCACACTTCAGCACAGGCTTGACGTAAGCTCTGATCCCATGCTCTTCCGGCACCAGTCCGCTGTACATGGACGCAAAGCATACCGGCGTCACGCTCGGCATCACCGACTGCACAGGAAGCGCCATGTCGCTTCTCCGGATCACCGGGATCATGCGCTCCGTATATTTCTGGTACACCCATAACGCGATCGCATCGGGATTGTACATCAAAACTCTCTGCAGCGGCTGATCACCATAGATCAGTTTTGCTTTTTCCCTGACTGCCTCATTTGCGGCATCTGCTTTTTCCAGTCCGCCGATCCCCATCAGATCGCGGATCGTCGCGGCTGTCTGGGTGATCCTGAATTGATTTCTGATTTCCATATTTCCTCCTGTCTGGCAAGTCAATAATACTGTTTCCGGCATTATTGATCAGATATGTATTTATACATTTCTTCCGTTGTTATCATATTCAGAATTATATCTCACTGCAGCACTCTGCAGTCAGAAAAAAGCACAGCTTCCTGTGCTTATTCGAATCCGAATTCTTTTCTGAGCGCAGCGTATCTTGCCTGCTCTTTTTCCTTGACCGGCTTCAGCGGATCCGCCATCGTATGATGAACCACGTCCGCGTCTTTCAGCACCTCGTCAAACGGCGCGTCAACAGAGGCTTTGTCATCGTGATGATAGATGGCGGAACAGATCATTTCCTTTTCTTCTTCCGTCACGATATCCAGCTTTTTCAGATACTTCTCAGCCAGCTTCGCACCGAGGTGGGCGTGATCGTCATACGAGCCGCTCGTGTATGCCTGCATGTCATGCAGGAGACCGGCGATGCAGGCGCATTCGACATTTTCTCCACGCTTGTCCGCAATGATGCCGGCAGCCATTGAAACGCCGTTGAGATGGGCAAGTGCTTTGTTCCGCTTATCGGATGGCAGACTTTTCAGTTTTTCTTCGACAAATTGTCTTACAGTTTTGATCCGGGACATACTTCCTCCTTCAGGTATCCGTAGTATTTCAGTGTTTCCGTTAACAGGATCGGGAGCGTATGGAATGTATACGGTACATTCACTCTTTCATAACGCTTGTGAGCATCTTTGCCGTAACAGCCGAAATCCACAGCCGGGATGTTCAGCCGGCGGATCGCGTCCAGCGGCACCTCATACAGCTTTCCGTATCCGGGGAAGTTGTCCATCCAGGCCTGCAGAGACGCTTCCGATTCATCCAGCTTCAGATAGCTGCTGTCCGAAAGCGACGGGAAGAAACGCATGATGCGGAATTCGTCACCGGTCTCTGCGCTGACTGTTTTCGTGATCTTTCCAAGGTCCTCAATGATGGATCCGTCTTCTTTCTGCAGGGTATTGTGCGGACAGATCGGGGCGCCGTAATAGATCACCGCCGTCGGATCGCCAATGCCTGCCTGATCCAGCAGGAAACGGATCAGCGCGATCGGGATCTCTCGGACATCTGTTCCCAATGCCTGCTGTTCCCTCAGGATCCGCTGTTCTTCTTTCTCCAGCTGATGAGGATCATATCCCTTTTCAATGAGCTCATTTCTCAGCTCATTGTATGTCATGACGCGGCAGCTGACATGCAGGCTTCCAGTCTTCTGGCCGGTCCTTTCCCGGAAGAGATCTGCCTGTTTCAGCGTATCTCTCAGTGTGTCACGCATCGCTTCTTCCGCAGCTTTGCGGACATGTTCTGTCACGCTGTCGATCGATGCCTGATGGAGGAACCAGTTGAAGTAAACAAATGCCTCACAGGCTGTCTGCACGTTGTAGCTTGTCTTCAGATCCTTCATTTTCAGGACACTGGGCGGCATTGTATATTCACCTTCATAGCCATCGATCAGATCTGTATTCAGAGAGATCCCGGACACCAGACGGGCTGCAGCAGCGGAGGCGTCAAAGCCTTCAAAACACTGACCCACATGGGTCTCTTTTCCCCTGATATAGACGCAGGGAAGCACTTTGCCGACAACGCCGGTATACAGTGTTTTGACTGTATCGCCGGCAAACAGCGGACAGATATAGTCGTTGTTGATCGCCAGCTGATACGTCAGTCCATACTTTTCTTTCAGATCCTCAAACGCTTCCAGCGCGCTCAGGATCCCCAGCTGCAGCGATTCCTCCATCGGATTGAGCGACAGCAGGATGTTGCCGCTGAGCATTTCCGGATGTGCGCTCAGTTCTTCCAGCAGACCGATGAACACAGCGTCGCCGCTCTTCATATCACAGCTTCCCCGGCCGAACATATAGTCGCCCGACAGAAGATCATTCCTGACTTCTTCCTCAAGATCCGCGTCCTTCAGTTTTTCCGCCAGCAGACGCGGTGAGAACGCGTACGGCTTCATCGCGCCGAAGTCATCGATGCCGACGGTATCGGTGTGGCCATGGAACAGCAGTGTATCGCTTCGTTTTTCTTTTTCACCGATCAGCAGCGCAAGAATGCTTGCTCTTTCCAGCGGGTCATCTTTCAGCGGCACCCGGATCACCTGATCAGGATGTTTCTGAAAATACGGAAATGAGCGGAGCATTGTTTCCAGGACATCCGCGATCTGTTTCTCCCCTGCCGTCTCGTTGACACTGCTGACAGCGATCAGTTGTTCGGCGATCTCCAGCATGCGCTCATTGTATTTCATGCGTGTTCCTCCACGATCAGATCAGCGACATAGACACCGGACGCAGATGCGTGAGAAAGTGAATGCGTTACGCCGGAGCCGTCGCCGATGATGAACATGCCAGGATACTTTTCGTTTTCCAGACGGCTGTTCAGAACGACTTCCATGTTATAGAACTTGACTTCCACGCCATACAGAAGCGTATCAAAATTCGCTGTTCCCGGTGCGATCTTGTCCAGTGCATAGATCATTTCGATAATACCGTCCAGGATCCGCTTCGGCAGTACCAGGGAAAGGTCACCCGGCGTCGCGTTCAGAGTCGGACGAACACTGCCTCTTTCGATCCTTGCCGGCGTGCTTCTTCTGCCCCGTTCGAGATCGCCGAAGCGCTGGACGATGACGCCGCCGCCCAGCATGTTGGACAGTCTGGCAATGCTTTCGCCGTATCCGTTGGAATCATGGAACGGCTCGCTGAAGTGCTTGGAGACCAGCAGCGCGAAATTGGTATTCTCTGTTTTCTTGGCGGCATCTTCAAAGCTGTGGCCGTTGACCGTTACGATGCCGTTCGTATTCTCGTTGACGACGATGCCGTTGGGATTCATGCAGAAGGTACGGACACTGTCTTCGAATTTTTCCGTCGTATAGACGATCTTGCCTTCATACAGACGGTCGGTAATATGCTGGAAGACAACAGCCGGCAGCTCTACGCGTACACCGAGATCGACCCGGTTCGAATGCGTCGGGATATCCATCTCCTGGCAGATCTTCTCCATCCACTTGGAACCGGAACGGCCGACAGAAACGATGCATTTATCGCATTCCGTGACCTGATCGCCGCAGATGATCTCATATCCGTTCTCTGTCTTTCTGATATGATCCACAGGCGTGCGGAAATAGAAGTCCATGTGGTCTTTCATCTCATTGTACAGATTGCCAAGCACGATGTAATTGATGTCTGTGCCGAGATGTCTGACAGAAGCATTCAGCAGTTTCAGCTTGTTCTGAATGCAGACCTTTTTGAATTCCGATCCGGCTGTGGAATACATCTTCGTCCCTCTGCCGCCGTGCGCCATGTTGATATCATCAACATAATGCATCAGCTCAAGTGCTTTGGCCCGCCCGATGTATTCATACAGCGTTCCGCCGAAATCATTTGTGATGTTGTATTTTCCGTCGGAAAACGCTCCGGCGCCGCCGAAGCCGTTCATGATCGCGCAGCTCGGACAGCGTATGCAGGAGGTCACCTTTTCCCCGTCGATCGGGCACTTTCTTTTTTCCAGAGGATTGCCTGATTCAAACACCGCGATCTTCAGATCAGGCGCTTTTTTCATCAGTTCCCAGGCGGAAAAGATCCCGCCCGGACCGGCTCCGATAATCACTACATCATACTTCATACTATCAACCTTTCTTATCCGCGGACTATTTCATCCGCACCCGGAACTGTCTTTCACTGAGCGCTTTCAGCTCATAACACTGTGTCATCTCATTCAGTTCCTTTTCTTCATCTTCCAGCAGCTGCGCGGTATTGCCGGCGGAGTGAAATACAAATTCACATGTTCCGTCACGATGCCGGACAGCTTCTTTTACAGTGACTGTTTTCCCGAAGTCCATGCTGAAGACCTCAGCCAGCTTTCCGCCGATCTTCGTCAGATCCTCATGCATCAGCTCCCGGATCTCCTTCCGGTGTCGTGTGATCCAGACCCGCATATTCCGCTTCCGGATGATCGTCCATCGCATCATCTGCAGCAGTGCCGCAAGCAGCGCCGCGATACGGCAGATCTCATAGACCGTACCCTGTCCGCTGACAAAGCAGGAAGCTGTCAGAAACAGAAATGCAGAAATGATGCTCAGTCCCGTACAGCCGGTACTGTGATGCGAACAAAGCGCAAAGACGCTTTCCAGTACTGCCGCTGTCATCAGCAGGATCATGCTTTCATCTTTGCCAAGACAGGCATTTACAAGCAGCCATACAGACACCAGCAGAAGCACAAAAGCAAACAGCGTGACAAAACGGAACGGCGAAGCCTCTGTTCCGGGATCCTGACGGTCCCACAGGACAACGCCTGTCTCATCCGCAAGGTCTTTCGCGGAGGATGTAAATTCACCGTTTGTCATCACGACAGCCTTGTCGCAGCCGTAGTATTTCATTCCGGCATACGCCTGCTGGACCGCTTCATTGCCGACATGACTCTGATAATATTTACACTGAAATCCAAACAGCAGACCGCCCTTTCTTGCCAGCAGATCAATGCCCTGATCCCCTGTCGCTTTTGTTTTTCGTATCTGTGCAAAGCCGCACTGTCTGAGATACTGCGCGCACCAGTTTTCGTATTCAATGCCAGTCATCGGTACTATTATACTTCGAAACTCCCTTTTCTTTCACTAACGTACACAAAACATGAGGCCAAAGAAAAAATGCCGGCAGGCGGCATTTTCCATTTTCACTTTTTCAGTCAGCGCTGGGGGACCAGGGAAGAGTTCATGGAAGTGAATCTTCTTCTGCCCAGCAGGAACAGACCGGTCGCGGTGACGCTCAGTTCCGGCAGACGCTCAGGATCTGCACCGGCATTCTGACGGATATAGACTCTGCCTTCGACCAGCACTCTGTCTCCTTCGTTGAACGCGAATGCTTCATCTGCCCGCCAGTCTTTAGCCGTATAGGAGATCACATCTGTCGCAAGTCCTTCTTCCTCATTGTATGAGTGATACCAGACACGGCTGTTTGTCTCTGTCGTCAGAAGACGGATCTTGCGGTCCAGACCGCGGACAGTCACCCGTCCGAACGCCATCTTCTGGTCTGCGTTGGTGCCGAGATCCGTACGGATCCTCGCAGCGCCGTCAGCTTCGATCGTGCCGATCATGGTCACGTGATAACAGACGATATTTCCTTCTCTGTCTCTGATCGATTCGAAATTAAAGTAATCTTTGTTTCTGCTGTTTGCCATACTGCATATTATACATGTTCTTTCTGCGATGAACAGAATGAATCAGAAAAAAAAGCGGATTTTCATCCGCTTCCGCTGTCATGAATTTACTTTTTCTTGACGGATGTGATATGCGGGTTGAGACCCTCGTACCAGTAAGCAAAGCCTTCCAGATCGACCTTGTCGCCGACTTTCAGTTCCTTGACTGCCTTGTAGACATCGCTGTCCTTGTCGCAGAGATAGGATTCAACTGTGAATGTGTATGTCTTGCCGTTGCTGGAAACATCGAAGTACAGGTCATCGCCTTCAGTTCCGGATCCATCCCACTTGTACTGGAATTCTTTTTCAACAGTCATGTCTTTGAACGCAACGAGTTTGTTCATCTTCTTGATCATGTCGTCTGTTCCGAGAAGTGCAGTGACATCTTCAGCTGTCGCGACCCAGCTGCCTTCTTCGATCTCGAATTTTCCATCGCCGATCTCAACTTCGCCGGACCATTCTGTCTTGAAGCCTTCAACCTTGAGCTTTGTGCCTGTTGTCAGCTTCTTGTAGTCTTCTTCAGAGATCGGAAGCTCATACAGGAAGTATCCGCCGTCGCCGTCCTGCAGATAAATGTTGGCCTTGTTTTCCCACCAGGACTGCTTGCCCTGAACATACGCTTCGATGACAACTTTGTCATCTGTCTTGGCTGCATCATATTCAGCATATGTCATGACGCCTTCGGATTTCTTTGTCGGATCTTCCTTGGAAGCATTGCCGCTTCCAGAGCAGCCCGCCATGCTGAAGAGCATTGCGGATGCCAGTAATACCTTACTGATATTCTTCATTTTCTTTTCTCCCTTCACGGTTTTCGTGATATCTCTATTATACCCGTTTTTCAGTCTTTTATTATTTATTTTTGTATGAAGAAAACCGGCCTGTATGCCGGTCTTCTGCTTCAAATAGTATTCCTGCTTATGCCAGGTCTTCACCGTTGCTTTCGCAGCACTTCTTGTACCAGAAGAAGGAATCCTTTCTGGATCTGGAGAAGTCGCCGGTGCCGTCATCATGTCTGTCGACATAGATGAAGCCGTAGCGCTTCGCGTACTGTCCTGTGCCTGCGGATACGAGGTCGATCGGTCCCCATGTCGTGTAGCCGATCAGCGGAACGCCCGCTTCACATGCCTTCTTCATGGATTCGATGTGCGACTTGAAGTAGCTGATGCGGTACGGATCGTGGATGGATCCGTCTTCTTCCACTTTGTCGAATGCACCGAAGCCGTTTTCAACGACCATCAGCGGAACGCCAGGATATCTGTCAGCCAGGAATTCGAGTGTGTATTCCAGTCCGTCCGGATCGATCTGCCAGCCCCAGTCGGAAGCTTTCAGATACGGGTTCTTGCCGCCGTGGGACATATTGCCGGCTGTTGTCTCCGCGCCTGTATGTGTTGTGACGCAGTTGGACATGTAGTAAGAGAATGTGTAGAAGTCAACTGTACCTTCTTTCAGGATCTTCTTGTCTTCTTCATTGTCCATGAAGAACGGATCTACGCCCTTGTCGAGGAAGTATTTTCTTGCCCAGACAGGATATTCGCCTCTGACCTGAACGTCACCGCACAGGTTGTTCTTGAAGTTGTCTTCCACTGTGCAGGCAAGGATGTCCTTCGGATCCGGTGTCAGCGGATAAACGGTGATGTGGCAGATCATGTTGCCGATCATGAAGTCAGGATTGATCTCATGGCCCAGCATAACAGCTTTTGCGGATGCGACGAATTCATTGTGCAGCGCTTCGAATGTTCTCTGACGGTTGGACTTCAGCGCGGAGAGCTTGATCGGTTCTGTCGCGTTGATGTCCTCATCTTCCATGATGCCGAGACCGTACAGGTTTCCGATGCCGCCTTCACCCATGCAGGCGATATTGATCTCATTGAATGTCAGCCAGTATTTGACCTGATCCTTGTATCTCTTAAAGATCGCTTCGCAGTATTTCAGGAACAGATCGATGACCTTTCTGTTCGAGAATCCGCCGTACTTTGTAACGATTGCCCAGGGGATCTCATAGTGGCAGATCGTGACCAGCGGTTCGATATTATACTTTTTGCATTCCGCGAATACGTTCTCATAGAAAGCAAGTCCTGCTTCATTGGGCTCTTCGTCATCTCCGTTCGGGAAGATCCTGCCCCAGTTGATGGAAAGACGGAATACATTCCAGCCCATCTCGGCAAACAGAGCGATGTCTTCTTTGTAATGATGGTAGAAATCGATCGCTTCATGAGACGGATAGAAAGCGTTGGGATCCGTTACCGGAAGGAATGTTCTCGGGGTATTGACGTCACCGCCCAGCAGCATGTCAGGAACGCTCAGACCTTTGCCGTCTTCCAGATACGCACCTTCACACTGATTGGCCGCAACTGCGCCGCCCCATAAAAAACCTTTTGGAAAGCTCATATGATATTTCTCCTCCTGTTGTTTGTACAATTATTGTACCTTATTAAAAGAGTCCATGGAATATGATATGCATGGACTCTTTTCACTTATGCGTTTTTCTTTTTCTTCTTCAGTTCGAGCCAGCCGAGATACAGCAGGATCAGTACCCAGACGCCGATCAGTGATCCGATCAGGATCTTCGCGGTGGAAGGCAGCGGACCAAGATCCGCTTTTTCACTGGAAGAGTAGCTGTTTGTCTGATCCAGTCTGTACAGCGCTGTCACATCTTTGAACATCTTTTCCATGTACGCTTCGTCGACGGTTTCGTTTCTGCGCACGGACTTGGCGACGTTCTCGATCATCTGGCCGGCTGCATCACGCAGTGACGTACTGCCGTTGAAGACCGGTGTTGTAAATGTATTCGCAACGTTTTCCTTCAGCAGCTCGGAAGCCCAGATCTTGACGTTATAGTGATCCTTGTTGTCTTCCCCTGCTTTCTTCAGATATGTCTGATACGTCTCAGAATTCTGCGCTTTGGAAGTGACCGGAACATATCCTTCGGTTTCCGCGTACGCGATCTGCACGTCATTTGTCAGCATGTACTGGGCAAACATCCAGGATGCCAGAACTGTCTGCGGATCTTTCTTGTTGAAGATACAGATCGAAGGACCCTGGGAGATCATCTTCGGATGCGCCGTATCAAACTGCGGTACAGAACGGACGGCAGTCTCAAACTTCACCAGCTTGTCCGCGCTGATATCAAGCAGCGGCGCGTCAGAACCCATCCAGGTCGCACCGGCAGTCGAGTCGATCGCGAAGATGCACTGGCCGGCGTTCAGGAAGTTGGCCGGATAGCTGGAGATCTTGAACGTTGAGAACGCTCCTGTTTTGACATGGGAAGCGACCATATACAGAAGTTCTTTGGTCGTATCATTGAAGATCTCAATATTGCCCTGATCATCCGAATAGCCGGCGTCTTTCTGTTTCAGCATCTGGATCATCATGTTGTCAGTCGACTTGTAGATGATCGGGATCATGACCTTCTGGCCGTTGATCAGGAAGTTTCCTTCCCCGTCCTTTTTGACCGCGGCTTCCGCCACTTCGAACATGAAGTCCCATGTCAGCACTTCCGGCAGCGTATAGCCGAGTTTTTCAACATAGGTCTTGTTGATGTAGACCGCTTCCGTGGAACGCATATACGGGATCGCGTAATGGGCATCCTGAAGAACGCATTCATCCAGGAATTCCGGAATGACTTCTTCATTCTTCGGACTGTCGTATTTCAGCTCACTTCCGCCGAAACCGTATTTTGCGTCCGCGAAGAGATCATCCAGCGGAACGACGACATTGGAACCGGTCATATATGTCGCGATATGGTCCGGATAGGTAATGCAGATATTCGGCGTCGTATTGGTGGAGATATTGGTGATGACATCGTTATAGATCTTGCCGTAGTCCGTATACAGCTTCAGCTCGATCTTGATGTTCGGATACAGCTTTTCAAAGAAACTGATCGCGTTTTCGTAGATCTTTGTCTGGGTGATGTTGGTATCATTCTTGGCCCAGAACTTCAGTGTGATCTGCTGTGACTCATCGAATGACTCCGGCACCGCGAAGGCTTCCATTCCCTGCGAACCATGGCATCCGCACAGCGTCAGTCCCAGCAGGACTGCAGCAGCGCCGGCAAGCAGTTTTCTTCCTGTTTTCATCCTTTGGTACCTCCTCTTGAGACACCTGCCATGATCTTCTTATGGAAGATCAGGAACAGGATGATCAGCGGGATCGAGATGACAACGACAGCTGCCATCATCGCCGGAATGTTTTCCCGTCCGAAGCCGTTTTCACGGATCTCCTGGATACCGTTGGAAACAAGGAAATACAGACTGTTGTCAGTGATCAGGCGAGGCCATACATAAGAGTTCCAGCACTCGATGACCTTCAGGATCGTGATCGTAACGATCGTCGGCTGACAGATCGGGATCATGACTTTTGTCAGATACTTGAAGTCACTGGTGCCGTCGACCTTCGCAGCCTTGTACAGCTCATCCGGGATCTGTTCAAAGTTTTCTTTCAGAAGATAGATATAGAATACCGAGGTGATGCTCGGCAGGATCAGACCGGCAAACGTATTGCGCATGCCAAGGTTCGTGATCGTCTGGAAGTTGGTGATAATAACGAGTTCGTTCGGGATCATCATCAGAGCCAGGAATCCTGTGAAGAGAAGATTCTTGCCTTTGAAATTCAGTCTCGCGAACGCAAATGCCGCAAGCACAGTCACCGCCAGCATGCCGGCTGTCGTGATCACCGTAAAGATCAGCGTATTGCCGAAGTAGCGGGCCAGCGGGACCGCTGTAAACGCGTCCTTATAATTCTGCATGGTCGGCGCCAGCGTATACAGCTGGGGAATGTATTCCGAGTTGTACGCGCCGTAGCTTTTGATGGATGTCAGGACCATCCAGTAGAACGGGAACAGAACAGCCAGCGCCCAGATCACAAGCATGATGTATGTGATCGTACGGACAGTATTTTTTCTTGCCTTCGAGGCCTTGCCTATTTTCTCAAAATCATTCTGCACTGTCATATTCTCACCTCGTCAGCTGATCATGTCGTTCTTGTTTCTGGCAAGAAGATTGATCACGGTAATTGTCAGGACGATCGCAAACAGGATCAGAGCCGCCGCAGACGCATAGGACGGATAGCCGCCGCTGTCGCCGTACAGCATGTCATACACGTAGCCGACGATCGTATTCATGCCGGCTGCGTTCAGATTTGTGCCAAAGATCGCGACCTCGTCGGAATATGCCTTGAACGCTCCGATAAATCCGGTGATGATCAGATAGAAGATCATCGGTGAGATCATCGGCAGCGTGATCCGCCAGAAGATGCGCCAGGAAGATGTTCCGTCGACCTTGGCTGCCTTGTACAGGTTCTGATCGACTGAAGCCAGCGCGCTGGTCAGGATCAGGATCTTGAACGGCATGACGATCCAGATCGTATAGAAGCACATGACGAACATCTTTGCCCAGTATGGTCCTTCGATAAAGTCAACGGAGTTCCCGCCGAAGAAATTGATGAGCATATTGATAAAGCCGTCTGTGTAGGGAGTCTTCTTGAAGAGGATCATAAAGACGAGACCGACCGCCAGCGTATTGGTAACATACGGCAGGAAGAAAATCGTCTGGAAGAGATCCTTCAGCTTCGGGATGGAATTCAATCCGACGCTGATCAGCAGCGCGATCCCGGTGGAAAGCGGGACCGTGATGATGACAAGAAGGAACGTATTCTTGACCGCCTGCAGGAAATACGGATCATGCAGGACATAGGAATAGTTGTACATGCCGACACCGGAGAACGTCTGGGATGCGGAATTGTATCCTTCTTCCGCTGAATAGATAAATACGTCAAACAGCGGATAGATCATGAATACTGCCAGGAACGCAAACGCCGGCAGCAGGTACAGCCATGCTTTGTTATTGTTTCTGAACATGACTCTCACTCCGTCTCAAAATAAATTCGTTTTTCAGTTTCCGCATCGAACAGATGTACTTTATACGGCTTTAGTCTGAAGCGGACGGATTTCACATCTCTTCTGATCTTTGTATCGGAAGGAATGATCGCCCGGACTGTTTCGTTCTGGGATGCAGGATGTACGGAGACAACGCTTGTGTCTCTTCCCATCACTTCGATGTGGCTGACCTTCATTTCAAACGGTCCGTTTTCATCAACAACGAATCCCTCCGGACGAATGCCTACGTATACCTTTCCGTCCGGTGCTCCCTTTACGTCAAGCACAGCGTCGTTTCCGATCCAGAGCTTTTCATTCTTCACTTCACCGGTAAAGACATTGATCGCCGGTGTGCCGAGGAATTTCGCAACAAACAGGTTGATCGGATCATCATAGACATCCTGCGGTCTGCCGATCTGCTGCAGAACGCCGGCACTCATGACAACGATCATGTCCGAGATGGACATGGCTTCTTCCTGGTCATGGGTGACAAATACTGTTGTGATGCCTGTCTCCTGCTGGATCCGCTTGATCTCCTCACGGGTCTGCAGACGGAGTCTTGCGTCAAGGTTGGACAGCGGTTCGTCCAGGAGAAGGACACGCGGACGCTTGACAAGCGCGCGGGCGATCGCGACACGCTGCTGCTGACCGCCGGACATTTCGCTCGGTTTGCGGTCCATCAGCTGTTCGATCTGCACGAGTCTCGCAGCTTCTTCCGCCTTGGCATCCATCTCTTCCTTTGTCATCTTGTCTTTCCCCTTCAGATTCTCAAGCGGGAATTTGATGTTCTGCCTGACAGTCAGATGCGGATACAGGGCATAGCTCTGGAAGACCATGCCGACGCCGCGGTTCTCGGGAGGAAGGTTCGTAACATCATCGTCGCCGAACAGGATCCGTCCTTCGGTCGGGTTTTCCAGTCCGCAGATCATGTTCAGCGTCGTGGATTTTCCGCAGCCGGAAGGTCCGAGAAGGCCGATCAGCTTGCCGTCGGGAATTTCAAAATCAAAATCATCAACAGCAGTAACAAAGCCTCCTTCCTTTTTGTTGCGGTTAGGAAACCTTTTGGTAATGTGTTCCAGTACGATTTTCATAATTTTCTATCTCCTGCAGAAACAATACTATGCGTTTATTGTATCACGATTGTATGCGCATATGCGTAAGTGAACGAAAAAAGGCGGTGATGAAACACCGCCTGAAGATACTTATCTCTGTCCTTTGTCGTAAGGCTGGCCTTCCGCCTTTGGAGCTTTGGAGTTCCGGGATGTAAATGCCAGAATAACGAGTGAGATGATATAAGGCATCATGTTGTAGACTGTGCTTGGAATACCGAGATTCGCAAGGAACGGGAATCCGGTATAGACGTTTGACAGAGAGCGGAAGAAACCGAACAGCAGTGCCGCACCGGCAATCCTTGAAGGTTTCCACTGGCCAAAGATCATAACCGCCAGAGCCAGGAAGCCAAAGCCGGCAACACCGACTTCGAATTTCCATTCAGAAACACCGGAAAGGATATAGACGATTCCGCCGAGACCGCCCAGCATGCCGGAGATCAGCACGCCAGCCCATCTCATCTTATGAACGTTGATGCCGACGGAGTCAGCTGCCTGCGGATTTTCACCGCAAGCCTGCAGACGCAGTCCGAATTTTGTTTTGTAGAGAACAAACCAGGAGAGCGCAAGCAGTATAATTGCAAATAACATGAACCAGTTGAATTCAAAACTGCCGATCCTGACGATAAATGCATTTTTCTGCTGAATATACTGCAGTGTGGAAGACGTATTGTCAGGATTGATCGATTTGTTATAAGAGGAAACAAATACGGTTGAAACAGCTGTAGCAAGCATGTTCATAGCTGTACCGATCAGTGTCTGATCAGCTCTGAATCTGATTGCCGCTACACCGAGCAGACAGGAATACAGCATGCCGAAGAGTGCAGCACAGAGAGCTGTCACTAATACCATCAGAAATGCGGGCATATCCGGAAGCAGATTCATGACCAGGGCGCCGCCAAGGGCACCGAGAACCATGATTCCTTCCAGACCGAGGTTGATGACGCCGGAATGCTCCGAGAAGCATCCGCCAAGCGCAACGAGCATCAGAACGGACGCGAAGATCAGTGTATATTGAACCAGGAGTACCATTATTTATTTCCTCCTTCCGCTTTTTTCGCAAGCTTTTCTTCATTCTTTCTGATGCGGGCATTCATCACTGTCTTGAAGAAGAGAACAAATCCGCAGAGATAAATGATGACTGCAGAAATCAGGTTGGAGATTTCTGATGGGTACAGGGAACGGTTGATCATGGCACCGCCCTCGGTAATTGACTGAATAAAGTAAGAAGAGAAGATCGTTCCGATCGGATTCAGTCCGCCGAGGAATGTTGCGGCAATGCCGTTGAATCCCATACCCGGAACGGAAGTGATCGTTGTCTGCCACTGCTGATAGCCTGACAGGAACAGGAATGCCGCACCGAGTGAAGCAAGCGCACCGCCGATTGCCAGAGTGATGATGATATTCTTCTTTTCTTTCATGCCTGCATAGCGGGATGCATCTTTGTTGAAACCGGTAGCCCTGAGTTCATATCCGAACTTGGTTTTTTCAAGGACGACCCAGATGATAACGGCAATGATGATTGAAAGAGGAACTGCGATCGTCACGTATTTGTTATCCGCAAACAGAGCGCCAAGCCCCATAGTTGGAAGAAGACTTCCGCGGCTTACCGAACTGATGACGATCGTATACGGCGATGTCGCTTCTTTGATCGAAGGCACGCCGAGAATCATATTTGTCAGATAAAGCAGGATCCAGTTCAGCATAATGCCGGAAATGACTTCATTGACATTTCTGTATGCCTTCAGAAAACCGACAATGGCACCGAAGAACGCACCGGCAAGACCCGCTGCGATCAGACAGACAAACCATGGAAGCTTAAGGCCAATGGCGCAGTACAGAGCAGCACATGCACCTGCCTCATACTGACCGGCAGCACCGATATTGAAGAGGCCGACTTTATAGCAGAAGCATACACTGAGCGCGCACATCAGCAGCGGGGCTGTTTTTGTCAGCATATTGCCCAGCACTTTCATTCTCGCAGCCGGAGTAGCACGAGTCATGAAATTCAGTATAATTGTCATTATTGCTTTTCCGGCACCGGAAGGATTGATGATTGCCAGAATGATGAATCCAACCAGAAGACCTGCAGCAATACAGATCAGGGAAGACAATAAGGTTTGAACACCAGGTTTTTTGAAAATGCTCTCTTTCATTATTCCTTCGTCTCCTTTCCTGTATTTCTCTTCGCACCGGCCATATAAAGACCAAGTTCTTCTGCAGTTGTCTTCTTCGGATCGAGTTCACCGACGATCTCACCCTCATACATGACAAGGATCCGGTCGGAAACATTAAGTACTTCTTCCAGTTCGAGTGAAACAAGCAGAACTGCCTTGCCGCTGTCTCTTTCTTTGATCAGATTGCGGTGTACGCCTTCGATCGCGCCGACGTCCAGACCTCTGGTCGGCTGAACTGCCAGCAGAAGCTCATGCGGTCTGTCCAGCTCACGGCCGATGATCGCCTTCTGCTGATTGCCGCCGGACATGGATCTTGCGGCTGTGATCGCACCCTGACCGGAACGGACATCATATTCCCCGATCAGTTTGTCAGCGTATTCGCGGATCTCTTTCCGCTTCAGGAAGCCGGACTTGCTGGTGAACTGCGGCTCAAAGTACAGCTGCAGGATCATGTTGTATTCCAGTGAATAGTCCAGAACGAGACCGTGCTTGTGTCTGTCTTCCGGAATGTGGCTCATCATTTCCGAACGGGAGCGGATGCTCGCATTGGAAATATCTTTTCCGCACAGTGTGATCTTTCCGGAAACGAGAGGTTCCAGTCCGCTGAGTCCGTAGACAAATTCTGACTGTCCGTTGCCGTCAATGCCGGCGATACAGACGATCTCACCGGAACGAACCTGCAGTGAGACATCTTTGACAGCGTTGTTCTTGTGGACCTTAGAAGCGACTGTCATGTGACTGATATCCAGAACAACTTCACCCGGATGAGCAGGTCCCTTTTCAACGACCAGCTGGACGTCACGGCCGACCATCATGCGGGAAAGCTCCGCTTCCGTCGTATCGGCAACATTGACAGTTCCGATATACTTGCCCTTGCGCAGTACGCTGACCCGGTCAGCGACTTCCATGATCTCATTCAGTTTATGAGAAATGAACAGGATCGATTTGCCTTCCTTGGCAAGATTCTTCATGATCTGCATCAGTTCCTCAATTTCCTGCGGTGTCAGGACAGCTGTCGGTTCGTCGAAGATCAGGATCTCATTGTCGCGGTACAGCATTTTGAGAATTTCCGTTCTCTGCTGCATACCTACCGTAATGTCTTCGATCTTTGCGTCCGGATCAACATACAGTCCGTACTTCTGTGACAGCTCTGTCACTTTTTTTCTTGCTTCGTCCATCTGCAGAACACCGTTCTTCGTGGTTTCCACGCCGAGGATGATATTCTGCAGCACCGTGAAGCACTGCACCAGTTTGAAATGCTGATGGACCATTCCGATCCCCAGATCATTTGCGTCATTCGGGTCATTGATCTGTACGACCTTGCCGTCTTTCTTGATCGTGCCTTCTTCCGGCTGATACAGTCCGAACAGCACCGACATCAGTGTTGATTTGCCGGCACCGTTCTCACCGAGAAGTGCGAGGATCTCGCCCTTCCTCAGCTGAATGGTAACATTATCATTCGCAATGATTCCGGGAAAACGTTTGGTGATGTTCAGCATCTCTATTGCATATGGAGCATCCATGATCGTTTTCCTCCTGTGATTATCACCTTTTATTATAAAAAAAAAGACCGGCAGATGAAAGCATCTGTCAGTCTAATTTTATCCAATTACTTAATGTTGCCCTGGTAGTCAACTTTGATTGCAGTAACTGCAGGTTCCTTTTCTGTATCAGAGGAAACCTTGATCTCGCCCTTGAACATCTTGGCAACGAGTGTCTTGTAATCATCAGCTGTGAACTTGCCGTCAGCAAACTGTGTTGTGGAAGGCAGCTGTACATAGTTGTCATCCGGATTCTCAGAAACCAGACCCAGAGTCTCGATCTTGCCCTTGTAGGAATCCCACTTGCCGTCAACGATCGCGCCGAGGACTGTCTTTACTGTCGGAGCCAGACCCTTCATAGCGGAAGTAACTGTCATGCCTGCGCCGTAGCCGCCGTCAATGATGCCTGCCTGGTCAACGTCTACGCCGATGACCTTGCCGTTGACTTTCTTAGCTGCTTCTGCTGCAGATGTGAAGATGCCGCCGCCGCAAGCGAAGACAACTTCTGTGCCTGCGCCATACCATGTGTCCATAACAGCTGTGATATCAGGATCGCCGGCAAAAGCACCGCCGTAAACATACTTGATCTCAACATCTGTAAGTCCGAGCTCAGCTGCTGCTGCATCTGCGCCCTGAACATAACCGTATCCATAACGGACAACTGCCGGAACAGCCATGCCGCCAAGATATCCGAGCTTCTTGTAGCCGAGCTTGACTGCTGCATAACCTGCCATGTACCCAGCGAGTTCTTCCTGGTAAACTGCAGAGTAAACATTGTCAGCCTTGAATTCTCTCTTTCCGTAAGCTGTCAGATCGCCTTCGGAAACGTCAAGAGCAACGAACTTGATGTCAGGATACTGCGGAGCTACTTCATAAATTGCATTTGCGAATGCAAATCCCGGCATAACGATGACATTGTAGCCTTCTTCGATTGCCTGTTCGATGGATGTGACACGGTCAGCATCTGCGTTGTCAGCAGGTTTGAAATAATTGAATGTCAGCTTGTTTGCTTCTGCGAAAGCCTTGCATGCTTCATACGTTGTCTGGTTGAAAGACTGGTCTGTAATATCACCATAGTCTGTTACCATCGCAACTTTGACTGCTGCATCAGCTGCCGGTTCAGGTGTCTTTTCACCAGCGGGTTCTCCTTCACCCTTGCTGCTGCCGCCCTCTGCGGGTTTTGTGCCGCTGCAGGCAGCGAGGCTGAAGCACATAGCACCGGTTAAGAGTGTTGTAAGGAACTTCTTCATTTCTTCTCCTCCTATAATGGGTATACCCATACAAATTCATTTTAATCTCTGGAATTATTGAAAGCAACCTGTCAATTCTGAAACACAAACGCAAGCTGAATGAAAAAAGCCCTGAATTGTTTCAGAGCTTTCTGTTTCTAGAATCCGGCAGCCAGCCCGATCAGCCGGACGATCAGCGCGCAGACCCAGGCAATGGTGCACTGATACAGGACGATCGACCATGCTCTGCCTCTGCCCAGTTCCCTGCGGATCGCGGAGACAGCCGCGATACACGGCGTATACAGCAGACAGAAGACAAGGAAGCCGGCAGCACACAGAGGCGTCATGGCAGCGGATACCGATACGGAGCCAAACAGGACCTGCAGCGTGGAGACAACGCTTTCCTTGGCAATAAAGCCGGTGATCAGCGCGGTCGCCATGCGCCAGTCGCCGAAGCCAAGCGGCTTCAGCAGCGGCGCGATCAGCGAACCGGTATAGGCAAGGATGCTGTCTGCCATTTCTTCTTCGCTCAGCATATGGAAGCCGGGATCGAATGTCTTCAGCACCCAGATCACCAGCGTTGCGATCAGAATGACCGTAAATGCCCGGCGGAAGAAATCTTCCGATTTTTCCCAGAGCAGCTGCATGACGTTCTTCGCTCTTGGCAGACGGTAGTTCGGCAGTTCCATGACAAACGGGACAGCTTCGCCTTTGAACAGCGTCTTTTTCATTGTCAGCGCCGTGAGCACAGCGATCAGGATGCCGAACAGATATAATCCGACCATCACCAGGGCCGCGTATTTCGGGAAGAATGCGGCGGTGAAGAATGCGTAGATCGGCAGCTTTGCCGTACAGCTCATAAACGGGATCAGCATGACCGTCAGGTTTCTGTCCCGCTCGGAAGGCAGTGTCCGGGTACTCATGACGCCCGGCACGCTGCATCCGAAGCCTACCAGCATCGGAACGATCGAACGTCCGGAAAGGCCGAGACGACGCAGCGCCTTGTCCATGACAAATGCCACTCTCGCCATATATCCGCTGTCTTCCAGAATGGAAAGGAAGAAGAACAGAAGAATGATGATCGGAATGAAGCTGAGCACGGTGCCGACGCCTTCAAAGAGACAGTCGCGGATCAGCGACCGCAGCACATCGCTCACTTCCCAGCGCAGCAGCATCGCATCGCAGGCTTCGGCAAGATAACTGATGCCTTCCGCAAGCAGATCCTGCAGCGGCAGTCCGAGCACATGGAACGTCAGCCAGAACATCAGTGCCATGATGCCGGCAAAGGCAGGCAGTGCAGTATACCGGCCGGTCAGGATGCGGTCAGCTTTTTCCGAGCGTTCCCGCTCCCTGCTTTCCTTCGGCTTCCGGGCGCATGCCGCAGTCACTTTTTCAATGAATGAGAAACGCATGTCCGCGATGGCAGCTGCCCGGTCAAGGCCTCTTTCCTGTTCCATCTGCGAAATGATGTGTTCCAGCATTTCCTGCTCATTGGGTTCCAGCTTCAGTTCATTGATGATCGCCTGATCCCCTTCCACGCATTTGGTCGCCGCGAAACGGATCGGGATCCCGGCTCTGTCCGCGTGGTCGCGGATCAGATACATGATGCCGTGCAGACATCTGTGGACCGCACCGCCGTGGTCGTCTTCACCGCAGAAGTCATCACGGCCGCTGAATTCCTGGTATCTCGCGACATGGACCGCATGGCGGATCAGCTCGTCAACGCCTTCATTATTCGCAGCGCTGATCGGAATGACCGGAATGCCAAGCATTTCCTCCATCCGGTTGATATCGACAGAGCCGCCGTTGCCGCGCAGCTCGTCCATCATGTTCAGCGCCAGGACCATCGGAACATGCAGTTCCATCAGCTGCAGCGTCAGATACAGGTTTCTCTCCAGATTTGTCGCATCCGCGATATCAATAATGCCTTCCGGCTTCTCGCGGATAATATACTCTCTTGAAATGATCTCTTCATCCGTATACGGGGACAGAGAATAGATACCCGGCAGGTCCATGACCTGGGTATTCGGATAACCGCGGATCACGCCGCTTTTTCCTTCGACGGTCACACCGGGGAAATTGCCCACATGCTGGTTGGATCCGGTCAGCTGGTTGAACAGCGTTGTCTTGCCGCTGTTCTGATTGCCGGCCAGCGCAAAGCGCAGCTTTCTGTCTTCCGGAAGCGGATGCTCGTCTTTGTGGGAATGGTATCTGCCGGCTTCACCGAGGCCGGGATGTTCTTTCTTTTTCGGCAGCGGTTCGGGTTCCGGGGAAATCACCGTTTCCTCTTCACCTGCCAGCTCCACCGTGATCTTCGCGGCATCATCCAGCCGCAGGGTCAGTTCGTATCCGTGGATCCGCAGTTCCATCGGATCACCCATCGGCGCCAGCTTGATCATCGTGACCCGGGCTCCCGGGATCACTCCCATATCCAGAAAATGATTCCGCAGGCCGCCTTCACCGCCGACATTTTCAATTACACAGGTCTGTCCTGCTTTCAGCTCATTCAGTTTCATCATCACACCTTGCGACTATCTTACCACAGTCGGAACTGATTAACAGTACTCAGGTCCTGCTTTTTCTGTTCATTCATGCACAGGATTGCTATAATAACAAGGATATGAACGGAGTGTGCCTATGATTTTCAGCAGCCTGACATTTCTATTCGCTTATCTTCCGGCAGTTCTGCTGGTTTATTTTGTCTCTCCTCTGCGGTACCGAAACTTTGTACTGCTTCTGGTGAGTCTTTTCTTTTACGGATGGGGTGAACCGGTCTATGTTCTGCTGATGATCTTTTCGATCCTGTTCAACTGGTATTTCGGAAAGATGATCGGTGAATACCGCGACAAAAACCGGGTCATCGCCCAGAAGTTCCTGATCCTGTGCATTGCCCTGAATCTGCTTCTGCTCGGCTTCTTCAAATACTTTGACTTCTTCGCGGCAAATCTGAACGCGCTCGGTGTTTCCTTTATCCGACCGCTGAAGCTCGGACTGCCGATCGGCATCAGCTTCTATACCTTTCAGGCAATGTCCTATCCGATCGACATCTACCGCCATGACACGGATCCCCAGCGTTCCGTGATCTGGTTCGGATCGTATGTCACGATGTTTCCGCAGCTGATCGCCGGTCCGATCGTCCGGTACCGCGACATCGCCGCCCAGCTGAAAAAGCGCACCCATTCCATTGATAAATTCAGTGCCGGCATCAGCCGCTTCATGTGCGGATTATGCAAAAAAGTGCTGCTTGCCAACAGCGCCGGAGCTGTCTGGGAGACCATTTCTTCCCTCTCTTACGCCCGCAACAGCGTGCTGACCGCATGGATCGGCATCATCTGCTATGCCTTCCAGATCTATTTTGATTTCTCCGGATACTCTGACATGGCGATCGGTCTTGGCAAAATGTTCGGCTTTGACTTCCTTGAAAACTTCAATTATCCATACATTTCAAGATCCATCACGGAATTCTGGCGCAGGTGGCATATGTCCCTCTCCTACTGGTTCCGCGACTATGTATACATTCCCCTCGGCGGCAACCGCAAAGGCTTCCCCAGACAGATCTTCAATATCATGGTCGTCTGGCTGCTGACCGGCTTCTGGCACGGTGCCTCGTGGAACTTTGTCATGTGGGGCGTATTATACGGCATCATTCTGATCATTGAAAAGCTGTTCCTGCTGAAGCAGCTGGAAAAAGCACCGGCCTGGGCAGCTCACGTTTACACGATGGTGATCGTACTGATCGCGTGGGTGCTGTTTGCCTTTACGGATTTCTCAAAAGCACTGTCCTATCTTGCGATGATGTTCGGCAAAGCGCCGCGCATCGCCGATATGACGACCCTGTACTTCCTCCGCAGCAATTTCGTTCTGCTCGCAGTCTGTGTATTTGCCAGCACGCCGCTGTACAAAACCAGATGGCATCTGACAGAACAGAAATGGTTCCGCTATGTTCTTCCCATCCTTGTGCTTGCCGGCCTGTTCGCCTGCACAGCCTTTATCGTGGATGCTTCCTATAACCCGTTCCTGTACTTCCGGTTCTGATGAGGGAAAACTGTATGAAGAAACTCAACACGAAAAATCTGATGAATCTGATCACCTGCGCGGTCTTCCTGGCATTCATCTTTTCCTATACCGTCCTGAATCTGTTCACACCGGAAAAGACCTTCTCGGAAAATGAGAACCGGGTCCTGGCCAAAGCTCCGGATGCTTCCATAAAAAATATCCTGTTCGGTGACTTCGATACTGAATTTGAGAACTGGTTCTCCGATCAGTTCATCGGCAGAGACAGCTGGATCCAGGCAAAGTCCACGATGCGCAGGACGGCCGGCGCAATCGAAAACAATGAAGTATATTTCGGCGGTAACGGACGGCTGATCCAGCAGTTCCTCGACTTTGACCGGAAGATCCTCGACAGCAACATCAGCTATGTGAATCAGTTCGCGAAAGACACCGGCATCAGGATGAACATCATGCTGGTGCCCGGCGCCAGCCAGGGAGAAAAGAAATTCCTTCCCCTCTTCGCTTCCAATGTCAATGAAGCAAAACTGCTGGAAGAGATCGCTTCCTCCTTCAGTGATCAGAACTTCATCGACGCTGCCGCCAAGATCGGGACCGGACAGGACATGTACTTCCGCACCGATCATCACTGGAACGCTGCCGGCGCCTATGCCGGATATACAGCGATCTGTCAGAGCGTTCTGAAAAAGGAACCGGAGGAATTCACCTATACGAAAGTCAGCGACGACTTCCGGGGAACGATGTATTCCCGTTCCGGCGCCTTCCGCACAAAAGGAGACGAGCTGTACCGCATGGATCCCGTCATCCCGTACAAAGCTGAGATGACCTATGAAAACGGCAATACGTCAAACAGCCTGTTCGTTGATTCCAGACTGCAGGAAAAAGACAAATACACGTATTATATCGACGGCAACCATGCCCATGTCACGATCAGGACCAGCAATCCTTCCGGAAAGAAAGCGGTGCTGATCAAGGACAGCTTCTCGCATATCCTGGTTCCGTACCTGTGCGCAGAATACAGCGAGATCGAACTGTTCGATCTGCGCTACTACCGCGATCAGGTCTCAAGATCCATAACCGATCCGGCCACTACAGATGTTTATCTGATCTACGGCCTGGAGACATTCTGTTCTGATACATCCCTTGCGGTACTCTGGTGAAAATGATGAAGATCACATGCAGAAAAATGGGAATCAACGGTGAAGGCATCGGCTACATTGACCGCGTGCCTGTCTTCTGTGACGGCGTACTGCCGGGGGAAACGGCAGAAGTCGAGATCACGGAAAAACATGAAACATACATGCGTGCCGCAGCGAAGAAGATCATCCGCTTCTCCCCGGTACGGGAACGCTGTGACTGCCGCTGTCAGAAAGCCTGCGGCGGCTGTCCCCTGTTCATCATGAAATATGAAGAACAGCTGAAATGGAAGAAAGAACTGCTTGCCGAAGCGCTGCTGAAATACGGCAACGTAAAGCGGCACTTCATCCGTGAATTCCGTCCTTCCCCGCAGATCACAGGTTACCGGAATCAGTGCCGGCTGCCGGCTGCCATGTTTGACGGAAAACTTGTTACAGGAATGTACAAAGCAGGTTCCAACCATTTCATGAGCGTTGCCGAATGCGCCGTTCATGATCCGCTGCTGGAAACCGTGCGCAAAGATGTGCTCCGTGTTCTGAATGATCACCGGATCAGAGCATATGACGCCAAGACGCGCAAAGGCATCCGCGGCGTGATGGTCAGAGTCCTGGATGAACAGGCACATGTCACCCTGATCACCGGCAAAGAAAAACTGAACGATGAAACGATCAGTGATCTGATGCACATTCCATACGTCAAAGGTGTGCATCAGTCCGTCAATACTGAAAAGAATCCTGTCAGTCTTCTGACATCCGTGAAAACGATCGCCGGCGATGATCAGATGGAGATCAGCGTGCACGGCATACAGCTGCGTCTTTCCCCTGATTCATTCTTCCAGCTCAACCGTCCGCAGGCAGAAAAGCTATACGAAACAGCGGTATCGAAGATCGACAGATGCGGTCTGTTGGTCGAAGCTTACTGCGGCGTCGGGGCAATGAGCCTGATGGCTGCCGGCAAGGCAAAAGAGATCATCGGCATTGAATCCGTCCGGAACGCGGTCAGAAACGCAGAAGAAAACGCCCGCATCAATCACATCACAAACGCGAAGTTCCTCTGCGCTGACGCTGCCGACGGACTGTACAAAGCTGCCAGAAACGGCGAGATCGGCTGTCTGCTTGCTGACCCGCCGCGCTCCGGCATGGATGACAACATGATCGAAGCGATCATGAAGGTCCTGCCGAAGAAGATCATCTATATCTCCTGCAATCCTGCCACCCTGGCAAGGAATCTGAAGGAGCTGAAGCATCACTATCACGTGGAATCCGTGATCCCCTTCGATATGTTTCCAAACACACCGCATATTGAAAGCATCACGGTCCTGGAAAGAGACAACTATTGAAAAAGCGCATCACGCGCTTTTTTCAGTCTTCATCAGGTGTTTCCGAAGCAAGTTTCCGAAGTTCTTCCGCTCTTGTACGATCCTGCGCCACACCGCGGCCTTCTTCATACAGCTTCGCCAGTTTCTCAATGGCAGGCGCATATCTCTGTTTCATGCCGCGTTCATAGTATTCCGCGGCCTTTTTTTCATCACTGGGAACATACGTTCCGCTTTCAAAGTATTCGCCCATTTTCAAAGAAGCGATGCCGTTGCCTTTCGCAGATGCCTGTTCCATCCAGGCTAGCCCTTCTTCAATGTTCTGTTCTGTGCCTGTTCCTTCCAGAAAGCACAGCGCGAGATTCCCCATGCCGGAAAGCGATCCGTGCTCTGCCGCTTTCAGGAAACAGGCGAACGCTTTCTGTTCATCCCGCACTTCCGGTTCGCTCAGCTGAAGCGTTCCGGCTCTGCTTGCTGCTTCCGGATCGCCGCATTCAGCCGCCTTCAGAAACCAGGCTAGCGCCTCTCTGACATTCCGTTCAGGGCCGTCTCCGAAGTAATACATGCAGGCGATATTGTACATCGCCAGCCAGTTCCCTTCTTCAGCTGCGCTGAGATAGTATTCCATGGCTTTATCGTAGTCATGGTTCATCAGGTATTCCGTTGCTTTTTCATTCAGTTCTTTTCCGTTCATCATTCTTTTATGCACAGCAGAGCGTATGCATTTCCTCCTTTGTATGTTACAGGGATGAGCTGAAACTGATTCAGCCCTTCAAGATATCTGATCATTTCCGCTTCAAAAGCGGCCGGATCACTGCTGTCACAGATGAATTCTGCTTTGTATTCCCCTTCACAGCAGTCTTCACAGAAAGCAATGAGTTTTTTCAGATCATCCAGGTTTCTGATCTTCAGGGAGATCCCGTCAATATCTGACATTGCCTGATAGACGTCATACGGACTGCTCTCCAGTTTTGCGGCAGTCTCCCGGTGTTTCTGCGGCTGATATCCCCATTCGCTTCCGTATGCGGTGTCTTTGTCCGCAAGAAGAATGGAATAATCCGGAATGATCCTTCCGAGCGTCTTCTCCGCATTCTTCTGACCGTAGGTCGTACAGGATATATACCAGCTGCCGTCCAGTTCCACCATGTTCCAGGCATGATCTCCGGCTTCGCTGACGCCGGTCGTTCTGAAACAGGGAATGCCCAGCATGTTCAGCAGCAGCGCATACGCCTTGGATTTGCCGTCGCACACTGCGCAGTGATTCAGAAACACGCCTTCCAGATAATATGCCTGTTCTCTGACAAGGTATGTATCGGAAGAATATGCCGTATCTCTGTCATATCTGACTTCTGTTGTCAGCCAGTCATAGACTGCCTTGATTTTCTGAAAGTCATTCATATCCCTGCGAATCACTTTATGCAGGACATCTTTTGCGGCTGCGTACAGCGTTTCAGCCATGCTGTTCTTTGCCGGAAGCGGACGGTATCCGTTCATCACCAGATAATACAGCTGCTCGCCGTTTTCACAGCTCACTGCTTCCTTTCCGGGATCTTCTTCACAGATATAATCACCGTCGGTCCTGTAGTCAAAAGAAGGAACCACCGGTATGTCAGGGATATTTGCAGGAGCGGCAGAAGCGATCTCTTTTGACATGGAATGACTGATGCCGACGATCCTGAAGTCTGAATAGTATGTATCGTCCAGATGTGCCGCATACACATCCGCCAGATCTGCCGAAGCATATGCTTTTGTGAATACAGGATATGGATTCAGCAGTTCTGCGGCATATTGCTCATCCACATCAAACCAGACTGTATCACTGATCCGGTAAAATGCCATCCAGTCCAGGATCTGCCGGAGATCCTCTTCTGAAGTGATCGTCCGCGCCGGCTTTTTCAGCTCCGTTTCCGCCAGATCATCAATAAAGGTCTTCCCTTCTGTGATCTCTCTGTATCCGCTTCTCTGCTCTTTGATCTGACAGCCGCATAACAGCAGGGCCGCAGTCAGACAAATGATCCGTTTCATCAGCCGTTCCCTCCGATCACATAGATCTGAAGCCGCTGTCCCGCAAAGGTCCCGCCCGAAAAATACATCACGTCCGTGCCTTCTTCTTTCAAAGCGGTGTAAGTCTTCCTCAGAAGATCTGCATTTCCGCAGAGTTCGCATTCCACGGCGATCCCGAGTTCTTTCTGCATCCGGACTGCTTCATGCAGGACGGCAAGTGCTTCTTCCGTACTTTCCGGATGAAGCGTATATTCCCTGCCTTCCGCAGAAATATGTGTATGGCTCCATGAATCATACGGCTCACAGTCACGCACTGCTTCCCTGACTTCCGGCAGCGCGTCAGAAACATACGGCCAGCCGTCCATATTTGTATCAAGATCCGTTAACATGTAGTTCATCGTATGATAATCAAGCCGTTTTCCATTTTTTGTCTCCGCGGTCAGCGATCCATACGTCGGACAGCTCAGGTACCATTGTCCGTCACATCTGACATACAGATAGGCATGCCCGCTGTCACCGTTTCTTGCGCCGATGTGGTGCGCCTTAATTCCGGCAAGCCGGCACAGCAGCAGGATCTCCTTGCACATGCCGTCACAGACCGCATGTTCATCCATGAGTGCCCCTTCCAGATAAAACACTCTGTTCTGTCTGCCGCGGGCGTCCATATACATCAGTGTCGTGTAATCATAATGCACATTCTGCAGAACATAGCGGTAGACGGCACTGTACAGTTCTGTTTCGCTGTCAGTGCATCCTTTGAACAGAGAAAGGATGCCGGTCGCTTTTTTCAGGATCTCGTATGCAGGCGTATTCTCTTCAGCAGCCGGTATATATCCGTATTCTGCCGCGTAAGCCAGCTGTTCACTGTTTTCACAGAGCAGATATCCTCTGTGAACTGTGTGCTGCACAGGCAGAGTCATATATGTATACGATGACCGGTCCCCTTTCAGAAGATCCGCACAGAGATCCAGCGATCTGACTTCTCTGATCTCCGGAAGCGGCGGCGACTCCAGGGCATACTCCCTCAGAGGCGCAAAACGTATGCCGATATACCCTTCCGCAAGACGTGAATCATCATATGCTTCATAAAACGAATGACCAAGAAGTGAGATCTGCAGAGCTCTGCCCAGGGTTCCCGCCGGATCACTGCGCAGCTCATCATACAGACTTCCTTCCGCCTTCCACCAGTGCATGTCCGTTTCACCGAGAAAGATCACACTGTCAGCCTCTTCTGCCAGTTTCTGCAGCGTGTCCGCTGTATCACTGACAGTGATCTCCGCATATGATATGTCTCCAGGCAGATCGATGATGCCGTCCTTCGCTTCCGGCAGTGACGCTTTCCTTCCTGCACAGCCTGTCATCAGGATCCCTGTCAGTATGATCAGTGCCGTCTTTTTCATCTGTTTTTCTCCAGCAGGTCATAGCTGATGCACAGCGGCTTGCCGTTTTCCGGATCGCTGACGATCCTGCCGTCAATGCGGAAACATTCCGCCAGCATTTTTTCCGTAAATACTTCTGACGGGACCCCATAGGCAAATACATCACCGGATCTCATCGCCAGCAGTCTGTCGGAATACCTTGAGGCAAGATTGAGATCATGAAGCACCATGATGATCGTGCACCCATCTTCCTGATTCAGCTTTTTCAGCAGTTCCAGCACTTCCAGCTGATGGCACAGATCCAGATATGTCGTCGGCTCATCCAGCAGTATGATGCCGGTCTGCTGGGCAAGCGCCATGGCGATCCAGACACGCTGTCTCTGGCCGCCGGAAAGATATGCGATCTCCCGGTCTTTAAATTCATACATATTTGTCTGCTTCAAAGCCCATTCAACGATCTCCCTGTCTTCTCTGGTCAGTTTTCCGAAGCCTTTCTGATAGGGAAAACGGCCGTAGGAAACCAGCTCCGTGCAGGTCAGGGTGCCGGGTGCGCTCGGAGTCTGAGGCAGGATCGCCATCTGTCTGGCAATTTCTTTGCTGCTCATCTCCCGGATATCCGTCTGATTGATGATCACTGTTCCGGAAGCGCTTGGAATGATGCGTCCGACTGCTTTGAGCACCGTGGACTTTCCGCATCCGTTGGCGCCGATGATCGATGTGATCTTTCCTTTTTCAAAAGCCACATCAAAATCTCTGACAATAATCGTTTTTTCATATCCGACCGCAAGATGGCCGGTCTTTACAGCATAGTCCATCAGTCATTACCTCGCTTTCACCAGAAGATACAGGAAATACGGAACCGCCAGGATCGAAACAAAGATTCCGGTCGGTATATTGATGAATACCGGAACGTTTTCAACAAGAATATTAGCCGAAACGATGATCACAGCAGAAACGATGCCGGCTGCCGGAATCAGATAACGGGCATCCGTTCCGACAATGCGGCGGGCAATATGCGGACCGATCAGTCCGAGAAAGAAGAAGTTGCCGCCGAACGCGACCGAAGCGGAAGATAATCCTACGGCTAGAAACGCCAGAAAGGAAAACGATGTCTTCATGCTGACGCCGAGTCCGGTCGCCGTATCATAGCCGAGATGGATCACGTTCAGTGTTCTTGCGTTGTACATCAGCACGGCCAGGAATCCTGCCAGCCAGACTGCCAGGATCAGTATGTACTGCCACTGTGTGCCCCACAGCTCTCCGGACTGCCAGCGCTGGATGAATTCCAGCTGTGTTTCATCCAGTACATACATGGCAAAGGTGCCGGCGGCCGAGTAGCACGCGCCCATGGCAACACCGGTCATAATGAGCTTGGTGGATGAGATCGGCTTCCCCTTCTTCGTGCCGAGAAGATAGATGATCAGGGAAGACAGCAGGCCTCCTGCCAGCGCCAGTACAGGAAGAAGCACCGGCTGATCGATCTTTTTTGCGATGAGGGCAACGTACAGCGTCACGAACAGGGATGAACCGTCCGCCACGCCCAGGGTGCCCGGTGAAGCGAGATCATTGTGCAGAAGATTCTGCATGATCACGCCGCTGGCTCCCATGCCCGCTCCCACGAGCACTGCCAGGCAGAGTCTGGGCAGACGGTAATCAAATATGACCATCCGCCCACGCGGGCTGCCTCCTCCAAAGAAGGAAGCCAGAACATTTCTGATCGGAACTGCATACGGTCCAAGACAGCATCCAAGTACAAATATGAGGATCATCCCTGCCAGCAGAAGCAGGATCCTGCGGATCTTTGTTCTGTGCCGCTGTTCCGGCGTCATATACTTCCGCTCAGTCATACAGCTGCTCTCCTTCCTGCTTTCTGGAGACATATACGAAGAACGGCACACCGATCATCGTGATCAGCAGACCGATCGGGAACTCCATGCCCGGATGAATGTTTTTTGCCGCAAGATCGACTGTGCTGACAAACAAAGCTCCGTAGACGCTGCATACCGGCAGCACCAGCCGATAGTCCGTGCCGACCATATAGCGGGAAATATAGGGGATCATCAGACCGATATATCCGACCGGACCGATAATGATCACCGCTACAGCCGAAAGGATCAGGACAACGATCGTCGAAAGCGTACGGATCAGAGCAACGCTTGCGCCAAGTCCTCTGGACACTTCCTCGCCGAGATTCATCACTGTCAGCGATCTTGAGATGATAATGGACGTGATCATGCCAAAGGCAAAGAACGGCAGCGCAATGAACAGATCTTTCCAGATCGTGTTTGCGGAAGAACCGCTGGTATAACGGATCATCTGATTCATCAGACCGTTTTTCAGGATGACAGCTGTTGTCAGAGATGACAGCAGCGTAGAGATCGCCATGCCGGAAAGCACCATGCGGTCAGATGTGATCCTTCCTCTTCCCGCATAGGCGATCACATAGATCAGCAGTGTGACCAGTCCTGCCCCGAGGGCAGAGATGCCCATCTTGGCAAATCTCCCGGCTTCCGGAATAAATGCCATGACGATGACAACACCGAGTGTGGAACCAGCCGAGATCCCCATGATGCCGGAGTCTGCCATCGGGTTTTTTGTGGTCCCCTGCATGATCGCTCCGGCTGTTGACAGCGAAGCGCCGACGATGACGTCCGCGAGAAACCTCGGCAGCCGGATATCCCGGACGGTCAGATGCGTGAAATTATCTCTGTCAAATGACAGAAAGGATGCTGCGATATCCTGAAAGCTGATCTCGGAAGCGCCTTTTTTCAGCGTCAGGATCATAACAGCGAAAAGAGCCAGAAGCCCGATGGTAAAGAACATCGCGAATCTGGCTGTATTTGACTTTTTTGGTTTTGTACCGGAAGCTGTACGATTCATGGTTCCGGCCTTATTTCACCTGTCCGGCTTTTTTCAGCGCTTCCATGATCTGTCCGTACTGGTTTTCAAGCAGAATGACGCCTTTCTGGGCATAAGGAGTAATATCGATCACACCGACCCGGTCTTCTCTGACCGCGTTCAGTGCCTGCCAGCCGACATTCTCACTTACATAGGTCGAAACAGTTTTCTCACCGAAGCCGGCATAGATCACCATGTCTCCTTCATAATCCTTCAGCTTCTCAGCTGAGATCGCTTCATACGCAACACCGCTTTCATCTTTCATGAACGCTTCCACCTGCGGAAGACGTTTGATCCCTGCATAATCAAACAGGATCGTATTCATGAACCAGCCTCTCTCCGGCGGAATCGAGATCGCACCCATATATGTATAGATCGTCAGAGTCTTGTCAGAAAGGCCGAGTTTCTTCAGCTCACTGACCATTTCCTCACGGATCGTATCCGCATAGGCGATCAGCTTTTTCGCATGTTCCTGCAGACCGAAGATCTCGCCGATATAGGACAATCTCGTTTTGAAATCCGTGGAATCTGTATAGAGCGGAATCACCGGGGCGATCTTAGAAAGAGCTTCAATATTGGAAGCACTCATCTTCTGATTGACCAGGATCAGTTCCGGCTCATAGGAAAGCACTTCTTCCGGGGAGAACGGCGTACTGTTCATCAGCGCTGACGCCCCGTCATAGAATGACTCATATCCGGTGATGTCGGTTGAGCCTTCATAAGCAAGCAGCGGAATGCCAAACGCCACGACATCCTGTGAACCGAACAGGCAGACGATCTTTCTGGTGTTCATGTTATATGTCACTTCATCCCCGTTCAGTGTTGTAAATGTATTCTCTTTGTATTCTTCAGGCCGTGTGTCTTCCAGCTTCGGGAACTCTCTGAGATCCGCTTCTGTCCCGCTGCTGTTTCCGCTGTCTGCGCCCGAGCAGCCGCCAAGCATCACTGCACCAAGCATAAGCGCGCACATACTTTTCATCATTTTATGCTTCATACTATCCTCCTGTATGCACAAACACCTTGCGCATATCGCACAGGGTGTTCCTGCATTTCATCCTTTCTCCTCACTCCGGAAGCTCAATTCTGATCTCAACATTGCCATTGACAGCAAGACCTTCAAACTCAGCTCCCTGGAACCCTATGACCTTTGTTTCACCGGCCTGTTTTCCGCCGATGAAGACCGTAACTTCCGCGTTTTCCAGACCGTCAATGTAGTTTTCGTTATAC
>JAILCN010000149.1 GCA_024680365.1 Solobacterium sp.
TTCCGTCACCAGTGTCTTGTACACCTGCTCGGGATCCTCGCCGCATTTCTCCGCGACGCTGACCCCGTCCAGTTTTCCGTCTTCCACATCATAGGTGTGTTCCGTGTAATGGATCCCGGCAGTATCCAGCATCCGCATCGCATTTGTCTTCGCTTCTTTTTTTGCCATGTCAGTCACTCAGCAGGATCCTGTCATCATCCAGTTCCTGCTTCGCTCCTTCCCGGAATCTGATCATCAGATCTTCGATCGTGACCGCTTTTCTCTCCTCTTCACTGAGGTCGAGGATGATCCTGCCGTCAGCCATCATCAGCGTCCGGTTTCCGGTGCGCAGCGCCTGGTGCATGTTGTGGGTGATCATCAGGCAGGTCGTGTTGTTGGCAGCTACGATCTTTTCGGTCAGGTCAATGATCTTGACCGCTGCCGCCGGATCAAGCGCCGCCGTATGTTCATCCAGCAGAAGCAGACGGGGCGGAACGATCGTTGCCATCAGAAGCGTCAGTGCCTGCCGCTGACCGCCGGAAAGTGTTCCGACCTGGGTGTTCATTCTGTCTTCAAGACCCATGTCCAGCATTTTCAGCTTGTCCCGGAATCTCTCTTCATCTTTCTTTGAGATGCGGGAGAATACCCTGGTCTCGCCGGCCCGCAGATAGGCAAGCGCAAGGTTTTCCTTGATCGTCATGTGCGGAGCGGTTCCCTTCAGAGGATCCTGGAAGAGCCGCCCGATATATTTGGACCGTTTGTAATCCGGTTCAAACGTAATGTTTTTATCATCCAGCAGGATCCTTCCCGAATCCGGGAGGAAAACACCGCTGATTGCGTTGAACAATGTGGATTTGCCGGCGCCGTTGGATCCGACAATGGTGATGAAGTCACCGTCTTTTACGGTCAGATTCATGCCGTCCAGCGCTTTCTTTTCATTCACTGTCCCGGGATTGAAGACTTTTGAGATATTGTCGATCACCAGCATATCAGTTCTTCAGCTCCCTTCTCGCTCTTCTTGCGACAGAGGCATTTTCATGGATCGCCGGCGCTGCGATCGCAAGCGCGACGATAACGGCTGTCATCAGCTTCAGGCACTCGATCGGCAGAACTCTTGTCTGCAGGATGATTGCATAGATGAAGCGGTAGATGATATTGCCGACCAGACATGCCGCAATGTTTCTTCTCACTGACTTACGGCCGTTGATCACCGTTTCACCGATGATCAGACAGGCAAGACCGATGACGACGATGCCGGTGCCGGCATTGATGTCCGCGGACTTCTGCATCTGACCGACCAGTCCGCCGGACAGCGCTGTCAGACAGTTGGCAAGCACCAGTCCCACCGTGATCGTAAATCTGGGATTGATGGAGGAAGCGGAGACCATGTCGCGGTTGTCACCGGTGGCACGGATAGAAAGTCCGAGCCGGGTCCGCAGGAACCAGCGCATGGCGATCATTGCGGCGGCAGCGAACGACGCCGTGATGATCAGCTGATACCAGGAACCGCCGATGCCCGTCTTCCGGAACATCGTGAACAGTGTTTCCTGCTTCAGCAGGGAAATGTTGCTGGACCAGCCCATTGCCATCAGGTTGATCGTATACAGTCCGGTATTGGTCACGATACCGGCCAGGATCGACGGCACGCCGAGACGCGTCTGCAGGAATGCCGTCACAAAACCGGCGCATCCTCCGGCCAGAAAGCCGAGGACCAGACCGGCGAAAGGATGGCCCGCCGCTGCGGCGCTGACGGAAACCGCCATGCCGAGGACGAAACAGCCATCCGTGGTAAGATCTGCGATATCAAGCACCCGGTAGCTCAGGAACAGAGCCAGAGCTACCAGGGAGTATACACAGCCGAGTGTTAATGCTGTCTGGATAATATGAATCATAGAACCTCCGTTTCAGATTCAGTCTTCAGTTGTTTTCACCTCGGTGATCGTTCCGAAGGAAGAGAACATGGAATAATCCGCGTTCAGCTTTTCGGCTGTCTCTGTATTGACAGTCACGATGCCGCCGTCCATCAGATAGAAGTCTTCCATCTTTGTCATACCTTCGGCAACAGCCTGGTAAGCCAGATCAGCTGTCTTTTTGCCCAGGTCTGTATAGTTGACGCCGCAGGTCGCGAACGCGCCGTTTCTGACGAAGGAATCCGCGCCGGCATAGTGCGGGATGCCTGCTTCCGCAAGCGTCTGGGCGGTGACAAGCTCAGTTGCCATGACGACGTTGTCCGTCGGTGTGAAGACAGCGTCAACACCGGAAGCTGTCAGTGATGTGACTGCCTGGGCGATCTCATCATTCGTATTGCCGGTTGCTTCAACGAATTCAATGTTCCTGTTCTTCAGATATTCCTTTGCCTCAGCAATCGGCTTGGCGCTGTTGGATTCCGAAAGCGAATACAGCAGACCGACTTTTTTGATCTCTGCGTTCTGGGCAAACATCATGTCCATGATCACGTTTGTATTGAGCGCGTCACTTGTGCCGCTGACATAATCGAAACCGGTGAGGTCAGAGCCTTCCGGATCGGAGATAGCCGCGAAAATGACAGGGATCTTTTTCTCTTCGGAAGCGGCAGCCATTGTCTGGGCAGCCAGCGTCGCGATCGGGATGATCACATCGACTTCATTGGCAATATACTGGGCAGCGAACTGCTGGAGCGTTGTCTGATCGTTCTGTCCGGAGTCAACTGTATATTTGATCTCAACGTTATTTGCTTTTGCCAGAGCGTCCAGTTCGGATGTGATCGCATTCGCGATCTCATCGAGGGAAGCGTGGTCGAGCTGCTTGATCACCGCAACATTGATGGTCTTCTTTTCTTCGGGTTCAGCGGACGGTGCAGGTTCAGCGGATGATGACGGTGAAGGAGCGGGTCCGGAAGAACCGGAACAGGCTGTCAGTGTCAGTGCCAGTAATGCGGCCAGAATAGCGGATGCTGTCTTTTTCATGTGATTTGTCCTCCCATTTCTAATGCATTTTTCCGGGATGATGGCAAGGAAACAAAAAGCCCCTGTCACAAAGGACAGGGACTGTGCCTGCGGTACCACCTTTTTTAACAGTTTTCACTGTTCACTCGCCGGAAATGCGATCACATTTCCTGCCTTTTAACGCCGGCATCGCGTCATGAGTACTTGCCTGAGCTTTCATCATGCCCTCACGGGTCCATTTGCATACTGCCTGGCTGCAGGGCTCTCACCTTGCCCCTGCTCTCTTTGAACTGCTGGTATGTTTGATCTCCCGGTCATCGGTTTACGTCTGAATCGTATACTTTGAAACAGGATGTGTCAACCGCCGTGCTCCACTTTTTTCAATGATTTTTCATTC
>JAILCN010000150.1 GCA_024680365.1 Solobacterium sp.
GGGCGATGAGAACTTCATTGAGATGAGAGCTGTGTACCTGGCAATGGTATCCCGCTTTGACTATCAGTTCGGTCAGATCCGCAAGGCGCTGGAAGACGGCGGACTGTATGACAACTCTTCGATCTTCGTCTTCTCCGACCATGGCGACTATACCGGCGACTATGACATCGCTGAGAAAGTACAGAACTGCTTCGAAGACTGCATCGTCAATGTACCGCTGATCGTCAAGCCGGCAAAGCAGTTCGAAGTGAAGCCACGCATCTCCAAAGCACTCTGCGAACTGGTCGATATCACAGCGACCGTTGAAGAGATGACAGGCGTCAAAACAGAATATGTCAACTTCGGAAAATCTCTGGTACCCGCACTGGCTGGCGAAGAGACGCACAAAGACGCTGTCTTCTCAGAAGGCGGACGGATCCACGGCGAATACTGGGCCATGGAGAGAGGCCACAACGAAGACTCTGAATACTGGCCGCGCTTAAGTGCCCAGTGTTCGGAAGGACCGGAACATACCAAGGCTGCCATGATCCGCATGGGTGATCTGAAATATGTCATGCGTCTGTATGAGAAAGACGAACTGTACGATCTCGTGAAAGATCCGAAAGAACTCGTCAACAGGATCGATGAGACAGAATACCAGGGCGACATCGCCAAGATGAGAAACCGCCTCCTGCAGTGGTACATGGAGACGGCAGACTGGGTGCCCAACCGGAAAGATCCAAGATTCTGAATTGAAAAGAGCTGTCCGCAAAGACAGCTTTTTACTTGACGGTGAAGGACGTCCAGTCCGCGTGATTCAGAACCATCACGTCATCTGCCTGAACCATACCAAGTTTTTTATAGAAGGTAACAGCATCCGAATTTGCCGTAAGATACACAATGATGTCTTTTTCGCCGCCGGCTTCTTCAAGCGCTGCTTTCATCAGTTCTGTTCCGATGCCCTGACGCGCACAGTTTCTGTCTACGCCGAGATCCGTCACAAACAGCCAGTAGGCAAAGTCCGTGATGCCAAGCAGTACGCCGATGAGCAGACCTGATCCGTCTCTGGCTGTCAGGCTGATGGCCGCGTTCGTTAACAGTTTTTCAATTCGTTCTTCAAAGCGCTCCCTGGGATACTGGGAGCCAAGATCCGTCCGCTTCAGAAAGCTGATATATTCTTCCGGTGTGATCCGTTCACTCTGTATTGTATGCATAGCTGCCTCCGTAAAATACATTATAATGAATGTACAGAAAATGAGGAATGCATCATGAAAACAAACTGGTATAAGAACGCGGTGGTGTATCAGATCTATCCGTTCAGTTTCAAAGACTCCAACAATGACGGCTGGGGAGATATCCCGGGCATTATTTCCAGACTGGACTACATCAGAGATCTCGGCGCGACAGCGATCTGGTTCTCGCCGCTGTACAAATCACCGGACTATGACTACGGATATGACATCAGCGACTACCGGCAGATCGATGAAAAGTTCGGGACGATGGAAGACTTTGACAGACTGCTGGAAGAATGTCACAAGAGAGGCCTGAAGGTGATCATGGACATGGTCATCAACCATACGTCCACGGAACATCCCTGGTTCAAAACAGCTCTGGTATCCAAGGATTCCCCGTACCGTGACTACTACATCATCCGTCCGGGAAAGAAGGAGGGAGAGAAACTGCTTCCGCCGTCCAACTGGGCTTCCACGTTTACCGGAAGCGCCTGGGAAAGGATCGGTGATACGGATGAGTTCTATCTGCATCTTTTCTGCAAGGAACAGGCTGACCTGAACTGGGAAAATCCCAAAGTCAGAGAAGAGATCATCAGTATCCTGAATTTCTGGCTGGACAAGGGCGTGGACGGTTTCCGCTTTGACGTCTTCAACATGTTCTCCAAAGTCTATCCGATCCAGGATGACCATGACAAAAAGAGCTTCCAGGCAGGCGCTCCGTTCTATGTGGACGGACCGCGCATGCATGAGTTCCTGAAAGAACTGAACGAGAAGTCGTTATCCCTGTATGACAGCTATACGGTCGGAGAATCCTTCCATCCTTCCGAAGAAGCTGCCCATGCCTATGTCAGAGAAGACAATCATGAGCTGGATACCATCTTCAATTTTGATCATCTGGCAGCGGACAACATCGCTGACAAGAAATTCTTCCCGAAGCCGTTTGACCTGAAGCAGTTCAAGAAGGGACTGCTGGATCCCCAGGTCTCCTATTACGAAGAAGGCTGGAACACGCTCGTTCTGGAAAACCATGACAATCCCCGTTCCGTCAGCCGTTTCTCAATCGATACGAAGCATTACCGCTATGAGGCAGCGACCATGCTGGCAACAGTGACGTACATGGGCTTCGGCATTCCGTTCATCTACATGGGACAGGAGATTGGCATGACCAGCTGTCCGTTTAAAAACATGGATGAGATGAAAGATCCGGTCAGTCACTTTGTCTATGATCTGATGTGCAGCTACGGGATGCCGAAGGCGGCAGCCTTCCGCTTCATCCGCTACGGCGCGAGAGACCATGCCCGCGTTCCGATGCAGTGGGACAGCAGCGTCAACGGCGGCTTCAATGAAGGCCATGAACCGTGGCAGTGCGTCAATCCCGCATACAAAGAGATCAATGTACAGAATGATCTGAACAGTGAAAGATCGATCTACAGGTATTACCAGAAACTGCTGGCGATCAAGAAGACCAATGAGACAGCGGTCTATGGGGAAACCGAGGAATATGATCACGACAACACAAAGATCATTGCCTACAGCAGGCAGTACGAAGGAAAGCGTCTGTTTGTCGCCGGCAATTTCAGCAAAAAGAAGACGGAATACACACTGCCGTCATGGTTGAAGGGATCTGAGATCCTCATCAACAACTATCCGGATCTGGACATGACAGACAGGACCGTTGTTCTCAAACCGTATCAGGCAGTCGTCTTTGAAAAGCAGCCTGTTTCCAAAAAGTAAAAACACTGCCCTGAGGACAGTGTCTAGCGGTTCCTGTTCAGCCAGATCTTCTGCTTTTCCGCTTCTTTGATCAGTTCATCGCGGAAGTCCGGGTGGGCAATGGATATTAACATCTCTGCTCTCTCCCAGACCGAGCGGCCGGCCAGATTGACCGCGCCGTATTCAGTAACGATGAAGTGATCCTGGCTGCGGGGGATCGTGATGATGTCGCCGTTAAAATGCGGAACGATGCGGGAGTGTACCTTTCCTTCCTTGTCTGTGAAGGTGGAAGTCATGCAGGCGAATGCTTTGCCGCCGCGGCTCATGGCTGCCCCGGTCAGATAGTCCAGCTGTCCGCCGGTGCCGCTGATATGCCGGAACCCGGCGCTTTCAGCGCTGATCTGTCCGTAGAGGTCCACGGCGATGCAGTTGTTGATGGCGGCCATGTTGTCCTGCATGGCGATCGTTTCCGCTGCGTTGACATGTTCCAGCGGTTCTGCCGCGATCATCGGATTGCGGTCGACCCAGTCATACAGTGTTTTCGAACCGAATACCATACCGGTCACGCCTTTTCCCGGCCGGTATGTTTTCTTTTTGTTGGTCAGCTTGCCTGCCTTGAACAGCTCATAGTAGGCATCGCCGCACAGCTCGGTATGCATGCCGAGATCCCGGAGATCGGATTCACACAGCATCTTGCCTACAACGTTGGGCAGGCTGCCGATGCCCAGCTGCAGCGTTGCGCCGTCTCTGATAAAGGGCAGGATCTGCTCTGCGATCATGATGTCTTCTTTCGAAGGAGAAGGGATCGGGAATTCAGGAAGCGGATCATGCGGTCCTTCGACCACGTAATCGACTTCAGAAATATGAATGCACTCATCAAAGCCGCCGTAGATCCACGGCAGATGTTCATTGACTTCCAGGATCACGATGTCTGCTTTATCAAGGATGCCTTTGGCAACGCCGGCAGCGCAGGACAGATTGAAATAGCCATGTTTATCCATCGGCGTGACGCACATCATCGCGACATTGACGGTCAGGAAGTGACGGTAGTAGGGGACGACATTGCGGAAGATCATCGGGATATAGCTGCACAGTCCTCTGTCGCACAATCTGCGTTCATAGGCGGAACAGTGCCAGCTGTTGTAGATGAAATGCTCACGGGTCGGATCACACTCGGCCGCCATGACGGGACCGAAGGCAAGATTGCCGCGGATCTTTACATCCTGCAGCTCATCTTTCCTTTCTGCCAGCGCTCTGTCAAGAAGCACAGGCGTGCATACGTTTGTGCTGTAATCCACCCAGTCGCCGCTTTTGATGACCTGCACAGCCTGCTCGGGCGTGCGCAGTTTGCTCTGGTATTCCTGAATGATATTCATATTGTTTTCTCCGGAATGATTCTTTCTGCTTTTATTGTATGACATCTGCAGAAGAAAAAAACAGGAAGGTTTTTCCTTCCTGTCAGTCTTACAGTGTATTCTTGACTTCTTTTCTTAATCCGAACAGTACGAACATCGTATAGATCGCCGCAGCCAGACAGACAACGCCTGCGAAAACGCCCATCAGGATCAGAGGTCCGTTCTTGATGACAGCGCCGAAGATCGTCAGTCCCGCGAAAGCGATGTAGACGATCAGGTTGAAATACTTCAGGAAGCCGATCTTGTCCGCTCTGGGGGAATTGAGATCGCCCGCGATGTTTTCCAGGACGCTGAACAGCAGGAACATGCATACTGCTTCTGCGCAGGAAACAACTGTCTTGATCATGTCCGGCAGCAGCTCAGGCTTGAATGTTTCAAGCATCCAGACCGCTGCTGAGCACAGGGCAAGAACAAGCGCGAACCATTTGAGGTACGGCTTTTCATCAGAATATTCTCCGAATTCACCGCATGCCAGGAAGATCAGAAACCAGCCGATAAAGCTCGGCATGAAGTTGACTGTTGCACCGTTGAACGTCAGATTCAGGTTCACGAGCGTGAACAGAAATCCAAACGCGATATATGAGATACCTTTTTCCAAATCCATTTTGTAACTCCTTTTTGTCTTTTTCAAAGACATGCAATACTATAGCGCTTCTTTCTGGAATCGGCAACGATTCAGATCCTGCGCATGCTGTCCAGGACCGCATTCCACACAGGAAGACTTTCATCCTTCAGCTCTGTCCGGTAATAGACATGGAAGTAATAGTATGTCTTTTCGTTTTTCATCATGTAGGTCTCACTGCTCATGCCGGTGTTCTGGGCAGTGTATTCATAGCTGAATCCGTACGCTTTCGTATCCGCCACGGTCCTTTCCAGAAAGCTGCCCTGCCGGTATCCGAAAGACTGCATCGCTTTCGCGACTTTCGGTTCCATGTTTCTGACGACTTCCTCCACATTGCCGGCCAGCAGGGCAGTGAGTCCGCCGGTCTGCCTGGACGCAAGGGAAATGATCATATGCCTGTCGGGATCCTGCAGAAGATACTGCGGTGCACCCCAGGGTGTATTCATCTGCTGTTTCATCGCTTCATCTGCTTCTATAAATCCTTCCGGAACATCTGCCAGAAATGTTTCATTCCATCTGATCTCACTCATATATTCTCCCTTTTCAAATGACATTCAGCCATGTTTTTACTGATATTATTTTAGGATCATTTAAGAATGTACGCAATGCAATTACAGGAAAGAAACAGGTCTGCTTTTATGCTATGATTAGATAAGATTAAAATGTGCTCCGGCATGTGCCGGAATCAGATACAGGAGGTTTAAGAAATGCTGAACATCAAAAAGACAATTGAAGACGGAAAAGCAGAGTTTGTTCTGGAAGGAAGACTCGACACCATCACTTCACCGGATCTGGAAAAAGAACTGAAAGAATCTCTGGATGAAGTAAAAGCACTTGTTCTGGATTTTGAAAATCTGGAATACATTTCTTCTGCCGGACTGCGTGTCCTGCTTTCCGCTCAGAAAGTGATGAACAAACAGGGAGAAATGAAGGTCATCAACATCAATGACACGATCCGTGAGATCTTCGAAGTAACAGGATTCGCGGACATTCTTGATATTGAGTAAGCCTTTATGCGTTTTCTGAAACAGCATCTCGCTTATAAAAGCATTGCCGGAATCGTATTTCTGCTGGCCGTGTTTTCAATTGTAGTCGGCCAGATCGGATACAGGATCTTCACGGAAGGGCTTCTGAGCCAGTACGCGGACGGTGCGTTCCGTACGTGCCGGGCTGCGGATTCCGTGGTCAACAGCGACCGGATGGATGCTTACGCGGCAAGCGGCGGAGTCACGGAAGAATACCAGACTGTGTATAACCATCTGGAGCGTCTGTGCAATTCGACCAAAGCGACCTTTATCTATGTGATCAGACCGGACGTCACAGATTATAAACATGTTACGTTTCTGTTCTCGACGATGAATCATAACAGTCACTACACGCTCTTCGACTTTGGCTATGTCCGGGAAACGACCAATCAGGATTACGCCAGGAAATACCAGGCGCTGTATGAAGGAACGTCAGACCAGGAACTGGTCGTCCGTGATCAGGGATACATCGAAACAGATCCGCATATCACAGCCATGACGCCGCTGAAAGACAGCAGCGGAAAGGTGCAGGGGATCCTCTGTGTGCAGAGACAGATGGATGTACTGATCCAGACCCGGAACAGCTATCTGAACAGAGTCATGTTCGCGTTTGTGATCATGGTGCTGCTGGTCATTGCCGGCCAGGGCGTGTTTCTGCATTTTGTGCTTCTGAAGCCGCTGAATATCATTACGGAAGAAGCCGGACGCTTCGCTTCGGAAAATGTCATCGCGCCGAAGAAACTGACAGAAACGATCCGCAACCAGGATGAGATCGGCAGGCTCGCCGGTTCGATCGACCAGATGGAGGAACAGGTCCGTGATTACATCATCAACCTGACCCGGGTCACTTCCAAAAACGAGCGGATCTCGACCGAGCTTGCGCTGGCGACAAGGATCCAGGGAGATATGCTGCCGAACGTGTTCCCGGCATTCCCGGAACGCTTTGAGTTTGATATCTTCGCATCGATGAACCCGGCCAGGGAAGTCGGCGGTGATTTCTATGACTTCTTCCTGATCGATGAAGATCATCTCTGCCTGATGATCGCGGATGTATCCGGAAAAGGCATTCCGGCAGCTCTGTTCATGATGGCTGCCCGGATCATTCTGGCAAACAACGCGATGCTCGGCAAAACACCTGCGGAGATCCTGGCGGATACCAACACAGCGATCCTTTCCAATAACCGTGAAGAGATGTTTGTGACAGTCTGGCTCGGCATTCTGGAAGTTTCCACCGGAAAACTGACAGCTGCCAATGCCGGTCATGAATATCCGATCATCAAAAACGGAAAAGGTGAATTTGAACTGATCAAAGACAAACACAGCTTCGTGATCGGCGGACTGGAAAACGTCCGCTATCACGATTATGAATTACAATTGGAACCCGGCTCAGCAGTGTTCCTGTATACCGACGGCGTGACGGAAGCGGAAACGGACGATCATACCCTGTTCGGTACAGACAGGCTGCTGGAGGCACTGAACAGCTGTCCGGAACAGAAGCCGGAAAAGATACTGAAACATGTACGGGAGACCGTCAGTGAATTTGTGAAAAACGCAGAGCAGATCGATGATCTGACCATGCTCTGTGTGGAGTACAGGGGTACGGAAAATGTCTGAGAACAAGAAAGAAACCATTGAAATCACACTGAATGGAAGAATTGATTCCAACAATGCCGCAGCCGCGGAAACGGACATCATGGCACAGCTTGGCGGCAACGCTGATGTACCTGTCGTCGTAAATGCGGAAAACCTGGAATATATTTCCAGTGCCGGCCTCCGTGTACTTCTCAGAGTGCGGAAGGTAAATCCGCATGTAACGATCACCAACGTCAGCTCGGAAATCTTCGAGATCCTGGAAATGACCGGATTCACGGAACTGATGACCGTTGAAAAGGCATACCGCGTCGTTGACGTGACCGGCTGCGAAGAGATCGGCCGCGGCGCCAACGGCAGTATTTACCGGATCGACCAGGACAACGTCGTCAAGGTATACAACAACGCGGACGCTCTGGAAGACATCCAGCATGAAAGAGAAGTCGCAAGACTCGCTCTGATCCTCGGCATTCCGACCGCCATCTCCTATGATGTTGTGAAAGTCGGAAACAGCTACGGCTCTGTCTTTGAACTGCTGAACGCCAGCTCGTTCTCAAAGATCCTGGCAACTGAACCGGAAAAGATGGACTGGTGCGTCCAGGAATATGTCGAGATGCTGAAGAAGATCCACGATACCGAGGTTCCCGAAGGCAAGCTTCCCGACATGAAGAAGAAAGTGGTCAAGTGGGCGCAGTTCATGCAGGACTATCTGCCGGAAGAAGCCGGAAAGAAGCTGCTTTCTCTTGTTGAGGCAGTTCCTCAGAACAACCACATGATCCACGGCGACTACCATACAAAGAATCTCGAACTGCAGAATGACGAAGTTCTGCTCATTGACATGGACACGCTGGCAGTCGGCGATCCGATCTTCGAGCTGGCGTCGATGTACATGTCGTTCATCGGCTTCTCGGAGCTCGATCATACCGTCGTTAAAAAGTTCCAGGGATTCGATTTTGAATTCTCGAAGCAGTTCTGGCACAAAGCGCTGGCTGCCTACCTTGGCACAGACAGTGAAACAAAGATCCGGGAAGTGGAAAACAAAGCCAGGATCGTTGCCTATACGCGCCTGATCCGCAGATCCATCCGCCGCGGCGGCAGGGACGATCCGGCAGCGAACGCGGAGATCGAACACTGGAAGAAAGAACTTCTGGAACTGCTGGCAGAAACAGATACGCTGACATTCCTGCGCAACGAGCTGGAGATCGAAGCGGATGAGAAGAATCTGCCGGAAGTGCTGTCCTTTATCGAAACGCATCTGGAAGAAGCCGGCTGCGGCATGAAGGAAAAAATGCAGATCAACGTAGCGGCAGAAGAGATCTTCGTCAACATAGCTCAGTATGCCTACGCGCCGGACAAGGGCCGTGCGGTCGTCCGCGTCGAAGTAACAAAAGACCCGGTGACAGTCACGCTGACCTTTATCGATCACGGCACGCCGTATGATCCGCTGGCAAAGGATGATCCCGATGTCACGCTTTCCGCAGAAGAAAGACAGATCGGCGGACTCGGCATCTTCATCGCGAAGCAGACGATGGATGAAGTGAAATATGAATACAAAGAAGGAAAGAACATCCTGAAACTCGAAAAACATATCTGAGAAAGAAGGCTCAACATGATGGATTTTGCCGGAAAAATCGATCTTCATATGCATTCAACAGTCTCTGACGGCACCGATACGCCGGAAGAGATTTTTCAGCGGGTCAGAGACAGCGGCATCCGGCTGTTCTCCCTGACGGATCACGACGCGGTAAAAGGCAGCCGTGAGATCATGAGCATCTGGAAAGAAGGAGATCCCTGTTTCCTGTGCGGCGCAGAGTTTTCCTGCAAGGATGAAGATGGGAAATATCATATCCTCGGCTACGGATATGATCCCGACAGCCAGGGCGTTAACGACATCGTTGAACTCGGCCACAGCTACCGGATCGGCAAGGTAAAAGAGCGGCTGGAGTTCCTGAAAAAAGAATTCGGCTTTGCCTTCCCTGATTTTGAACTGAAGCAGCTGTTTGAGATGGATAATCCCGGCAAGCCGCATATCGGCAATCTGATGGTGAAGTACGGATACGCTGAATCAAAAGAACAGGCTATCAAAGAATTTATCAATAAAATTCACTTTGATACGGAGTATGTGCGTCCCGAAGAAGCGATCAGCGGCATCCTGAAAAGCGGCGGCATTCCGGTGCTTGCCCATCCTTCCTACGGAAGCGGTGATGAACTGATCATCGGCGATGAAATGGATCAGCGGCTTCAGAAGCTGATCGGCTTCGGACTGCAGGGTGTGGAAACATTCTATTCCGGCTTTACGGCAAAGCTGACAAGAGAGATCCTCGGCTTCGCGGAAAAGTATGACCTGTATGTGACAGCCGGAAGCGACTATCACGGAAAGAACAAACTGATCGATCTCGGCGATACGGGATTCGATGAGAATACAGAAATGCCGGAAGGAATGAAGCGTTTCCTGAACGACGCAAAGTATCTCGGCAAAAAGATATAACGCACGGAGATGAGCCATGCAGTTTGATACACTTTCGAAAAAGCCGAAACTCTATCATCTTCTTGTTCTCGCCGTGCTGACAGCAGCTGTCGCAGCTGCACTGATCCTGTCAAAGACAGAAAAACATGTCTTCCTGGTCGTATCGATCCTGTGCGGATTCTTTCTGCTTGCGTTTGTCCTGCTCGTCAGGGCGCTGGTCCTGCAGATCCGCTACAATCCATATTCATACAACACGATCTTCTATACCGGCTTTGCCATGTTTGACCTGTTTGTCCTGGCAGCACATCTGATCCTTGCCTGGCAGGTCATAACGTATCCTGAAGCATATACAGGATGGTCATGCATGACGGCGCTGCTTGGTTCCGCCAAAAACTTTGCGATCCTGAGTCTGCCGTTTACACTGGTGTTCGCATGTGCGTTATGCACATCCAATCTTGTGCTGATCCGGAAGGAAGGAAAAAGTCTCGTGAACATTCTCGGTATCATTCTTTCCTTCTTTCTTGTGGCAGGAAGCCTGTTTCTGTTCTGGATCGACTATTATGTCATGGGAAGCGAACTGGAAGTGATGATCCATGATCTGTGGACGAATCTGTATGCGGCGATCTACCTGTATTATGTGTGCATGCTGTTTGGCACGGTCTTCGCGGACGCGCTCGCTGCCCGCTATGAGCCGGAGTACAACAAGGACTTCCTGATCATTCTCGGCTGCGGTCTGAAGCCGGACGGAACGCCGACGCCGCTGCTTGCCGGAAGGATCGAACGGGCACTGAAGTTTGCCCGAAAGCAGAAACAGAAGACCGGAAAAGATCTGATCTTTGTCACGTCCGGCGGACAGGGAAGCGACGAAGTGATTTCCGAGAGTGCCGCGATGAAGCGGTATCTGATGGAACACGGTGTCCCGGAAGAGAGGATCATTGAAGAAGACAGATCAACGGATACCTTTGAAAACATGAAATTCTCAAAAGAGAAGATCATGGAAGTGGATCCGGAAGGAAAGATCGCCTTCTCAACGACAAACTATCATGTATTCCGCAGCGGCATCTTTGCCAGACGCGTGAAGATGAGAGCTGTCGGCATAGGCGCAGAAACAAAGTGGTATTTCTGGCCGAACGCGGCGGTCAGGGAATTTGTAGGGTTGATGACGGAGCACCGCGGCAAACAACTCCTGATCATGGGAAGCCTGATCGTACTGTATACCGTACTGACGCTGCTTTCCTATGATGTATGGTAAGAAAAGGAGAGCAGACATGGAAAACGGAAGAGAGATCGCGGCTGAACTGATCCGCTGGATCCAGGAAAGGTCGCAGGGCAGATACGAGACAGAAGAATCTGCCGGAGAAAACAATCAGAGCATCACAATCAAGACAGCGGACGCTGTCGGCAGAGTCAACGTGCATTTCCTTGAGTATGTCATTGCGGAATACACGATTGAAGACGGTTCAGGTGAGAATTCCTTTTATTTCCATTTTGAACTGACAGACGCCGAACACGCGAAGCAGGTATATCTTGAGATGGAAGACTGCCTGCTGAAGAAAAATGAGAAGAAGAAAAAGCAGATCCTGCTGTGCTGCACATGCGGACTGACGACTTCCTATTTCACGATGAAGCTCAATGAGATCTCTGAACAGCTGGGTCTCGACATGGAATTCTCTGCCGTTCCCTATGAGCATCTCTTTGAAAATACGGATGACAAAGACGCTGTCTTGATCGCACCGCAGATGGGCTTCCGCTACAAGAGCGTAAAAGAAGTGCTGACAGACACGATCGTGATCCAGATCCCGGTCGTCATGTTCTCCCAGTATGACGCGCCGGCTGTGATCAGACTGTTAACAGAGACATTCAGTGAAGCAGAAAAGAAAGAAAAGCAGAAGGCGGAAGAATCTGCTCTTCAGAAACTGTACGGAAAGAACGGAACTGTTCTGATCGTTTCTGTTATCTACATGGAAGGCAGAAACCAGATCGCCTACCGTCTGTATGACAAAGACAATATCATTGCCGAGAATCAGATCACCAAGGAAACATATCAGCTCAGAGACATTCTTGATGTGATCCATACCGTCAGAAAGCTGAATCCGGAACTGAAGCATATCTGTGTCGTCACACCGGGCATGATCGAAAACGGAAAGCTGACATATGAAGATGTCAACATCGTAGACTATGATCTCTGCGCCGGCATCAAAGAAGATTTTGACGGCGACGTATCGCTGTTCAATACGACAGACATGATCACCCTGGGCTATTCCGAAATGGAATGCCCGGATCACAACTGCGCGTTCTACTTTGTTCCGACCGGCAGTTACTCCGGCAACATCGGCATCGCTGCCAACGGCGGACTGCTGGACAGCGGCAGTCACATGGGCGACCGGCAGCTGCAGGCAGTTACCGACATCACGGCATTCCCGAAGAACCCGTATGCGCTGCAGAGAACACCGGAAGGCAATACCGAACTGGCCGCAAGATACCTGACCGGTCTGGTCTCCTATACGGGAATCGAACATATTGCGTTCTATGGCAAGATGATCCCCGATGCGGAAGATGTCCGGGAAAAGATGAAGCAGTTCATCCCCGAACAGTATCTGCCAAAGATCGTCAAAGTCGACAGTGTCAGAAACTACCTGTACGAAGGAACGCTGCGCTGCCTGAAACAGCTGTAAGAAAA
>JAILCN010000156.1 GCA_024680365.1 Solobacterium sp.
CCTGAAGAATACTTCCCTGAGTGCGGAAGAATACCTGAGAAAAAGAGGATGGTAAAATGAGAAAACGACTGATCTACAGATGCGACGACGTCGGCTATTCCGAAGCCTACGACCTTGGCATTTTCCGGGTGCTGGAATCCGGCATCGGCTGCAGCGCTGACGTGATGCTGGACAGCGCGCACGTTGAAGAAGCACTGAAGAAACTGAAAAACATGCCGTGGATCTCAGTCGGCTGGCACCGGCATTTATGGGAGCGCCCGGTCCTGCCGGCATCGGAAGTGCCGACGCTTGTGGATGAAGAAGGCAGATTCAAATGGCGTCACAGACATCCGGAACGGATGGCGGAAGCTTCCTATGAAGAGGCTTACAGAGAATTCAAAGCCGAAGCGAAGCTTTGCTTCGATATCCTGGGCAGATACCCTGATGTCGCTTCTTTTCGCGGCAAAGACATTCCCCTTGAGAATGCATTCAAGGATGTGCTGGATGAATGCGGCATTGTGTACGGCTTCTACAGCTCCACCGGCTCTCCCCGTTTCCCGGCTGAGAAGTGCACGGATGAAAGATATGCTTCCCTGCATATCATCTCTGATATGAGTTCGATCTCCCAGTCCTATAAAATGGAAGACTGGGCATCGTATGATCCGCTCAAAGGACTGCTGGATCCGGTATGGACGGAAGATGAGGAGATCTTCTTCTACGGCTGGCATCCGGGGTATCTGGATGATCATATCCTGGCGGAAAGCTCCTGCAGTGTTCACCGCGTTCGGGAACTGCAGTGCGCATTGTCTGATACGTACAGGAACTGGATCATAGACAACGGCATCGAACTGATCAACTTCCGGGATGCCCTGTACGGAACAAATGAATTCCAGGATCATCTGCGGGACATCGGCAGCGATCTCTGGGTGGGAAAAAATAAAAAGCTGCACGGTGGCAGCTCTTATCTGTAATCATAGCCGCTCGGTTCGCAGAGCGGTTTTTCAAGCAGTTCCGGATGCGCGAAGATGTATTTGATCAGCTTCAGACTTCTGACAAAATAGAAGCCGTCGCCGATCCGTTCGTCCAGCGTCGCACCGATATCGATGACGTCGCGGATCTCCTTATGACCGTCGTCCATCAGGATCTCTTCCTTGTGGATCGTTCCCAGTGTGACCATGATCGAGTTGGTTCCGTAGTTGTTCAGATGATGGTAGACCGCAGGACCTTTGATGGAGCCGAGGTTGGCAACCAGGATCGTTGAATAGTTCGGATCGCCGTCGGTCAGGAACTTCGGATTGACGCCCCAGAAATCCATGTAGCGGATGAAGCGTACACTTGCCGCAAGCAGGGGACGGGGCAGGGCAGCGAACTTGTCCAGCAGCTCATCGATGCCGCCGGTCGAATGCTCGCTCTTGCGCATTTCCGTCACGTCGCCGATGATCTTCGCGGAGATCTCGTTGACAGTATCGGTATCCTTCGGGACCATGAACATCAGGGATTCTTCTGTTCCGTCCGTGAATCTTCTCTTGGCAACGAATGACAGACTGATCTCATTGCGTTCGTAGATCCGGTAACCCTGGATGAAGCGGTTCATCATCGGACGTTCCCGCACCATTCTTGCCAGAGCTGTGATCGCGCAGTGGAAGACTGTCAGCTTTCCTTCGGTTTTTCCCTCGTTTTTCTTCTCCATATATTTGAGAAGCTCCGTTACGTCAATCGTATCGTGAAGATAGACTTCGCAGTCAGTACGCTTCGGGAAAAGCGCAGTCATGACTGTCTGTAGGCCAGGGGCTTTCACCCATTTTCCGTCTCTTCTGTCACCCCGGTTTTTCTTCTGTGTCATAGATCTTCCGTCCTTTCAGTTTTCAGAAATGTCATTGCCCGGCAGGGGATCCCGTACCGGTCTTTCAGAAGCGCTTCAAACGAAGCGGTTTCGACTGTACCGCTCATCGGCGGGAAGGCGTCGTCATAGTGATCCAGCAGAACTGTCTTTGGTTTCAGCCGGCGGATGATCTGTTCACCGAAAGAGTCGATATCACTTCTTCCCTGGAAAGGCAGGATCAGAAGATCCGCTCCTTCCGGATAGTCTTCATCCAGCAGATTCATGCTGCCCATGA
>JAILCN010000161.1 GCA_024680365.1 Solobacterium sp.
GTTGTTGACGACGTTGTAGTGCGTTAACATGACGCCCTTCGGGAAGCCTGTGGTTCCCGATGTGTACTGCATATTGCAGACATCGCCTGTTCTGACCTGGGATGCCATATAGAGGATCTGTTCCTTCGGAACCATCGGTGCCCGTTCCATCGCTTCTTCAAATGTCAGACAGCCGCTGTCGCGGTAGCCGACTGTAATGACGTTTCTTAAGAACGGCAGACGCTTGGCATGCAGAGGTTCGCCGGGTATATTGTCCTTCAGTTCCGGACAGATCTCATTGATGATCTGTCTGTAGTTGGAATCCAGGGCATTTTCGATCATGACAACAGTATGGGTATCGGACTGACGGAACAGATATTCCGCTTCATGGATCTTGTAGGCAGTGTTGACGGTAACAAGCACGGCACCGATCTTGGTCGCTGCCCAGAATGTGATATACCAGGCCGGTACGTTGGTTGCCCAGATGGCAACTTTGGATCCGGCTTTAACGCCTAAAGAAACAAGTGCTCTGGCGAAGTTGTCAACATCCTCACGGAATTCTTCGTAGGTTCTTGTATAATCCAGAGTCGTGTATTTGAACGCGTACTGGTTCGGGAATTCTTCAACAACGCGGTCAAGCACCTGCGGGAAGGTCAGATCGATCAGTTCGTCTTTCTTCCAGATGTATTCACCTGTTCCATCGTGATTCAGATACAGTTTTCTTCTGTTTTCTCTGGTGTTTTCAAAACGGCTCATGTAGGAAATGAAATGCGGGAAGATGAATTCATAATCCTGCACGTCTTCCATCCACTCCGGTTTCCATTCCAGCGAAACAAATCCGTCATAGTCAATGGATGACAGTGCCCGCATGAATTCTTTTACCGGCAGGATGCCTTCACCGATGATCGTATACTTTCCGTCTTCATCAATGTCGCGGATGTGCACAAGCTTGACATAGCCGCCAAGGTTTTTGATCGTGGTGTCCGGGCTTTCTTTGTGGTCCTTGTACGGATGGTGCATGTCCCAGAGCACGCCCAGGCAGTCTTCCGCGAATTCATCCAGGATATTCTTCAGACGCTCGGTATCAACATAAATACCGCGTGTCTTGATCAGGAATGACGTTCCGTTCTGCTTGCAGGCATTGACGATCTTATGCAGCGTATTGCGGAAGCTGTCTTCATCGTCTGTCATGACTTCCGCGCTGACATATTCCACCTTCATCATGCCGGCCATCCGGATCGTCCAGAGCAGGTTCTCTTCTGATTCCTCTCTGCCAAGATCCAGCGAAGTATCCAGGTTGGCGATCTCGATCTTCCGGTCACGCAGCGAGCGCATCGTGGAAGCTACCGCATACTGATGCAGAGGCTGTCCTTTTTCCAGCATCTCTCTGTGTTTGAACAGATCGTACAGTTCAAATCCTCTGAACTTCATCTCCGACGCGATGTCGGCATACATGTCAAAGGAAAGAGACGCCCATCCTCTTGTTGTAAATGAGAGCTTCATTCACTTTCCTCCTCGTAAACGATCTTGTTCAGAGCGCTGATATAGGCGCTGATGCTGGAGCCGATAATGTCGGTGGAAAGACCTCTTCCCGAATATACCTTGCCGGTGGAGCGGAGTCTGACGATCGTCTCGCCCATCGCTTCCCTTCCTTCGGTGACGGAACGGATCTGGAAATCATCCAGCTCATAGTGACGTCCGACGATCTGTTCAATAGCCAGGAACGAAGCGTCGACCGGTCCGTCGCCCAGCGCTACGCTTTCCACCACTTCGCCGTTCTTTCTCAGCCGGATATGAGCAGAGGAAGAGAAGACGTTGCTGGAGGAAATATTGAAATTCTCAATGGTATATGTGGAAGGCACCTGCATTGCCGCGGAGGCAATGATGGCGTCGATCTCCTTTTCAGAGACCTGGTCCTTCTTGCCGGAGATCTTCTTGAATTCTTCGTAGACCTTTACCTGATCTTCTTCGGAAAGATCATAGCCCAGTCTTCTGGATTCACTGACGATCGCCGCGATATCATCACCGGATGTAAAGAAGCGGTCCGGTTCACTGTCGCGCACGCCGTTTTCAAACGGGCTTGTCTTACTGCGGGAAGCGGTAAACATGCGGGAAGCCTGATCGCTCAGACGCTTCAGTTCGACCATGCGGATATTGCAGGAAAGGTCATGTCCGCCGCCCTTCTTGCGGATCACGGAAGCGATATTCTTCAGTGACGCGCATTCTTCCGCGTAGATCGCAGCCTTGATCTCTTCGCATCCGGCCATAGCTGCCGCGATGCTGCAGGCATCCGCCAGAGCGATGTCATTGCCGCACTGCATGCCTAATGAAACAGCAGGTACGTTCGCCTTGATCTCTTTGACGAAATCTGCACATTCTTCCGGCAGACTGTTTCCGGCAGTATCGCATACTGTCACACAGGAAGCACCTGCCTTCACTGCCGCGTCGATGATCTGATACAGGAATTCCGGTTCACTGCGGGTCGCGTCTTCAGCGCAGAATTCCACGTCGTCTGTCAGTGTCTTTGCGTACGCGACTGCATCGCACACCGCCGCAGCGATCGCTTCCGGCTTCTTGTGGAACAGATATTCCATCTGTACAAGAGAGACCGGTGCGGTGATCTGAATGCGCGGATGTTCCGCGTTCTTCAGGGCATTCCACACCTGATCGACGCTTTCTCTGTCCGGTGAAGCAGACACGCAGACGGCTGCGTCTCTGACGATGGCGCATACTGTTTTAATATACAGACTGTCCGCCTTCGGCTTTTTCATCATTCCAAGTTCGATCACATCAGCCTGAAGCCTGTCTAGGATCCTGGCTAATTCTGTTTTTTCCCGGAAAGACAATGTCTCGGCTGTTTTCTGTTTCAATGTTACGTCACTGATTCTGACCATACGTAGGGCTTCCTTTCCATATACCTTAAAAAAGCTTCCGCCTTCTCAAGGTTCATCCTGAGAGGCGAAAGCTGTGCATGCAGTTTCCGCGGTACCACTCCCGTTACCGTCATATGACGGTCACTCTGAACGATCGGCACGAAGCGAATCGTTTCCCCGTTAACGAAGGTTTCCGGCTCAGCCTACTTGTTTCCGTTCAGCCTCGCTGCTCAAGGGCCAGTGTACTGTACCGTCCATTCTACCTTTCACCTGCCGGCAGATCTCTGCAAAGAACCTGGTTCAGCTTTTCTCCCTGTCAAAGCATTTCGATATTGATGAAATAGTAACGCACGTACTTTGATACGTCAAGCAATACTTTTTCTGAAAATTGTTTCAGTCCAGTGTGTCAAAGACTTCTCTGATCTCCTCCGCAGAAGCCAGTCCGGAATGGAAGGCAGTTGCGCCGCCGCAGGCTGTGCCAAGCTTCAGCGCATACGCGTAATCACCGGTCTTCAGCCATCCTGCCGTAAAGCCCGCTGTCATGGAATCGCCGGCGCCGACGGAATTGACGACCGTACCCTTCGCAGCTTTTCTTCTGTATACATTTCCATCTTCCGCAATAAGCATCGCGCCTTCGCCAGCCATGGAAACAAGAACGTTTCTGGCACCCATTTCCTGCAGTCTGCGGGCATGAACAATGATGTCTTCTTCACTGTGGAATTGTGTATTGAACAGATCTGCCAGCTCAATGTGATTCGGCTTGATCAGGAACGGTCTGTACCGGATCACATTCAGAAGCAGCTTCTTCTCCGCGTCTGCCGCAAACAGCACGCCTTCCGGCAGTGCCTGAACGATCCGCTCATAGGTGTCTTCTTTCATGCAGGAAGGAATACTGCCGGAGAGGATGATCAGATCACCCTTCTTCAGCTGTTTTACCTTGCTTAACAGGTTTTCAAAATTCTGTTCGCTGATGTACGGACCGGTGCCGTTGATCTCGGTTTCTTCTCCGGAATGCAGCTTGACGTTGATCCGCGTCATGCCGGATTCTGCTTCGACAAAGTCGGTGCGGATGCCGTGTTCCTTCAGCCCGCTTTCCAGTGCAGCGCCGGTAAAGCCGGCTGTAAAGCCAAGCGCTGTGCTTTCGGTATCCAGTTCCTTCAGGATCCAGGAAACGTTGATCCCCTTGCCGCCAAAGTACAGATGTTCAGATGTTGTGCGGTTGATCGCGCCGACCGTGAACCCATTGGTCTGGATCACATAATCAAGCGCCGGATTCAGAGTCACTGTATAGATCATATGTGTTTTTCCCCTTCAAAGAAGTTTCTGATAACATTATATACCGCTCTGGCAAGAGCCTGGTGTCCGTCTTCGGAAAGATGCAGACCGTCTTTCTCTGACGGCTTGCAGTACTGCGAAGCATCGAGGAACAGACAGTGCAATGCTTCCGCCTGTTTCTGATACTCTTCCGCCAGATGATGAGAGACTTCAATGGCGCGTTCTGAGAACGAATCTGCAAATCTTCCCTTCAGCACATCTTCTGTTACATGCATGGGAGATACCAGCAGGATGGCCGGTTCATATCCCTGCTTTTCTTTCAGGAATACCTTTGTTTCCAGAGCGATCCTGCCGGCTGATGCCGCGATGTCCGATGCGTCTCTTGCGAAGATATCCTTCAGATCGTTGGAACCCAGCAGGATCACACACAGATCAACAGGACGCTGGGAATTGAGACAGGCCTTCAGGGATGACATGCCGTTTTTCCATGGTTCATATGGATCATCGATATCTGTCGTTCTGCCGCTGCAGCCTTCTTCAATGACCTTATAGCTGTATCCGAGCAGCTCCTGCAGTCTGCCAGGCCAGCGGATCGTTTCCGCGTATCGGTCACCGAATCCGCCGGGAATATATCCAAAGGTATTGGAATCACCGTAACAAAGAATTCTTTTTGTCATCTCCATTCTCCTTTTCATCCAATCACAGTACTTTTCGTCCAAATCAGCTCTATTTTGGACGAAAATCATTCGCTGTCAGCTTTGACATAGAAGGTGCTTCTGCCTGATCCTTTACGAATGATAAGACCCTCTTCTGTCAGTTTTTTCAATGCAGCAAGCGCTGAGGACCTCCCAATACTCGGACAGTGTGCAACAACATCAGCACTGGTAAACTTGCCAATTACCTCTTCCGCATATTTTTTCACAATATCATATGCTGTACTGCCGGGACCCCTCTCAGACATTAATCCGACTCGCTCCTCAAATTCTGTATAACAGGCCAGAATTACCTGCAGCATATATCTTACAAATGAGGTCGGATCATTTTCTTCCTCATGCCATCCCGCATCTGCTTCCTCAAGCGCATCGTAGTATAAATCCTTTGTTTTCTCTATCTGCTTCTCAATACTGATATATTTTCCAACATTATACCCGTTCTTATACAGAAGGAGCAGTGTCAGCAGTCTGCTCATTCTTCCGTTACCATCATTGAATGGATGAATGCAAAGAAAATCACATATAAATGCCGGAATCAGTATCAAAGAATCTATTATTTCATTTGCAATAGCCTGTTCATAAGCGGCGCACAAATTCTCTACAGCTTCTGGTGTTTCATAAGGTGCAATCGGTATAAATCTGGTAATCACCTTTCCATCAGGCCTTGTCTCATTGATATAGTTCTGCACATTCTTAAAATGCCCGCCGTAAGAAAAGCCTGCCCTCTTTAAAAGATCACGATGAAGCTGAAGTATATAAGAAGGATGAATCGGAATATATTCATTACTCTCGTGAATTGTATTCAGCACATCCCTGTAACCCATGATCTCGTTTTCATCACGATTCCTGGGTGTTGTCTTTTCTTCAAACAACTGTTTCATGCGGGTATTTGTCGTAACGATTCCCTCGATCTTGTTGGATGCCTCTGTACTCTGTATCTTTGCTATTTCAGTCAGACGATCAAGCTCTATCGGTTTTTGACGGATAAACAAATCCTGTCTTCCTTTGCATTCATGTATCTTTGCAACAAGATTCAGTATTTCAGTATCCCAGGACTTTTTTGCAAGCCTGCTGTAATCAAACGATCTCATGAGAACTCCTTTCGTCCAGTGCCGCACTCTCTTCGTCCAATTTTACCTGTTTTTGGACGAAAAATCAAAGAAAAGGATAAAGTGGATTCACAGTTCTCCTCCTTTTCAAATCCTGTAAACGCAAAAAAAGGACGTCTGCTCACTGAGGGAATGCAATCAGCAACGTCCATCATCAGTTCAATATTCTGTCACCGGTAAAACCTCGATTTTTGTATCTGAGCATCTGAACTGTTTTACTGTTTTCCGGCAGAAGCAATCGCGTCTTCCAGCAGTTTCAGATCATTTTCCTTTTCTATTTCATAGGGATAATCCTTCAGGATCTTGTCATATTCCGCTCTGCACTTCTGATATTTCTGTTCATCTTTGTCAAAGAGCTTTGCCTTGACGCACTCCGTGCGCAGCACCGGCAGCATCCCATTCATCTGCTTTACGGTGCCGGCGAACTTTTTATCATAGATCCGGCTGATGACTTCCGGTCTGTTTTCGTGAGTCAGTTCATAATACAGACATTCTTCTTCCATCAGGATGCGGTAGATCCCCGGCAGACCGGTGCATTCTTTCAGCATTCTCTGCCGCAGTTCCTCCGCTTCATCATATTTTCCCTGATTGAGCAGCCGGTCGCAGGCAGCGAAGGGAATGTATGAAATGATGCCGTTGTCCATGTCTTCCGGACCAGGGATCTCAAACCATTCGCCCGGCAGATCCGCGGCAGATATTCCGTCGTTGATCATCGCGTTGGATTTCATCATCACCCAGAATGCCTTTTTCGTATTCGGTCTGGCGATCAGCTCCAGCGTATTGAAGCCGTCATTCGGTACCGGATAAGACATCGGAACTCCGTTGAGGAACGCTGTGAACAGACCGGCTCCGCTGATCACGCGCAGAAACATGCCGATATAGCTGCCCGCAAACGCCATGGACAGCAGATGACATAATACAGCTGTGATCAGATTGACGAGAACACCGCCCATATTGTACAGAACGACCGGGAAGTCATCTCCATATGTTCCGGGAGGCTCCATCAGTGCCTGACCGCCGGTGCCGGCAAGGGAATACTTCCTGCGTTCGATCCCGTGGTCCGTGCGCCGCCAGATGATGCTGCCGACGCGGTAGGAGATGAACCTGTATCCGGTCAGTCTGCCAAACAGGATGTGGCCGCCTTCATGGACGATGAGCTGCAGGGTAAAGCCAAGGCAGACAAACACGATCAGCATCAGATAATATACGATCTCCTGCGTTGCAGTCGCATGTACCGGGAAATAGCGGTCTGTTATGTTCACGAGCAGAAGACCGGCCAGTACTCCGGCGAGCAGTGACACAAGATATGAGAACAGTCTGGATCGAATTACTTTCATCAGGTTACCTCTTAGCAGAAAGCCGGCATTTTAGCCGGCTGTTATCTTGCTTTTTTCCATGTGCTTCCGGAGAAGAGAACAAGGATCGGATAGATCTCAAGTCTTCCTGCCAGCATGCACAGGATCATGACAATTTTGGAAAGATCGCTGTAGGCAGCGAAGTTGCAGGTCGGACCGACAGCGTCGAAGCCCGGACCGATGTTGTTGAAGGTGGCGATGATCGCCGAGAAGTTCGTCTCAAAGCTGAAGCCGTCCAGAGAGATGATCAGCACCGAGACGATGATGATGATCACATAGGCGATCAGATACGCGTTGGTGTTATCGATAATACCTTCGTCGATCGGACGCTTGTTGACCTGAATGGAATTGACTTCGGAAGGATGCAGAGACTTGTGAAGATTTCTTCTCAGGCTCTTGAACAGAAGCAGGAATCTGACCTGTTTCATACCGCCGCCGGTGCTTCCTGCGCAGGCGCCGCCGACCATCAGGAACAGCATAATTGCCTTGGAGAAGGACGGCCACTGGTCAAAGTCGGTCGTCGCGAATCCGGATGTGGACATGACGGTTCCGACTGAGAATGCCACGTGGCGGATCGTTTCCTCCAGCGTATTGTACATAAAGCGTACATTGCAGGAGATCACAGCGATGGAGAGGAAGACAAGGAACCAGAACCATCTGAATTCTTCATCCAGGAACGCTTCCTTGATCTTCTTCATCAGGATCAGGTAATAGACCGAGAAGTTCACTGAGAACAGGAACATAAACACCGTCGTCACATTCTGGATCGCCGGGTTGTAGCCGGCCAGGGAATCGTTCTTGACGCCGAAGCCGCCGGTTCCTGCTGTGCCCAGCGCGGTACATGCCGCGTCAAACACCGGCATGCCGGCAATGAGCAGACAGATAAAGTTGGCAACGGTCAGACCGATATAGATCAGGTACAGGATCTTCGCGGTATCCTTCATGCGGGGCACCATCTTGCCGACCGCAGGACCGGGAGATTCCGCCCGCAGGATATGCAGGGTAAAGCCTTCGTTCTTTCCGCCCAGGGAGACGATCGCCATCAGGAAGACGAGGACGCCCATGCCGCCGGTCCAGTGCGTGAACGAACGCCAGAACAGCAGGCCGTACGGCATTGCCTCGACATTCGTCAGGATCGAGGATCCGGTCGTAGTAAAACCGGAAGCTGTTTCGAACACAGCGTCAACATAATGCGGGATCGCACCTGAAAAGTAGAACGGCAAAGCGCCGAACAGCGACAGGATGATCCACGTCAGGCCGGTCGTCACCAGACCTTCTCTTGCGTAGAAGCGCCCTTTTTTCGCGTTTCTGGTAATCAGCACAAGCAGTGCCGCTGTCACGGTCATGATGCCCATCGCCTTCAGGAATCCGGCAACCGCCAGACTTTCTGAAGAGAAGAAGCTGATGACAAGACCGGGACTCATGAGCACCACTTCAATTGCCAGGATCAGTCCGATAATCCGGAGAATCTGTTTCACATTCATAATGATCAGTCCTCGAATATATCATTCAGCTTGCTGACAGCTGTGTCTTTATTTGTAATGATGACAACGATGTCACCTTCCTGGAAGGAAGAATGACCGTTCGCGATCTCGCCGTGTCCGTTATGACTGATGGTAATGATCAGGGCATTCTTGATCGTTCTGATATTGCGCAGCTGTTCGCCGATATGCTTCGTATGTTTGTCAACGACGAATTCCATTGCTTCCGCATTGCCGCCGGCGATCCGGTGGAGCGTCAGGGCAGCGCCGGTCTTCTGCTGCATCGCGCGGATGTAGCGGACGATATGCATCGTGCACAGTTCTTTCGGGCAGACGATGGAACCGATCGGCATGTTTTCGATCAGATCTGTTTCCTCGCCTCTGCCGAGTTTGGTCACGATATTGGGAACGTTGTTGAGATGCGCATACATGGAAGTGACGATGTTCAGCTCATCCATGCCGGTCAGGGATACCACGGCGTCATAGCCGCTGATCTCTTCCGCATCGAGCGTTGCCCGGTCGCTGACGTCACCGTTGATGATCGTCGCGTACGGGAGCTGTTCCGCCAGTTCCACGCATCTGGCCTGATTGCGCTCGATGATGCTGACAGCGATATTCGCGGAATGCAGAAGCTGGGCAAGATAATATGCGATACGGCTTCCGCCGCAGAGAATGACATGGCGCACCGGCATGTTGATGATGCCGATATGCGTTAACATGCTGTGCAGCTGTCCCGGCTCACCGGTCACGAAGATGCGGTCATCCTCTTTCAGAGTGAAGCCGCCGTCCGGCATGATTGCTTTTCCGTCACGCAGCACCGCGCACACAAGCACTTTGGAACGGGTGATGGAAGGCAGTGAAGAAAGTTTCACATTGATCAGTCTGGAATTCTTTTTGATCTTCAGCTCAACGATCTCAACATGTGCTTTCGCGAAACGCTCACGCTGCAGGAATCCGGGATATTTCAGAAGGCCGGCGATCTCTTCCGCCGCCTGTCTTTCCGGGTTGATGATCAGAGAAAGTGAGAATACGTCCGTCATGGAATACGCCTGCTCAACATACTGCGGGTCACGGATCCGCGCGATCGTATGTGTACTGGGGTTCATTGCATGAACCGTGATGCACGCAAGAAGGTTGACTTCATCCGCGTTCGTTGCCGCGATGAAAACATCCATCTGGTCAATGCCTGCTTCTTCCAGGATCTGTTTGGAAGCAGCGTTGCCCTGAAGCGTGATCACATCATATCTGCTCATGGCTTCTTCCAGGACTTTTGAACTCCTGTCGATCAGTGTTATATCATGGCCTTCGGAAGACAGTTCGTCTGTTAAAGCCTTTCCGACTTTTCCGGCGCCGGCAATCAATATCTTCATACCGTATTTCCTTTCTCTAGAAATGCCTTCTCATTGTAGCACTACAGTTCAGAAAAAGACAACTTCACGGAAGCTGCCTCAGTCTCTCTGCAGTCTGTTGAAAAAAGGATCCAGGAGACTCATGAACTTATCCCAGTAAACAGGATATGCGTCATAGCCTCGGCAAATGTATTCTTCGTTTTCGCTGACGATCACGGCAGTTTCCCATTCGTTGTTGCCGCGGATCTCGCGTCCGTCGTTGACCGGGATATATTCCTTTGCCCAGTCATAGTAATACAGATCATGAAGCAGGGTGTTTTTGAATGCCTGCCATTCTTCGCTGTTCATGACGTCCGCGACCTTGTCCAGATCGCCGCCGTTTGTATCGTATACTTCCCACAGACAGGAATCCAGGTCTTCTGCCATTCTCAGGCGGACAGAGCCGCTGATCAGATCGCCGAAGCGGAAGCGCAGTCCCTTCACTGCATCTGTCATCTTTTCACCGTTGTCTGTGTATGGTTCTCTGCCGAAATCTTTCCGGCATTCACTGCATCTGTAAAAATTCTCAACACGACTCGTCTGCTTGCTGCCGCAGTGCGGACATACAGGGTATATTGCCATGGTATCCTCCAATTGTATCCTTACAGCTATTTTACACTACTCCCCTGCTGATTTGTGAGGGAATCCGTATGGATCACCAGATCTGCACTGGCTTCCGGATGAAACGCGCTGAAGTAGGCTTCTTCCAGCGGGATCCATTTTGTCCGGAACATTTCCACTTTGTCCGGATTGCGCTTTTCAATGCGGCGCATCTGTTCCTCAGGTCCCACGGTCAGAAATATGTTCAGATCATAATACGGCTTCAGGTCAGGCCGCTGGCTGTAGCTGCCTTCAATGATCACAACATCAGAAGGCTGCACCTGCACTCCCCTGCTGCCGACGCCCATGACCGAATGGTCAAACGGATAATAGACAAATGCTTCGTTTCCGGCAAGCGGCAGAAGCACTTCTTCCGTAAAACGCTCATGATCCACGTTTTCACCCGGCGTATTGTAACGCTGAGGCGTGCGCTGTTCCTGGCGCAGAAAAAAATCATCCATCCGGATCAGTTCGCCGCCGGTCTTTTCTTTCAGATACGTGCCCAATGTACTTTTGCCGGACGTACACCGGCCGTCGATGGAAACGATGCATCTGCCTTTTGTTTTCCGGATCTCTTCGATCTTTTCCAGGATCTGTTCATATTCCTGCATAGTATTCTCCTGCCACGAGAAAGGGTCCTTTCGGACCCAGACTCATTATCTTCAAATAAGGGGATAGAAATCACTGACTGACTGCAAGGGGGGAGCATCCAATCAGGGCAGCTCTTTTATCTGCACTTATAAGATAGCATCTGACCATGGGTCAATTATGGAAAGACTGTGTTAAATTATGTGATAACTTTTAAGAATTTCTTCAGTCAAGAATTTCCAGTCTTCCTTCCACATGCGCGTCGAGTCCCTGGTGGGTCGCGAAGTATTCTTCCACGATGTTGTTGACGGATGTCGCAACAACACGGGGCTTGCGGTTTTCAGCGACTTCTGCCAGCGGGATGCCGAAGAATTCGTCAAAGTTCTTATAGTGATAGTTCTGCATGGCGATCAGCAGTCTCTGATCATCCCGGATCTCTTCGCCTCTGAATTTGAATTCCTCGATCGTATGCGTGCTCTTGCGGTAGAGGATGCGCACGCCTTTGGAGAACTGGTAGAACTCCGTATGTCCTTCCCAGGCTTCATCTCTGAGAATATGCTGCACCATTTTTCTGAACTGCGCACCGGTCACTTCCAGCATCCAGACAGTATCGTCAAACGGCGTGTTTTCGAGCATGTCCTGGAATTCAACGATCGGACCGAATTCCTGCTTGCGGATGGCTCCGGATCCAAACAGCATGATGTCAAAGGAACTTTCATCCTGCATCAGATCGGCGTACAGATTGCCGAGCTCTGTTTCCTGGTTTCTTGCCGGATGCGTCAGCTTTCTGGCCAGACGGGTGACAACTCTCTTGTATTTCATATCTGTCTGATTGCGGTAGAAATCCAGCAGTTCTTCCATCAGTTCATCTTTTTCCGCTGTCTTCTCATTGATCGGAACACATTCCCACTTCCAGTCCGCGATGCGTCTGCGGCGTTCGTCGTAGACAATATCAAAGCGGCCGATCTGGTGGGATCCTTTGCCTGCCTGTACGATCGGGATGCCGTTGACGATCTCCGGTTCTGTCATCAGTGTATGGGAATGACCGCCGATGATCAGATTGACGCCCCAGTCTTCATGAAGCAGCCTGGCCAGCGTCCGGTCCTTCTCAATGCCGAGATGCGTCAGCAATACGACGATGTCTGTTTTTCTGGTGCGGTAGTTGTCGCAGATGATGCCGACCTCGCGGACAGCGTCTTCCAGATCGACAAACGTGCCGATGACCTTTTCCGTCTTTGTGGATGCCAGCACTTCTTCTGTCAGGATGCCGATGAACAGGATGCGGATGCCGTCGATCTCAATATTCATGTATGGTTCAAACAGTCGTGCGTTGTTCATCGTAACGAACATGTTCGCATTGATGATGTGAAAGCGCGCGCACTTTTCCAGAAACAGCAGATGAGCAAGACCGTAGTCTACTTCATGGTTGCCGATCGTTGTCACGTCAGGATTGAGCACGTTGACCAGATCGATCGTGGAAAGTCCCATAAATTCTTCATCAATGATAGATCCGCGGAACAGGTCGCCGGCAATGGCATACAGTGTCGTTCCCTCATCACGGACTTTTTTCACATATCCGCTCAGCCGCGGCAGACCGCCGGTCTCGATCCCATCGATCACTTCCGGCACAAAATCGCCGTGAAAGTCATTGGAATGCAGCAGTGTCAGTTTCTTCATAATATTCTGCCTCCTGAATTGATGTTGGATTGACTTCATTCTTGCAAAAAAAGTCAGAAAGTACAACTGAAAAGAACAGCTCAGGCTGTTCCTTCAGATTCCAGAAATAATGAGATGATCCAGTCGCTGTTGACCAGCGGGAATTCTTCGTTTTTCACTGCGTAGCGGTCACTCTGAACCCGGATCTCTTCTTCCAGGGGATCCAACGGGATCAGGAATGACAGGCCTTTGTCATCCGTGCGGACGTTGATCTTCATCACACCGTCATTGCAGGACTGGTATTCCACCGAAGTGACGTCTTCCGGATTTCCTCTGCGGTTGTCAATGAATTCAATGAAGCTGTCATATTTGGCAAGCTCCACCGCGATATCACTGACGCCGTCTTCAAAGATCTGGATCTTTTCACAGAATTCTTTCAGAGACGCGCATCTGCGCATCGTATAGCCTTGTCTGGCCAGAGGGGCAGCGAAGGAAGACAGATCTCTTCCCGCATCATTGGCGTTCAGCCACAGGACGAATTTGTGATCAGGATCCATGTAGACAAGCGGGTTCTGGACCATGAAATCGGTATGACAGTGCGGACAGGAGTGCCGGAAGATATCCCCGCTCAGACACGCTTCACGCAGATCCGGATCTTCCCGCGTATTGACGCTGTCATAGATACTGATGGTAAATGGTTTGCCGCAGTACGGGCATGTGTATGTGATCTCTCTGTTTTTTGACATAATTCAGCTCTTGATCGACAGGCCGCTGAAATTCAGTCCGGCTTTGTCTGTTTCCGTAATGATCCGGTCCATGACTGTCTGTTCATATTCGCTCAGCTCTTCGCCGGCAAACAGGACGAACAGACGGCAGTTTCCTTCGTAGACATAAGGCAGCGCAAACAGCGGACAGTCCTGGTGGATGCCGATGTCTGTTTCCGGCTCCTGTTCCAGGGTCCCGGTCAGGAACGGCCCCTTCACGCCGGTGATGCACATGTCATATTCTATTAATGAACTGTCTGTAACGATCCCGGCAAGAACATAATCCGGATAGACCGGATCACGCAGCGGATCCAGACGGGGATCCAGCCTTGTCTTCAGCAGATCGTCTTCAAACATGTCGTCCATTTTCTCAAGGAACGGCTCGTTCTTCTCGATCATTCTGAAATCGGGCTGAACAAGACGCGCTTCCTTCTCAAATACGTCCTCCATCATGAACGATCCGAGCATGGCCTTCTTCCGCAGTCCCTTCGTACATTTCTCCCAGGAACTTCCGATAGAAAGCACGTTGAACATCAGACCGCCGTCCTGCGCGCAGTAAGAGGAACACAGCGCATAGCAGTCCCGTTCTGTCACATTTACCGCGTCTTTCAGAAGATCTGTCAGATCATCCGCTTCGATGGTGATGTACTGGTGATAATATTCCGTAAATGCGTAGTCAGCAATTCTCATAGAGTTCTCTTTCCCAGATCTTTCGATCTGTGTAATGTATTGTAGCAAACTTTCCGGCAAATGCCTAATCGGGTACAATGGTGCTATGAGCGGAACATGGATCACATGGCTGAAGTCACTGCTGGAAGCACTGGCGTTCCGGATGGAAGTGCCGGCGCTGCTTTCGCCGTTCCATCTGATCCTGTCTTCCTCCTGCATCATTGCGGCTTATGCGCTTTCTTCCCTGATGATGCGCCGGCATGAAAAAGCATTCTTTGCGGCCGGCGTTGTTCTGGCATGCGCGGAGGTCTTCAAACAGCTGTTCATGTGGCTGATCGAAGGCGGCGGCACCTACAGCTGCTGGTGGCTGCCCTTCCAGCTCTGCAGCATGCCTATGTACATTCTGTGCTCCATTCCTTTTCTGAACAGTTCTCAGAAACAGACAGCATATACATTCCTGTCTTCCTACGGCCTGATCGCAGCCATTCTCGCTTTTGCCTGGCCGCAGGATATGCTGCGGTCCTATGTTGTGATGACCGCGCATTCGTTCGGCTATCATGCTGTCTTTCTTGCCGCTTCCTTTACATGTGTACGGAAGAAGCTGTACGGGAAAGAATTTCTGCCGTGTCTGAAGCTGTTTTTTCTGCTTGCGGCATGCGCGGAAGTCCTCAATCTGTGCTTTCCCGAGGCGAATATGTTCTATATCTCACCGCATCATCCTTCCCTGCAGCCGTTTTTCTCCATTCTTGCGGCGGTCTCCGTCTGGCTTGAGATCCCTGTCTATCTTGGTCTGCTCTCTGTATCCGCCTGGCTTCTGCACCGCATTTTCATTGCCAAACAGAACTGAATGGATACAATTATGGATATGCGGAAACATGAGATCGACATGGTCAGCGGAAATCTCTGGCGGGATATCGTGCGCTTCAGCATTCCGATCATGCTGGCGGATGTCCTGCAGGTCCTTTTCAATTCGGCAGACGCGATGATCGTTGGCCGTTTTTCCGGTTCCCGGGCACTGGCCGCAGTCGGTGCAGCTTCTCCGGCTCTGGTCCTGTTTACCTGGTCGCTTTCCGGTCTGTCGCTCGGCGCCAACGTGCTTGTCGCAAGACTGATCGGCGAACAGAGGCAGGACAGGATGCGCAGTGCAGTCCATACCGCTGTATGGATCGCTGCCGCAGCCGGGATCACTGTCACATGCCTGGGCATGCTGGCAGCTCCCTTCATTCTGAAAGTGATGAGCTGTCCTGCCGATATCATTGATCTTTCCACGCTTTACATGCGGATCTATTTCCTGTGCTGTCTGCCGATCGCCCTGTTTGATTTCGGCGCAGCCATCATGCGCGCTTCCGGCAATTCCCGCACGCCGACGCTGTATCTGGGCATCTCAGGTGCTCTGAACGTTCTGCTGAACATGTTCTTCGTGATCGTTCTGCATATGGATGTTGCCGGGGTAGCGATCGCTTCGGTCATTTCCCAGACGCTCTCCGCTGTGCTGATCATGTTCTCGCTGATGCGGGAAGACGGCAGTCTGCGCCTGGAGCTTTCCCAGCTGCACTGTGAAAAGCGCTGTGCCGCGGAGATCTTCCGCATCGGCCTTCCGTCCGCTTTGCAGAATTCGCTGTTCATGTTAACCAATATCGCTGTGCAGAGCAGCATCAATACATTCGGAACGACTGCCGTTGCCGCCAACAGTGCTGCCAATGCCGTCGAGGAATATGTGTATATCGCCCTGGAAGGATTTACCCAGGCGTCTGTTACGTTTACCGGTCAGAATACCGGTGCAGGCAATTTTGCCCGCATCCGCAGGATCCTGATGATCACCGTGCTGTTTGCCGGAACCTTCGGCGCCCTGATCGGCTGGGCAGGCTATGCCGGCGGTCCGTTCTTCCTGTCGTTCTTTACCACGGAACAGGCAGTTCTGGAAACCGGTATGATCCGCCTTGCGTATGTATCCCGGTTCCTGTTTCTCAACGGCATCATTGACTGCTTTGTCGCTTCCGTCAGAGGAATGGGTTATTCCCTGTTCCCGACCATGATCACAATGACCGGCATCATGGGTGTCCGGCTTCTCTATATCATG
>JAILCN010000208.1 GCA_024680365.1 Solobacterium sp.
ACAAGCTTTGAGAAGGACTTATAGCGCTTTGATTTCGCGAACAGAGCCATGACAATGACAAGGCCGAGGGTGCAGCCGCAGCCGCCGTTGCACGCGAAGTCGTACATTGAGATATTCCACATATGGGGAATTGTCTGGCCGGCGGCAGCCGCAGCCATGTTGTCAGCGACATAGGTGAACCAGATCGGGAACAGAACAGCCAGCACTGTATAGGAGCCATGCACGCCGACAAACCAGAGCAGCTGGGCGCAGATGATCAGGATAATGAATCCGGGCAGGCTGCCGGTTATATTGGAAAGCGGTGTCTGCAGCAGCGCGTATACAGCGTCCACGACATTGCCGTAAGGGGTCAGAGCGAAGAGAATTCTCACAACGCAGAAGAGAAGAGCGCAGATCGCGCCGGGAATGATCGCGGTAAAGTTCTTTGTGACATTTTCAGGAACACCGCTGGGCATCTTGATCGTAATGTTTTTTTCAACAATCGCGATGTGGATCTTTGTTGTCAGTATTGCAACGATAAACGCAAGGAATGTGCCGCGGCTGCCGAGATAATTCATGTTGACAGCGGCATCGCCTGTTTCAAGAACAGCTGAGGGGACGAGAATGAGATAGCCCATCAGAGCGAGGAACGCGTTTTCATTGGCCAGCTCGCCGTGGCCGAAGCTTCTGGCGGCGGTTCTTGCGACGCTGAATACCATGAACAGTCCCATGTAATTCATTGCCGCGTTGTAGATGGCACCGAGGCCGTCGCCGATGCCTGTATTTGTCAGGAAGGTCTGCCAGGGATCGATCGGAATTGTGTTCAGCAGGTTGAACACCGCGCCGATCATAATGATTGCCATCAGGCCCATAGAGCCCTGTCCGATTGCCTGGATGTACTTGTTCTGCGACACCTTCATGGAGAAGGGAATCAGCTTTTCATTCAGGAATGATGTCAGAAAGTTTTCCTTTGTTTCACTCATAATTACCTCCGTCTGTCTTTCTGATTCTTTTATAGCATTGCCGGACAGGCGGAGGGTTTCATGGAAGGAATGCGCTTTCATATTCTGAAAGTGACAGCCAAAGGCTGAAAAAAACAAAGCCGTTTTGGCCTTATTGTGAGAAAAAGAAAAACGCCTTGCGGCGCTTTCTCAGCGGATTCTTCTGTATATGTCGAAATGGAAAATGAGACCGTCAGCTTCCCTGTCTTCCCCTCTTTCTGCCAGTTTCCATTCAGGATCTTCATCCAGATTGGTGAACCAGGCGTCTGCCTCATAGCTGTTTTCAACCTTTGTAATAATGCACTCATCACACAGAGGCAGCATCGTGTGGTAGATGCTGTCGCCGCCGATGACGATGAAGTCTTCCGTGTTTTCAGGAAGAAGCTCTTTCAGCTCTTTGATGGAATGGACGACCTGCGCCCCTTCCACTGTATATGCTGGATTTCTTGAGAGGATGATATTGTCACGCTTCGGCAGCGGTTTTGCGTGGGGAAATGTTTCCAGTGTCTTTCTGCCGTAGATGACTGTTTTTCCGGCCGTCAGGCGGCGGAAGTTTTTCATGTCTTCGGAAATATGGACAAGCAGCTGTCCTTTATTGCCGATAGCCCAGTTCTGATCAACTGCTGCGATTGCTTTCATGGCTGTCCTCCTTAAACCGCGATTTCAATATTGCGGATCTGTTCGCCGGCCACCTGATAATTTTTCAGGGCGACACTGTCTTTTGTGAAACGGTAGAAATCATGGATTTCCGGATCCAGCCAGAATTCAGGGGCCGGCTGGGGTGTACGCTGAATCAGTTCCTCAATGGCCGGAATATGCCGCGGCGCGTAGATATGGGCGTTGGCGTCGACATGGATAAATTCTCCCGCTTCCATGTCACAGACCTGGGCGATCATATGCTGAAGAACAGCGTACTGGCATGTATTCCAGGCCCAGGCGGCCAGGACGTCCTGGCTTCTCTGGTTGAGGATCATGTTCAGGGTCAGTTTTTCTTTGCCCTTTTCCTGGCAGACGACGAATGTCACGCTGTAGGCGCACGGCTGCAGGTGCATTTCATCCAGGTCTTCCGGATTCCAGATCGTGGTCATGATTCTTCTTGAGAACGGTGTGTTCTTCAGGTCATAGATCACCTTGTCCACCTGGTCCATATGCCATTTTCCGTTTTTCTTCACAGCCGCAATCCGGCCTGTTTCAGAATCACGGAAGATCTGCTCACCTTCTTCATTCTCGGCGAATTCATAATATTCAGGGAAGGCATTGACAAGGCCTTCGTCCTTCACGTCTTTGCAGGAATGCTTCACAGCCATCTGGTAGCCGTAGGCTTTGCCGATGGAACCTGTCTCATCCGCCCATTCATCCCAGATATGGGGACCGAGGTCGTTGATGTTGTTCGACTTCTTCTGCCAGATCCACAGCACTTCATCGGTCGCGCTCTTGATTCCGGTCTTGCGCAGGGTTAACATCGGGAATTCCTCACGCAGGTCAAAGCGGTTGATTTCCCCGAATTTCATGATTGTGTAGGCGGGTGTCCCGTCCGGCCAGTGGGGACGGACCTTCTGTCCTTCCGTAGATGTTCCGTTTTCAAGGATGTCACGGCACATGTTGATAAATTCTATATCCGCTCTGCTCATAGGTGGTCT
>JAILCN010000214.1 GCA_024680365.1 Solobacterium sp.
CTGAAAGATGTCATGTTTTTTCAGACCGACAGGTATGCCGTCTGAATAAATGATATCGCCATAGTACTCATAATTTCCTGACGGTGTATCACAGACCGCCACCGACATGATCGGCGACAATCCCAAAGTGTAATAAAGATAGTACCTGCCATCCGGTCCCCGGCAGACATCCGGTGCCTGCATGATGCTGTTCTCATCTGCATGGGGATCCTGTGTTTTGTGATAGATATATCCTTCATATTTCCAGTCACCGAGATCACTCACCGGGCATGACCAGCAGACATAATCATTCATGCAGAACTGTGTTCCGTTAAAACGGTCGTGAGAACCGAAGACATATAATCTGTCATTGTAAATATGAGGTTCTCCATCCGGGATGTATTCCCATAAAGGAAGATACGGATTATAGACCTGTTTCTTCATAGAACTCCTTTCAGATCATAGACTCCTGCATTCAAAGTCATTTCTCTTTCGTCCGGCAGTATGACGTGAGCCTTCATCCCTTCGGGCACTTCAAAATGACATGCATATTCCTTTTCGTTTCTTATCCACTTCGAAACAATCAGACCGTGATCCGTTTTGTAAGTCCCTTCTGCCCAGGCAAGGCTTCCGCCGATGACGGGTCTCAGTCCGATCTCCTTGAATCCCGGTTTCACAGGCCGTATACCCGCCACATATTCAAACAGGAACTGACATACCGCACCCAGGGAATAATGATTGAAGCTGTCCCTGAATTGGTCCGGTCCGTTCCAGTTTTCCGGCATCGTGGTCGCACCAAGCGTGACCGGATGAAGCCAGGAAGGTGCTGAAGTCTGTTCCAGTATCCTAAAGGCTTCTTCTGTCAAACCGTTATCACACAAAACAGATAATAATAAGCCCGTAGAAAGAAAGCCGGTATTCAGATGATAGTCTGCTTTTTCGATCTCCTTTTTCAGCTGATCAACGACAAGAGCTTTCTTTTCATCGCTGACCATGTCATAGGCCAGGGCTCTGACATAGGCAGCCTGATGTCCTTCCTGAATGACCCCTTCTTCAGAGATGAGGTATCTGTCATAGGCGCATTTCAGCTGATCAGCTTTCTGTTTATAGTATTCCGCATCTTCCTTCCTGCCCAGCACATCTGCCATATAACTTAACAGATCACAGCTGTATTTGGTACAGGCGGTCGCTGTTTCCGGCTTACCGTATTTTGCCATATGCTTAACATAGTCCTCCGGCTTGCCGCCGTTCGCAAACAGTTCAATGACTTCCTTTGATGGCGGCAATGGTTCATTCCATTCGCCATAGTGGAAGCGGGTATCATAGATCAGATCGCCTTCACCATTCCGATACCACTCCCTGTCCTTGTATAACGGATTGACTTCCTTCATGCAGTTCAGAGAGAAATCGACCCATCGCTTTGCGGTCTCGTACTGGTTATCCAATATCGTCTTATCCCCATACATCTGATACATCTGATAAGGAATGATGACGGATGAATCGCCCCATCCGACGGAATCCTCACCTATGTTTCCTTCACCATCCGGCCCTGCCAACGCCATGTCCGGTCTGGTTTTGCGGACTTCTTTCAGTTCTTCCGGTTCATGAACACTGGAAGTGGAAGGGAACGTGATCCCCAGCTTGCCGCTGGCATACTGTTCAATGGACTGATCCTTCAGCCATTTTTCATAGAAGGATCTCACATTCATGAAATAAGCCGAGGTGCGGCAATAGATGGCGGCATCACCGGTCCAGGCATTCTTTTCCCTGGTCGGACAATCCGTCGCCACATCCAGAAAGTTGCCCTTTTGGGACCATCTGGCATTTTCCACCAACTTGTTGATCAGTTCGTTGGAACATTTGAAATCACCGGTCTCTTCCATATCGGAATATACGGCGATGGCTTTGAATTCTCCATCTTCGATCCCTTCGACCAAAAGATAACGGAAGCCGAACCAGGTGAAATATGGCTTGTATTCTTCGACATCTGCACCTTTGCAGATATAGGTGATCTCCTGAAAAGGAACCATTCCCAGGTCACAGTTGGAGGTAGAGAAATTCCCATCCAGGTCCAGCCCTTCCCCATGTTTCAGATGAACGACCTGTCCGGGTTTTGTATGAAACAGTTTCATAGATACATAACCGGCGATGTTCTGTCCGAAATCGATGACCAGATCCCCGTTTGCATCTCTGAAAGGCTTCCCGATAAAGGTCTCATGTTCCTTGACCGGTACGCCTTCCGTTTCAATGAGTTTTCCTTCAATATGTTCGTGACATTCAACCGCTTTGATCCAATGATTCAGTTCGATTCTGTTGTCAACTGTCTCTCCCTTAAGATAATCAGATGAAACGACTTTCCCTGCAGTGACATCAAAGGATCCATTCGTATAAATGACGATCGTTTCGTTTTCATACTGCAGCGTAATCGAACCGATCATAGCCAAGGTATAACCGAAGTTGTTATGCCAGCGCCACCAGCCGTCTCCTACCATGGTCAGCCAGTCATTCTCTCCTTCCTTCAGTAATCCGGTAATGTCATATTCCTGATACTGGATGCGGTGATAGTAACTGGTAAAGCCCGGAGTAAACAAATGATCTGTCACTTCTTTTCCGTTGATCTGTGTATGGTAGATGCCGTGGGCACTGATGTTCATGGATGCGGAAAGAAGTCCTTTCTTCACTTCAAAGGACTTCTTGAATGTCGGTATCAACGGATTGTTTTTACCGTCTTTAGGATGAGATATCCATTTTGACTGATTGCTGATCATGACAATTCCTTGCTGAGCCTCAATATCCTTCCGGCGCATTTCTCCAGGTCTTCCCTGGTGATTTCGCCATTTGTGAGAGCTTCAGTTATTCTTGCATAGTTCTTATGGTTGCCCGGCATGATCCAGTCATTTCCCGCCTTGATGCATAAAGCCGAATCACTTGGACCGTGAACGCCCATATTGAAGTTGTCATCGGTCGTTCCCCAGTCCGTCATGACAACACCATAAAAACCCCATTCATCTCTCAATACAGTTGTTAACAGGTCATAATGGTTTGCGGTATGTGTTCCGTTAAGCAGATTATAGGAAGACATGATGCACTTAGGTGCTGACTGCTTGATGCAGATCTCAAAACCTTTCAGATAGATCTCCCTTAATGTTCTTTCAGAAAGGATGCTGTTGGAACCGAAGCGGTTGTATTCCTGATTGTTGCAGGCAAAGTGTTTAATGGTGACAGAACACTTCTCATGTTTCTGTACACCCCTCACCACTGCGGCAGCTGTCAGGCCCGACACAACAGGATCTTCAGAATAATATTCAAAGTTGCGTCCGCATAAAGGAGATCTCTGAATATTCAAAGCCGGAGCCAGCCACACATTGACGCCATAGATCTCCATTTCCTCTCCGATCATATCTCCGCAGATCTCGGCAACTTCTCCGTTAAATGATTGTGCCAATGCCGTACCGATCGGAATGGCAGTCGTGAACTGATAATACTTTTCTGCTGATTCGCTGATCTTTTTAATCGTATCTACCTTTGTCTGTAAGACAGATTTCAAAGGTTCGTCGAGGAAAGGAATGATGTTTTCGATCGAGGCAAATTCATTACCGAAAGCACCGTTTTCATTCAGGATATAGCTGGTCGCCAGTCTTAAACCGGCAGGACCATCCGCCAGGACCAGTTTGCCATAGCCTTTATCGTTCAGAAGATCTGCACTCTCAGCCGCTGCACCGGCTACGACATTACCTGCATTGCCGATGATGGAAGTTCCACTGTTTTCATCATATCTTCCGATACACGTTCTGATCAGTTCATCATCCGTGAATGAAGACAGATCGATCTCCTCTGTTTCAGGATAGCTGACTCTGTTCCGATCAAAATGACCGATGCCTTTCAGAAGGCTTTCATTGGCCATCAATACAGGGATCTCATCCGCCAATATACGGTTCCCGTTTTCTTTCCGGTCTTCAAAACCGGTATCGACAGGAAGACCATTCACTTCAGAAACAGTGACATCACCTTTCAGACGGATGATGCATGCCTGCAGATCATCAACGCTGATCAGATAATCTCCTTTTTCCAGGACCCAGGAATGCTTCTGCTCATCATAAGAAGCCATGTTCTCCAGAGGCAGTTTCAAAGTTACTGTTTTGCTTTCCTGCGGTCTCAGTTCTGAGCTTTTGGCATAAGTTCCCAGTTCTCTTAAAGGTTTGTTCAGTTTTCCCTTCGGCGCACTGTAATACAGAATGACAGCCTTTTTTCCGGAAAAATGACCGATGTTGCTTATCCTGACATCAACGCTCAGGATATTGTCTGTCAATTCAGCAGTCACGATCTCCGTATTGAATTCGCTGTAGCTTAATCCATAGCCAAACGGGAATACAGGCTCTGCATCGGCAGTATCGAAATTGCGGTATCCGACATAGATACCTTCCTTATAGCAGGTATCATCGAGATCATAATTCTCAATGACATCATAATCTTCAGCTTTTGCCCAGCTGGCTGTCAGCCTGCCTGAAGGATTGGATTTGCCTGTAACGATATCCGCCAGAACATCGCCGGTCACTGTTCCCAGCTGTCCCAGCAGCAGAACATTGTCGACTTGATCGAGGACCGATGAAATATCTAAAGGTCCGCCGACATTCAGCACCAGAATGAACTTTTCATACATTTCGGCACAGCGTAAGATGTCTCTTGTTTCGATATCCGTCAGAAGGAAATCGCCCTTCTTCATCTGCCGGTCAGAACCTTCCCCGCTGTTGCGGGCCAGGACGTAGATGCACACATCTCCTTCCGCATCGATCGGCAGATCATATTCCGGCTCATCCGGTGTCTTGCCCAAAGCAGCCGCAAAGACCGACTTTTTATCCTTTTCCGCTTCTTCTTTGATCTTCTGATAGAATCTGACAGTTTCTCCGGCCTTGCATGCAGTATAGCCATCCAACCAGGATTTTGTGGTGATTTCAAACCCGGCCTTCTCCAGCCCTTCCTCGACCGTGACGAAATGACGGACATTGACATCTCCCGATCCCGTACCGCCTTTGATCGTCTCTCTTGCACCATTTCCGTAAAGCGCAACCTTACAAGGACCGTTTAAAGGAAAATCGCCGTTTTTCTTTAAAAGGACAGCACACTCTGCTGCGATCCTTCTCAATGTTTCGTTATGTCTTGTCTCAAATTCCTTGATGGAATCATCTGTGAATCTCTGCATAAATCATCCCTCTAGATCTTATTGATCATCTTGTGAAGTGCCGAATCGATCTCCTTGACAGCATTCGATGGCATCTGCAGCATCTCCATGATCTCGCTGATCGTGTTCTTGCTTAAGACGGCATACAGGCCTTCCAGCTGATAGCCTCTGGCTTTGGCGACCATCTCCATGCCCTCGTACATCGGTTTCAAGAGGTCCTGAGCTTCTTTATTCTGCTTAAGAATGTGTCCTAAGGAACAGGCAATACTTAAGACCGGTGCACCATCCGCATTCAGTGAAACTCTCTGTTCCGGTTCTTCAAAGCCGCGGTAAGTCAGTTTGCCAAGAACTTCTTTCATCCAGCCGATGCTGTCGCCTGTCCAGTTCGGCACCCTTTGTGAAACACCATTGGTCACGATCCAGTCTTCTCCCGTTGAGAAGCCATGGCCACCGAAGGAATAGATATGACTTTCAAACGGAATATCATGTTCCGCCAATGCCAGTTCCATTTTCAAAGTGTTGGTGATGTCCACCGTCTTGTCATCCCGGCAGGCAACCAGGAAACATGGACAGGTCTCATTGCTGACATTCTGATACGGATAAGGCATGCCGGACTGGCACATATCGACGATATCTTCAAGTATGGCAGGATAGACCAGTACAGCCGCCGCAGGTCTATTCTTTGCCTGCGTCGCTGCCACTGCCGCCAGATGACCGCCTGCGGAAAAGCCGGAAACGACGATCTTATCCGTATCGATGTGCCATTCTTCGCTTCTGCTTTGGATCAGCTCCATCGCCTCTTCATAATCTTCCAAAGGCATAGGCCATCTTCCTTTTCTGTTGGTCGTGTATCTTAAAATAAATGCCTGATAGCCCGCCTGCAGATAAGCCATGGCGACCGGGTCCGCTTCCCTGTCGGAACACATGGCATAGCCGCCTCCCGGCAGCACCAGCATTGCCGGA
>JAILCN010000019.1 GCA_024680365.1 Solobacterium sp.
TTTTTTCAGAATGGATACCACGTGCTATGCGCGTGGTACCGTCCTTCTAGTGAAAAACAAGACGCCCTCAGCGTTACAATGTAAGCGGCCGGGCAGCCGCAAACAAGAGTAAGAGGAGGGCGTCAAATGAATGACAAGAACAATCTATCACACACAACATATCGATGCAAATATCATATAGTGATCGTGCCGAAATACAGAAGGATGATCATCTACAATAAGTTACGGGCAGATATAGGAGCGATATTGAGAAGACTGATCGAGAGGAAACCGGACTGTAAGCTGCTGGAAGCAGAAGCATGTCCGGACCACATACACATGTTGGTGGAGATACCGCCGAAGTATTCAGTATCGGAGTTCATGGGGTATCTGAAGAGCAAAAGTACGCTGATGATCTTTGAAAGGCACGCAAATATGAAGTATAAGTTTGGCAACCGGAAATTCTGGGCGAGGGGATACTTTGTGGATACAGTAGGCAGGAATGAAAAGACAATCCGCGAGTACATAAAGAATCAGCTGGAAGAGGACAAACTGTACGATCAGATGAGCATGAAGGAATTCATCGACCCGTTTACGGGTGATCCGGTGAAATAAAGCGATAAAGAGGCCCCTTTAAGGGGCAGCCTGTGAAAGCGTTGCGGCTGTCAGGCTTCGGTGGCCGAATGGCCTCCGCAACAAAAGGCCCTTACAGGGCCAGTGGATACCACCAGTTTTACTGGTGGTTATGATATCTCAGGCTTATTGTCCTGTAGATATCTGTTGGAATTTACCGTGAGTTTTCGAGCTCACTCAGGAATATGAATGCAGGCATCGCGCAATGCGATGCTTTTTCTGTACTATAATGGATAGAGAGAAACAAATCGGTAATGGTGAAGTTATGAGAAAATATGCCTGGCTGAAAGAGCCGTATCAGACTGCAGAGATCACCGTCTGGAAAATCATGCTTTGTAAAGCGGATCAAGGTTTTTATCTGTTCCAGTATTCCAGTCCGGATGCTGTGCAGTGCGCAGCGGACCGCTTTTATGAGTCCCTTGATGAACTGTATGAAGAATGGAACGGACTGATAGATGAAAGAGGATGGATCGATCTGGAAGATCCGCTGCCGTTCTGTCAGGAAGACGCGTTTATCCCGCTGCGGGTCAAAGGGCGTGATACTGGAAAGCCGGAATGGGGCAGGTTTGAGACACTGATCAACGGTGAATGGGTCGAATACAAATGAGGCACGAATATGGGATTGTTTGACAGATTTAAAAAAGAAAAGAAGAAGGAAGAAACAGAACTGCCGCAGTATCTGTACAGCGAAGCTGAGATCGAAGAGCTGGACAGTTTTATCTGTGACATGTTCGGTGATTACAAAAACGTGTTCCATGAGATCGCGTCTCCGGATATCCATCTCGATGTATGCATCGTGGATCCGACAGAAGAAGATCCGTATTACAAGCTGGTGACGATGGGCGCCGGCGCGTATACAATGAACATTCCGGAGAAATGGCAGAAGTATCAGCTGGAACATGCGGAGTATGTCATTTATCTGCCGAAAGACTGGAATCTGAACAGCAGCGCGGAAGAAGACTACTGGCCGATCAAAACGCTGAAAGATACGGCACGTCTGCCGATCTGGTGCGATACCTGGCTCTGTTACGGACATACATTGCAGTCTGACGAAGAGGGTGCTCCGTATGCATCGAACACGCGATTCAACAGCGTTGTCCTGAAGTTCGCTGAGGACAGAGACGGTGATGTCAGAATGATCATGTCATCCGGGAAAGTGATCAACTTCTACGAGATCATTCCGATCTATCCGGAAGAACTGCAGTTCAAGATGGAGAATGACGCGGGCGCGCTCTTCGATAAGCTCAATGAAAAGAAGATCCAGTATAGAGTGCTTGATCTGAACAGACAAAGCGCGCTGCAGGAGTGACTTATGGATCGTCTGGACGCTTTTGAAGCCATGCTTTCTGATATACAGAAACAGGCAGAATACGAAAAAGAACAGATGGACCAGCTGAAAGCAGCCGGCAAAGAAAAGACGGCGACATACCGTCAGTATCTGGGCAACCGGATGTTTTACAAAATGATGCTGGACCGTTACAGAAAATACGGACTTCTGGACTGAAAAAGAGACCGAAGTCTCTTTCTATTAGTCATCATCCAGAACGTCGGGTGTAAACACTGCGTACTGTCCGTTCTTATCGGCGATCCACTGGTTCTTTCCGATGCGGTACCAGACATATTCTCCGGATGCCTTGGATTCATAGACAGGGTACGACTTGTTCTTCTGCGCAGCACCTACGCTTCCGTACTTGGTGGAAGGGCCTTTTCTGATATGCAGATTGGAGATCCTGACGCGGATCTCTCCGATCTTCTGGGAAGAAGCGGACTGAGAAGGCGTCGGTGTCGGCGTTGCTTCGGGCGTCGGCTCAGGTGTGATCGTCGGTACAGGTTCTTCCGTCACTTCCGGTGTTTCTTCCGGTTCTGTTTCCGCTGTCACTTCCGGGGCCGGTGTTTCTTCCGGTTCATCCACAACGGTCACCGGTGTGGTCTCCGGTGTCGGAGCTGGTACCGGTGCTTTCTGGAAGATCGAGAGCAGCGGATCATAGACAGAAGGCTTTACCATAAAGACGACGATCGCGCCGATCAGGGCAACCAGGATAAGTGACAGGATTGAAGTCAGGACCGGATGAGAAGAATCTTCCGGATCTTTTTCTTTTTTTCTGCGCGGTTTCTTTTCCGGCTCCGGGGCTGGAAGTTCCTCTGTGTGCGGCTCCTCTTCATGATGCGGAACAGCCGACTGGCGGACAGGGGCTTCCGGCATTTCCTCCATGATCGTCTTTCTGCTCACTTCGCCAAGTCCGCGCAGTGCCAGGAAATCAAGTGTTTCCTCTGTATTCTCGGCAGGATCGATGTCATCAACGGGTTTTCCGCACTTTGTGCAGAAACGGGAATTCGGATCGAGCTCACTGCCGCAGTATCTGCAAATTCGGGTCATATCTGTATCTCCTTCAAACAGTACTATTATACAGGAAAACGGACCGACAGTGATATAATGGACGTATCAGCGGAGGTTTGTTTATGATCTGTAAAAACTGCGGAAAAGAAATTCCCGATACAAGTACATTCTGCGGATACTGCGGAACTTCCTTGAAGGAAGACGTCATAGAAGAAACAGAAAACCCTGTTCCTGTTGAAGAACTGCCGGAAGAAGCGGAAGTGACCGAAGCAGAACCGGCAAGTGAACCGGAACCTGTTGAAACTGTTGAAGAACCGGCACCGGAAGTACTGCCGGATCTGCCGCCTGTCAAGAAGGAAAACAAAGCAGCGAAGGCAGCTGCCAATGCCGCGAAGAGCTTCCTGGCAGGATTCAAGGGTGAAGAGTTCAAAGAACTGCTCAGCGTTCTGGTGAATCCTTTCGGCGCGCATTATCCTGCCCTCGTTCCGTCACTGTGCGTCCTGCTGGTCATGTGGATCCTCAACTGGATCACGCTGCGGGAAGCCGGCGGCTTCGTGACCGGACTGCTGGTCACCCTGATCGCGTTCGGCGGCACCTTCCTGATCTACTTCCTCGACAGAGGAGAAAAGAACAATCTGAAGAAGATCTGCTCGAAGTCAGTTGCCGCATTGTTTGTTCCGATGATCACGGTATTGACCCTGTGCATTCTTTCCTTTGTCGGATCTGCCGCAGTTGTCACCTATCAGCTGATGACAGCGGTCGCAGTGCTTGGTGCTGTGATCTATGCGGTGACAGTCGTCAAGACAGCGCCCAATATCCGTCCGTACATTCTGGTGGTCCTGCTGACAGCGATCGGCTTCGGTCTGATCGTCGTAGTCCGCTCCGGAATGACACCGGTCATCGACATCTTCGGATAAGCAGTTCAGCCGCTTTGGCGGCTTTTTTTCTGGCAGACATGGTACGATAGATGTATGAACAAAACGATAGAATATTTCAATGAACACGCGGAAAAACAGTTCCGCGAAGCATTTGCCGTCAAAGATCATGACATGCAGGATCTGTTCCTTTCCAAAGTAAAGCCGGGCGGACATATTCTGGACTTTGGCTGCGGTTCCGGAAGAGATACAGAGTATTTCCGTTCAAAAGGCTTTACGGTGACAGCAGCGGACGGCTCGAAAGAGTTCTGCCGGCTGGCTTCCGAATATCTGAAGCAGGAAGTCAGATGCATGGAATTCAGTGAACTGTGCGCCGAGGATGAATTTGACGGCATCTTTGCCCAGGCTTCCATCATGCATCTGCCGCATGATGAACTCCGGGCACTGTTTCCGAAAATGATCTGGGCACTAAAGAAAGACGGCATTTTATATGCATCGTTCAAATACGGAGACTTTGAAGGCTGGTCCCATGGACGCTGGTTTACTTATCTGACCGAAGATACGATCCGCGCGCTGGCGGAAGATCTGCCGTGCGAGATCCTGGAAGTCGGAAGAAGCGGCCTGGAGAACGAAGCGCTGTACGGATTCAGCTGGATCTATCTGATCCTGAAAAAGAACTGACAGGAGGGAACACATGCCATTCACGATCATTCGTCAGGATATCACAAAAGCATCTGCGGACGCGCTGGTCGTCTCTGCCAATCCGCTGCCGAAGATTGGCGGAAGCACAGATGAGACAGTCTATGAAGCAGCCGGCAGGGAAGAACTGTTAAAAGAACGGGAGAAGATCGGTCCGCTGAAAGAAGGCGAGGCAAAAGCAACGCCTGCTTTTGCGCTGTCCGCGAAATATCTGATCCATGTTTCCGCTCCCCGCTGGACAGACGGCAGACAGGATGAAGGCAACCGCCTGCGTCAGTGTTACCGGAATGTGCTGAAGCTTGCGGAAGAACTGAAGTGTGAAAGCATTGTTTTCCCGCTGCTTTCTGCCGGTGCCTATCGGTTCCCGGCTGATCTTGCCCTGGGCATTGCCCGTGATGAGATCCGCAGCTTCCTGGAACACAGCGACATGGATGTGTATCTTGCCGTCTTTGACAAGGAAGCATTCCGTCTGTCAGAACAGCTGGAAAAGAACGTAGCGTCCTATATCGACGATCACTACGTGCAGGAACATGCGCCAGGACGCAGAGAACAGCGGAAAGAAGCAGCGAATCACTTCAGTTCCATATTCCCTTCCGCGAAAAATACCGCGAAGTATGAAGAAACGTCAGTGTTCTTCGATCATTCCATGCCGATGGCAGAGGAAGCGAAGGACTTCGCACCGGCACAGTCCGCGGGGATCCGGCCGAAAGCAGCGAAAGAAAAACCTGCGCCGAAGAGAAAGCTGGAAGACGTGATCCGGATGAAGAAAGAAACCTTCACGGAGATGCTGCTGCGGCTGATCGACGAACGCGGTCTGAAAGACTCGGAAGTCTACAAGCGGGCCAACATTGACCGAAAACTGTTTTCCAAGATCCGCTCAGACACAGACTATCATCCGAAGAAGCGGACCGTGCTTTCCCTGGTCCTGGCGCTTCACCTTTCCGAAGACGAAGCGAAAGATCTGCTTGCCCGCAGCGGCTATGCGCTGTCGCCGTCATCTGTCAGTGATCTGATCATCTCGTACTGTCTGAGTGAGAAGATCTACGACCTTTTTGAAGTCGACGGCATCCTGCTTCACTTCAATCAGCCAGCTCTGAATGAGCTGTAGAAAATGTCGCCTTCACGGTGACCTTTTTTATTTCTGTTTCCGGTATTTTATAAGCGTAAAGAAAAGGAGACAGAAAACATGAAAAACAACAAGACAGAAATCGTATTCATCCTCGACCGCAGCGGATCCATGAGCGGCCTGGAAAAGGACACCATCGGCGGATATAACAGCTTCCTGAGAAAGCAGAAGAACGAAGAAGGAGACGCTGTCGTTTCCACCGTGCTCTTCGATCACAAGACGGAAGTGCTTCATGACAGAGCAGACATCAAAGACGTCAGAGACATCACCGAAAAGGAATACTATGTCAGAGGTACGACAGCACTGCTCGATGCCGTCGGATCTGCCATCACCCACATCCGTGAAGTCCAGTTCAAAGAAGAGATCAAGCCGGACAGGACCGTGTTCGTGATCATTACCGACGGCTATGAGAACTCTTCCAGAGAATACACGTATCCGCTTCTGAAACGGATGATCGAAAGACAGAAGGCAGAAGGATGGGAGTTCCTCTTCCTCGGTGCGAACATCGACGCGGCAGAAGAGGCAAGGAAGTTCGGCATTGACGAAGACCGCTCCGTCCGCTTCCACAATGACCCATGCGGCGTGGCAGTCAACTTTGAGACAGTATCTGCGGCGATCTCTGAGATCCGTCATGAAAAAAAACTCTCCAAAGGCTGGAAAAAGAGCATTGAAGCAGATTATAAGAGCCGTAATAGCAAATAATCACTTAAACTGCTAACGCGAAAAGTCCTTTATTTAAGGGACTTTTTTCATATTACATAGTTTTATTGCAAAAAGTTTTAGCACTCAGCTATTGACAGTGCTAAAACTTTGAGTATACTGATAGGTGTAAGGCGAGAGGGCCTTGGAAAGATGAGGTATAAATGATGAAATATAACGTTACCAGAAACTTATTTGATGATATGTTCGACAGCATGTTCAGAGCTCCGGTCTACGGCGGACAGTCTCTGATGAAGACAGACGTCCGTGAGAAGGACGGCAAGTATCTTCTGGATATTGAGATTCCGGGATACAAGAAGGAAGACGTTAAGATCTCCCTCTACAACGGCACACTGACAGTCAGCGCGGAACATCATTCCACGAATGAGGAAAAGGACGCTGAAGGACGGATCCTCCGTCAGGAGCGTTACTCCGGAAGCTGCTCAAGAAGCTTCTATGTCGGCGAAGGCATCCGCGATACAGACGTTCACGCTTCCTTCAATGACGGCATTCTGAGAGTCGAAGTTCCGACCGAGCAGAAGAAGGAAGAGGAAGAGAAGAAGTTCATCGAGATCTTCTGATCAGCATTCATGCATGAAAACGGGATACTGCACAGATCAGTCTGCAGTATCCTTTTTCTATGTTTATAATAAGAGTAAGAATGACCAAAAAAACATAAATAACAGGAGAGTTTATGATTAGAAAAGAATTTACATGTACAAGAGACGATCTGAAGATCCGCGGTACAGTATACCGGCAAGACGGAGGATCTCTTCCCATTGCGGTAGTCAGCCACGGCTTCATGGCAAACAGAAAATCGACAAAAGATTACGCGAAGATGCTTGCGGAAGAAGGATACGCTGCGTTCTGCTTTGATTTCTGCGGCGGCTGCGTGAAAGGACAGAGCGAAGGCGCAACGACAGACATGACCGTTTTTACTGAAGTGGAAGACCTCAAGGCAGTGATCCGCTTTGCCAGAGAACAGGAATACACCGACAGTGAAGCGCCGCTTGTGCTGATGGGATGTTCCCAGGGCGGCTTTGTATCGGCGATCGTCAGCGCTGAACTGAAGGAACAGGTCGGAAAGCTGATTCTGTTCTATCCGGCACTGTGCATTCCGGATGATGCCAGAAGAGGTCATATGATCATGGCAAAGTTCGATCCTCAGAACATTCCGGAAACGGTCAAGTGCGGACCGATGCTGCTGGGCAGATGCTATCCGGAAGCAGTGATCGACAAGGATCCCAATGAGATGATCAGAGGATATGAAGGAAAAGTGCTGATCGTTCACGGCAATGCGGACAGCCTCGTTGACATCAGCTACTCCCGCAGTGCTGCCAAAGCGTATAAGAACTGCACGATGAAAGAGATCGCGAAAGGCGAACACGGTTTTAAAAAGGAGATCGATGATCTGGCGGTATTCTATGTCAAAGAATTCCTGAAGGGATATCAGGAAGTGCTGACAGTCAGTGTATACCTGACAGACAGGATCATTGAAAAGAAGAAAAAGGGATACACTCTGACGCTTCCGTTTGTCGGAACAGCGGAAAGCAGCTTCTTCACCGGCGCGATCATGCCGCATGCCGCAGACATTCAGGAAAAGAAAGGCAGAAAGCTTCTGCATGCCTGCGCGGATTATGTTCTCAAGGGAACCGACTGTTCCGGCACTGACTGCACCGTGCATGTCATCAACACCAATGACGGAAAAGCATGGAAGCCGGTCATTGAAACGGACAGTGAAGAACTTTGTTTCCTCAACGGGGCAGACTGTGACGTGATGCTGGAACACCGCAAGGAAGGGCCGATCGTCCATATCTTCGCTTATGCATAACAGAAAAAAGCTGTAAGCTCGCAGGAGTTTACAGCTTATCTTTTTTCAGAGCAGAGGCATGTTGTTTGCCCGGCAGAGATCTTCCATTTCTTTCGGCCAGATGGAAGCCTGGACTTCGCCGACATGTGCCTTGTTTAATAATAACATGCACAGTCTGGACTGTCCGATGCCGCCGCCGATCGTATACGGAAGCTCGCAGTTCTGAACCATCTTGTGATACGGAAGGATCAGTCTTCCTTCACAGTGCGATGCCTTGCACTGGGAAACGATGCTGTTTTCATCAACGCGGATGCCCATGCTGGAGATCTCCAGCGCGCAGTCGAGAGACGGCAGCCAGAAGAGCAGGTCACCGTTCAGGTTCCAGTCGTCGTAGTCCGGGGCTCTTCCGTCATGCGGTTTGCCGCTGCGCTTCAGCGGATGGCCGATGCGCTTGATGAATACGCATTTCTTTTCTTTTGTGATCAGGTTTTCGCGCTCTTTCGGCTTCTTGTCCGGATACATGTCTTCCAGTTCCTGGGAATCGATGAAGAAGACGTCATCTGCCAGCCGGCAGACTGCCTGAGGAAACTTGTACCAGACTTCATGTTCCATGTGCTTGATGACCTTGAAGATCAGGCGCACGGTCGCTTCCAGTGTCTCCTCTGTGCGTTCTTCCTTCGAAATGACTTTTTCCCAGTCCCACTGGTCGACATACACACTGTGCAGATTGTCGAGCAGCTCGTCGCGGCGGATCGCGTTCATATTTGTGTACAGTCCTTCGTGGACGGCGAAGTCATATTTCTTCAACGCAACGCGCTTCCATTTGGCCAGCGACTGGACAACTTCGATCCTCTCACCCGGCATTTCCTGGATATCAAACGTCACAGGTCTTTCAATACCATTCAGGTTGTCGTTGAGACCGGTGCTTCTCGGGACAAACAGCGGGGCGCTGATCCTGGAAAGGCAGAGTTCCCTTCCGAATTCTTTCTGGAATGTGTCACGGATGTATTTGATCGCTTCCTGGGTTTCTCTGACTGTCAGAACCGGATCATAGTTCACGGGAATCTGGACATCCATACAGGTACCTCCAATAACAATGGTTCAATTCTAGCACAGGAACAGGAATCTGTATCATCGTTTTACAAATCTTTTTCTGAAAAGTGTTTCAAGGCATCACATCGATTGCATGTTTCACTCCATCGTTTAAAATATTTGATGTGAGGTATAACAAAATGACAAGATATGATATTGCCATTATCGGCACTGGTCCGGCCGGCCTGGAAGCCGCTGTGACCGCTACAGTAAGAAACAAAAATATTATTCTCTTTGGCAGCAAAGACCTTTCCAATAAGATGCAGGTCGTTGACCATCCGATCAAAAACTATCTCGGACTTCCGGAAGTGACCGGCAAGGAAATGGCTGCGGCATTCACAAAGCAGCTGGAGATCCTGGGCATTGAAATTACAGAAAAGAAGATCACGTCTGTCTATTCCATGGGTGATTACTTCTCCCTGCAGACATCGGACAATGAGTTCGTGGAAGCGACATCTGTGATCCTTGCCTCGGGTGTTGTCGCAGGCAAGCCGTATCCGGGTGAAGAAGCGTTTCTGGGCAGAGGCGTCAGCTACTGCGCAACGTGTGATGCACCGCTGTACAAAGGCAAAACTGTCAGCGTGATCGGCGGCGGAGCAAATGAAGAAGCAGAAGCGGATTTCCTTGGCGAAGTATGCGAGAAAGTTTATTATTTCCCGCTCTACAAAGAAGAACCGCATTTCACGCATGACAACCTGATCGTGATCCGTGAGAAGCCGCAGGAGATCAAAGGCATGATGAAGGTCACATCCCTTGTGACAGATCAGAACGAATATGAAACAGCCTGTGTCTTTATTCTCAGAGAAGCGCAGTTCCCGGGCCAGCTGGTGCCGGGTCTTGAGACAGAAGGAAATGCCGTCAAGGTCGACATCATGATGAGAACCAATATCAAAGGTCTGTTCGCAGCCGGAGATATTGCCGGCAGACCGTATCAGTACATCAAGGCAGCCGGACAGGGCAACACAGCAGCGCTTTCCGCAGTAGAGTACATTGACGAGAAAAGAAGAGAACAGAAATGAATCGTGAACAGAAAATCATCCGTACAAGCATCATCGGGATCCTGACAAATATCCTGCTTGCGGCATTCAAGGCCGGCGTCGGTCTGCTTGCCCATTCGATCTCAGTGGTTCTGGATGCTGTAAACAATTTATCTGACGCACTGTCTTCCGTCATCACGATCGTCGGAACGAAGATCGCCGGCAAGAAGCCAGACCGCAAGCACCCGTTCGGACACGGAAGGGCAGAATACCTGAGCGCCATGCTGATCTCAGTGATCGTACTGTATGCCGGCGTGACCGCGTTTATGGAATCCGTGAAAAAGATCATCGATCCGGTCGCGCCTGATTATTCAACAGCGTCACTGATCATCATCTTCGTTGCCATTATCGTCAAGATCGTGCTGGGCAGCTATTTCCGCAAGGTCGGAAAGGAAACCGCTTCGGATTCCCTGTCCAACAGCGGTGCCGACGCGATCCTGGATTCCGTGATCTCGGCAACGACACTTGCGGCTGCTCTGATCTATATGTTCTGGCATGTTTCCCTGGAGGCATGGCTTGGCGCTGTGATCGCAGTCGTGATCATCCGCAGCGGCTATGAGATGCTGTCGGAAACGATCAGCCGGATCCTCGGTGAACGCAGCGACAGTGATCTGGCAAAGCAGATCAAGGCAGAAGCCTGCGCAGTCGAAGGCGTACAGGGTGCCTATGACCTGATCCTGCATGATTACGGACCTGACAATGTCATGGGATCCGTTCATGTTGAAGTACCGGATTATTACACGGCAGACCAGCTGGACAGAATGACCCGTCAGATCCAGGACAGAGTCTTTGACAAGTACCATGTGATCCTGACAGCGATTGGCTTCTATGCCCAGAATACAAAGAATGATGAGAGCGCTCTGATCCGTGAACATGTCCGTTCCATTGTCATGGACCGTAAATGGATCCTGCAGATGCACGGCTTCCACGTTGATCCCGTCAACAAGGTCATGCGCTTTGATGTCGTCGTCGACTTCATGGCAGATGACAGAATGGCAGTTTACAGAGGCGTATGTGAAGAGGTCCAGCAGGCATATCCTGACTATTCGATCAACATCGTCATGGACAGCGACATCAGCGACTGAGCAGATCATCGCGAATTACAGAAACAGACACGTATGATATAATCATTCCAGTACTCCGAAGGGTACGGATCCTGGCAGAGACAGGACAGCAGATATACTGAAGTATGTCATACATGACAGAAGACATGTCATCATTTGAACATGTCTTTTATTTGAAGGAGATAGTATGAGAAACACAAGATCTATTACACTGACAGGCATGATGATCGCGATCGGCATCGTGATCGTCACCGTCCTGAAGAATTTCGGCGGACAGCCGATCCTGCGTCTGTTCAGCCCGATGCACTTTCCTGTTCTGATCGCCGGACTGACGATCGGACCGCTGGAAGGACTGGTCTGCGGCGTGCTGACGCCGGCACTGTCCTACATGATCAACCAGCTTCCTCCGAACGGCCCCTGGGCAATGATGGCAGAACTTGGCGCGTACGGACTGATCACAGGGCTTGGAATGAAATACCTGAAGACAGAAAACAACATGGTGAAGATCTATGCTTCCCTGATCATCGCGATGATCCTCGGAAGGATCGTCGGCGGTCTGGTCACAGGATTCATTCTCAACGGCGGCGCGTATTCCATCTCCGCATGGATCAGCGCATACTTTGTCGGAACAGCACCTGCCATCGTTGCAGATCTGATCCTGGTGCCGCTGATCGCGAGAGCACTGCAGAAAGCCGGACTGGCAAAATGAAAAGAGCGCATGCTCTTTTTTCATTTCCAGTACTGAATGCCCCAGTTCTCAAAATTCCATTCCTCTGAATAGCTGCTGCACTCATAGTCGATATACCACAGCAGGCCGTCGTGAACCACGAAGTTTGTCGGATAGTAATCGATATTGAAGCCGGCAGCTTTTGCTTTGGCAGCCATTTCACGCACCTGTTCAAAATACGGTTCGACAGAAATACGGTCCTGCACAAGGGAGTGAATGGTTTCCCCGGAAATATATTCTTTGACGATCCGTTCCCGTTCCATATCACACAGGAACATTTCCGGAATGCGGATGTCTGCCTGTTTCAGACGCTGATAGTCATTCTGCTCTGCTCTGATCTTGTCACCGAAGGAATAATAGTCACACGGCTCATGATGGATCTGTTTCAGGACGTACTGTACACCGTCTTTCTCTGCAAGCCAGGACCAGCCTCCCTTGCCGTGACCAAGAAGCTTCCGGATCCTGAATCTCTGTCCGCATACGGTGTACAGCGGGGATGTCCGTTCCATCCAGTGTTCTTTTCTCAGAATGTGATCTTCACATGGTTCTTCCGTATCAAAGAACGTATGGAAGATGCCGAAGGCATACTGTTCAAAGCCGCATTTCTCAATGACCCGCTTTGACTGTTGATTGGTGAGGAAACAGCCGCAGAAGAGAACATCCAGACTGCAGTCATCAAACAGCCAGCGAATCACTTCCCGTACAGCTTCCGGCATCAGTCCTCTGCCCCAGTATTCCTTTGCCAGGACATAGCCGATCTCCCGGCACTTCAGTTCTTTGAATTCGGGATAGGTATCTTCCCGGTATTTCTCAATGCCCAGTGATCCGATCACCTTACCCTGATACTCCAGAGCGAAGGTCTTCTTCCCGCTGATGAACATCTCAAGAATCTGTCGGGATTCTTCAATATCTCTGTGAGGACTCCAGCCAGCCATCTGACCGACACCGTCCACTGACGCGTACGCGAAAAGATCATCCAGATCATTGCTGGTCCATGGTCTTAAGATCAGCCGTTCCGTTTGAAGAACTGTATTTGAAATATCGATCTCTGCATTCATATATTTATTTTACGATGGCAGACAAAAAAAGAAATGCGTTTCCGCATTTCCTGTGTTACTCGATAATGACTTTTTCGATCAGTTCTTCCATCTTCGGCAGCAGTTCTTCTCTGTTGGATTCCAGAGATGCCAGGTTGATGATCCAGAATGTGTCGTCTTTTTCAAACAGACCGGTGACATAGAAGAAGTGGTTGTCGCCGCTTGTGTAGGTGTATTCCGCGCGGTAGAAATCATCGCGGATCTTTTTGACTTCGAGATTCTCACTGTCCTTTGTGCATACTTCGACATATTCTTCCATCGTGATGTTTTCCTTGCCGGCTGCCGCAAAGTCTGATCTCTTCTCAGATACCATGAAGACGATGAGCTTGTCAGATGTCACAGCGTACTCGAAGCCTTCTGCTTTCATGTCAGAGAATTTCTGATCTTCAGGAAGATACAGTTTGACATTCTTATACGAGTATTCTTTCAGTCCTGCATAAGGATCAGGTGTAGAGGCAGGTGTGCCGGATCCGGAACAGCCGGCCAGCAGTACTGCAGTCAGCAGAGTTGTCAGTAATTTCTTTGCTTTCATGTTTTTACTCCTTGTGTTGATGTATAGATTCAGTATATAGGAATTGGCTGGAAAAATCACCATGGCTGCAGGTTTCTTCTGACAAAAGCGCACAATTCATCATCTGCATACTGTATACTGAAGGAAGAAAGAACATGAGGAAATAATCATATGAAATTACTTGCTCTGGATTTTGGCGGAACGTTTGTAAAGTACGGACTTGTCGACGATGACGCAAATGTGACAGATAAGGGAGAAGTTCCTGCTCCGCTGGACAGCCTTGACAGCTTTCTGAAAGTCGTAACAGATCTGTATGATCAGTTTAAAGATGAAGTAAAAGGCATTGCGATCTCAATGCCGGGCGTCATTGACAGCGAGAAAGGCTACGCGTTCTCAGGCGGCGCCTATACAGCGATCGTAAAAGATCAAAATATTCTGGAACTGCTGAAAGAGAAGGTGTCTGTTCCGTGTTCTGTTGAAAACGACGGCAAGTCGGCAGTCCTTGCGGAAGCGTGGAAAGGCGCCCTGGAAGGTATTTCGGACGGTGCTGCAGTGATCATTGGATCCGGACTTGGCGGCGGTATCATCATGGACGGCAGACTGCGCAAAGGAGCACATTTTGCGTCCGGTGAGATCTCCGGTCTGATGATGGAATCCGGTGAATATGGATTCCAGCATTTCTCCGCGACTGTTTCATCCACATCCGCGCTTCTGATGATGACAGCGGCAGCGAAAGGACTCAGTCCGGCACAGTTTGAAGTTTCCGGCTTTATGAGTGATCTGGGAGAACCGGATCCGAACCTCCCGATCTATTCCGGCAAAGATGTTCTGAAGTGGGTGGAAGACGGCGATCCCGTGACCTGTGCTGTATTTGAAAAGTGGATCAAAAACCTGACCATGGTCGTATATAACCTGAAGATGACGCTGGATCCGGAGAAGATCGTGATCGGCGGCGGCATCAGCCGCAATCCGCTGCTGCTGAAAGCCCTGCAGAAAGAATATGATGTTGCCTGTGAAGGTCTGAAGATGTTCGGCATGCCGGAAACACAGCTGGATGTCTGCCGCTTCAGTGCTGATGCAAACCTGATCGGCGCTGTATATAACTGGAAACTGCAGCACGAGTGATTCACCAGACCCTGAAAGGAGGGATTCGTTCATGAAAGACTACTGGCAGCTGCTGGCAGGCAACGATGACATGACAGACGAAGAGATCTTTCTGAAAGTCCGCGACTATTATGTCGCGTGTCTGAGACGTCTGTATCATTCAAGTGTTGAGATGCCGGACTTCAGGATCTATTACTCCACCCGGAAGGTTTCTCTGGAAGAAGGAAGCCGGGATGGATATTCCGTCAGCCTGGTCAGCCGCAGAGGCTCTGATATTACTGAATTCCATGTGAATGACATTTCTGAGATCCATCGTTTTGAAGAATGCTATACATGGTTCCGCGATGATGTGTTTGTGATTTTTGATTACTGCGATGAGGGGATCTCCCCGCTGCAGTTCATTACGAGACTCTTCTTTGCGGAAGTTTACCGGCAGTCGCTTTCCTATGGCATCAGACATGTGAACATCACCCATATGTATGACATTCTGATCTCCGGCGGCGTGACGGATTTCTTCTACGGATTCTACCGGCTGGATCTCAACTTCCTGCACAATCTGTCCGCTGTCACCTATGAGAGAAACTATTCGGACAGCCGCATCATCGTGCCGAGGTATGATGACATGTCGATCCGGCGCAACCAGAAGACGACTCTGAAGGTTGCCTTCGAGGAACCGATCCCGTTCACCATTGAAAACATGCGGCAGATCCGCAAGCTGCTGGAGCTTTCCAATGACAGCCTGGCGCTGGTCATCGGGAATTCCGGAAAGATCATCGGTCTCAGCGACAAGCACGCGTTCCCGGATGAATGCGAGATCCGCATCATCGGACATCTGTCCTGGCGGATCACCTATGCCGGAAACAAGAAGATCTCCTACAGCAACGCCCGCTATCATATCCATGTTATGAACAAAGGCGGTCTGGATCTGAAGAATCAGCTTTCTGAACTGGATCCCTCCATTACGCCGATCATGGTGTCCCGGATCGAAAGCGTGATCCGGGAAGCTGCCGGCAGACACGGAACGATCCTGATCGTCGGACCAAATGAACTGATCCGTTCGGAAACAGAACGTCTGTGTGACGCGAATACGGCGATCGCCATCCGGCCGATCAACGTTGAATCCAACAGAGAACTGATTCCTTCCTTCATTGCCATCGACGGTGCGGTCATGATGGACACCCGCTGCAGCGTTTATGCGATTGGTGCGATCCTGGACGGCGATGCGGTGACAAAAGGATCGATGGCCAGAGGTTCCCGCTTCAATTCCACACTGAACTATGTGCACAGAAGAAGGATGGAAAACCAGAAGTTTGTCGGCATCGTGATCTCTGAAGACGGAACGGTTGACTGCGTTACGACGGACAAAGTGTACCGTCTGAATGTATCAAAATGATCACGCTGGAAAAATGGCCGGATTCCTATGATCTTCTGAACGATCTGTATGCAAATGCGGATCAGACGCACTGCCTGGTCCGGCTTCCCGTTCCGCTGCCGGAAGGACAGACAGAAAACTATCTGAAGATCATCCGTGAGGAAAGAAATGAAGACAGACCGTTTCACTGCTTTGCGATCCTGCTGGACGGTCAAATCATCGGAAAGACCGAACTGACCTGTGACACAGAGGGATACGCAGAGCTGGATATCATCCTGAAACAGGCATCCTGCGGAAAGGGATACGGAACGCAGGCACTGATGATGCTGTGTGAAAAGGCAAAGGAAAACCGCTGGTGCCGGCAGATCCACGCTTACACCGACAGCGAAAACCTGCCTGCTTTGAAGATGTTGACAAAAACCGGGTTCCGCAGATACCGGGCATTCAAAGCGGATGTCATGTCGGGAAATGAAGGGACCTACCGGATCGAGACCAGGAAGGGATACGAATACATCAAGGTACTGGAAGAACAATGGTAAAAGCAATCTTTTTTGACATTGACGGGACGCTGACCAGCTTCAAAACACATGAGATCCCGGCGTCAGCGTTTGAAACACTGCGGAAACTGAAAGAAAACGGCTATCTTCTCTTTATCGCGACAGGCAGAGGAAAAGACGGCCTCGGCGTACTGAACGGATTTCCCTTTGACGGCTATATTACCCTGAACGGACAGTTCTGCTTCAAAAATGACGGAACAGTCCTCTATGAAAATACGATCAGCCGGAAAGATCTTGAGATCCTTCAGGTAGAGATCGAAAAAGACCCGGTGCCGTGCGGATATGTGATGCGGGATACCAAGGTATTCAACTTCCGCAGCCAGCTGGTGGATGATGTGCATGCGATCACGCACAACGACAACCATCCCGCCGGCGACGTCTCCCGCGTTCTGGATGAAAAGATCTATCAGGTGATGATCTTTATGGATGAAGAACGTGAAGCGAAGCTGATGAAGAAGCTCAGCAACTGCACATCCGGCAGATGGTATCCGACCTTCTTTGATCTGTCACCGCTGGGCGGAACCAAGGTGAGAGGCATGGACGTCTTCGCGAAGGAATTCGGATTCACAATGGAAGAAACGATGGCATTGGGCGACGGCGGCAATGATGAAGCGATGCTGAAACATGCCGGCACAGCCTGCGTCATGGCAAATGCTTCCGACGCTCTGAAGGCGATTGCCGACTATGTCACCGAAGACGCCGATCACGACGGTATTCAGAAAGCGTTCGCGCATTACAATATGATCTGAAAAACAAATGTGAACAAATTCAGAAACGATACAGGATTTGTTCACATTTTCTTCAACTTTGTCCGTTATCTTTGAAACTGTAACAAGGAGGTGTTACAGATGAAAAAGAAAAACATGAAGAAACTGTTCTGTACAGCACTTCTGGCAGCTTCCCTTGCCGGATGCACAGCAGCCGCACAGACAACAGGCAATACAGATACATCCCTCAATATTCAGGAGATCACAGACGGCAGTCAGGATACGCAGAGCACAGCGACACCTGAGACCGGCAAACAGAACGGCGGGCAGGCTTCCCAGAACACGACAGCTGCCGCAAAACAGACACTGATCACAGACGGCGCGTCACTGTTCACCGACCGTGACAATGCCCAGACAGCGAATCTTTCCGAAGCTGAGACATACACAGTCAAAGACGGTGAGAACATCACGATCACAAAAGCCGGCGTCTATGTGATCAAAGGCGAAGCGAAGAATGTGACGATCAGGATCGAAGCAGAAGATGAAGACAAGGTCCAGATCGTACTGGACGGCGTCACGATCACCAATGACAGCACGCCTGTCATCTATGTCGTCAATGCCGACAAGGTATTCGTTACGACCACAGACAGTGAGAACAAGCTTTCTGTCACCGGTACATTCACAGCGGACGGCGACACCAATACAGACGCTGTCATCTTCTCCAAAGACGACCTGGTGCTGAACGGAACAGGAACACTGACGATCAGCTCCACAAACAACGGCATCTCTTCCCATGATGATCTGAAGATCACCGGCGGCACATACGTGATCACCAGCACGGAAGACTGCATTGAAGCCAACGATTCCATCGCGATCAGCGCCGGAACATTCAATCTCACTTCTTCAAAGGATGCCATCCACTGTGAAAATGATGAAGACGATACAGTCGGATACATTTACATCAGCGGCGGCTCGTTTACGATCAATG
>JAILCN010000025.1 GCA_024680365.1 Solobacterium sp.
TATCATACAAAACCATGGAAATGGATAGAAAAATGCTGAAAGCATAAACAGTTCAAAAAAGACGGCATGCCATATCATGCATGCCATCTCTCTTCATTTCCTGTTTCAGATTCTTTTATTCTTTCCCTGTCAGTTTCTTCACATCAAAGGCATCTGCCAGCTTCTGCCCGCCCTCTTTGTTTGGATGCAGGTGATCACCCATATGCAGGCCTTCTGCGAAGTAATAACCGTCTTTACGTTCCTCACGCACGACTGCCTCGGCATCAAACACATATTCAAAGATATCTGTGTTCCGGATCCATGCGTTGCACTGCAGACGCAGCTCTTCCATCTCACGGGTATATTTTCCCATTGTCCGGGCAACACCAAGCCGGGGCGTGATCGTCTCCATGATCACGCGCACACCCTGCTCATGCAGCTGAACGGTCAGGTCTGTGACTGCCTTCTGGTAGTTTTCCAGAGTGATCAGATCCCTGGTCTCATCATTGAGATAGGAAACGTCATTGACGCCCAAGGCAATGATGACCTCGGAAAGATCCGGTATGGCAAGGACATCTCTTTCAAAGCGGACTGTTCCCCTGTCGCCGAAGACCGGACCGAAGACGCCCTTCGGTTCATACAGCAGACAGTTGCCGGATATGCCGGAATTGAGAAGAACGTATTCACCGGGATATGCTTCCTCGAGACGTTTTGCCAGCGGCTTTGTCCATTGACTCAGTGCTGTGATGCTGTCACCGAAGGCAGCAATGGCTTTCAGCGGTTCTTCCGTCAGGACTTCCACAGCTTCAATAGCCGGAATGGCATTGTAAACACCCAGAAGCTTTGCGGGAAGCGGCTTCTGCATTTTAACTGTCGCTGTATCTCTGGTATGATCGCCGTTCAGAAGATTCGCCTCCTGCTCGATCATGTTGCTGTCAAGTACTGCACTGGTGTAATACATCCGGATCGTGATCACTTCACCAGCCTGTACAGGGATCGCGCAGGGATCCGAATAGGTGATCCCTTTCTGGATCTGAAACGCTGTTCTGTGGTTCAGTGTTACAGAACGGAAGTGTCTGGCGGACTGGATCGACAGAGCGCTGATCTCATACGGTTCATTTCCGTACCGGTTGGAAAAGCGCAGACGGATCTGACTGCCGGAAACAGGTGAAGAAACAGAGAAGACGATCGTTTTGTTCCAGCCGAAGCCTTTGCCGTTCAGAAAGGACCGCGTCATAGCCTGATGCCAGATCATGCTCCATGTATTGTTCATCTTACTCCCTCCTCGTGCATCCTGAACGCTTCTCCTATGGAACAGGCAGTCACGTCTTTGTGCAGTGATACTCTCTCACAGATCCTGCGGAACTTGTCCCAGTTGCTTTCTTTCGTATTGAAGTCGAATTCGTAGCCATGGGCAAACATCAGGAAGAACAGGTCTTCTTCCTGCGGTTTTGCCAGCAGGAACGAATCCAGTTTCTCAATGGCTTTTTTCGATACGTGCCAGCATGTCATAGGCATGGCCAGAGGATCTTCGGGGAAGAGGAAGTCTTTCGCTGTTTGGATCGTCCGGGCATACTGAATGCCTGCCTTCTGCAATGCTTCCCTGCTTTGCTTTGCGCCGACGCCGTAAGGAAAAGCAAAGCCGGTGACCTGGTATCCAAAGATCTCAGAGAGATCCTTCACATCCTCTGTGATCTCTTTCTCTCTTTCTTCTTCGCTGCATTTCATCAGATTGACATGATGACAGGTATGGGAAGCGACTTCAAAGCCTTCATACAGCTGCATAGCTTCTTCCTTTGATAAACGGAAGTGTTCCACATACGGCAGCAGATGACGTCTGGCAGGATCAAAGGAATCTGCCGGTTTTTCTGTCATGCCGAGATTGCCGATCCTGCCTTCGTATGTCTTATCTCCAAACATGCTGGAATTGAGATGGAATGTCGCGCCAAGGCCGTATTCTTTCAGGATGGAAACGATCTTTCTGTCCTGTTCCAGACCATCGTCAAAGCTCCAGGCAAAGTATTTCCTTCCCATCAGAGCACCTCCCGGAAGTACTGATCCATCTTTGTAAATACTTCCCTGCTTTCTGAATACATGGGATACATGACGGAGAAGACATGCACCAGTTCATGTTCTTTTCCCTTCGGGAAATACAGGAATTCATACGGGATCTCTTTTTCTGCCAGCAGTTTCTCAAATTTCATCGTATCCTTGCCGATCAGGTCTTCCTCGCTGCTGACCAGAAACAGCGGCGGCAGAGAAGCTTTGTCCAGAAGCTTCGCGGGATCGAGCAGATATTTTTCATATGGTTCATGACGGTCTTCTGGTGCAGTGATGACATTGGTGATGGCACGCATCAGATCCTTTCTCTGCGTATCCAGCATGATGGAGATCAAGCCTGCAGCCTTGAAGGAAATGCCGGAACCGCCAATCCCGAAAGCTCTCTGCAGATATTTACTGCTTTCCAGACTCATGGCAAACAGGGACAGCAGAGCTCCTGCCGAGTCTCCGGTAAGAACACACCGGTCAAGGTTCAGATGCAGTGATGCTGCATTTGTTTTCAGATAGCGCAGCGCCCGCATGACGTCATCGATCTGATGCCAGAGCGTTGTCTCGGGAATGCGGCGGTAGCTGAGGCTGATCACCCGGTATCCCATCCTTGCCCACTCATAGTTGAAATTGACATTGACTTCCTTATAGCTGGCAAACAGTCCGCCGCCGTGGATGTTGATCATCACCGGAGCGTCTTCGCTCAGACCAGGAAGTTCATACAGATCAAACAGATGACCTTGTTCACCGTCATTAACATACGCAAGGTCACGGACAATATGCAGGTCACTTAGATCCTGTACCTGCAATGCAAGCCGCTTGGCGTCGCCGGATTCAAAGATATGACGCCAGATCAGTACACCGGTTTTTGACATGTTCAGTTCTCCTCCAGGATGCGGATCAGTTCCGCTCTCATTCTCGGATACCACCACTGCACGTAGCCTGCTTTGGTGGGATGGATGGGATCGTACATATAGAAATCATATGTTTCTCTGGGAATATTGTTGAAGTCTTTGTCTGTATACAGATCAATGATGCCGATGTGCCATTTCTCCTGCAGCTCATACAGCCGCTTCACCATGGCCAAATACGCATCACTTTCAAAATAAGAACCGGTATAGAACACCGCCGGACAGTTCCAGACTTCTTTACAGTACGCGATGATGTATTCCATCGCGCCTGTTACAGTCTCTGCATCAAAGTCTTCTTTCTGAAAAGAAGTACTCAGATCACCTAAAGGAAGCTTCAGAGTCGCGTCATTGGTAGAAAGCTGGATCACTGCACAGTCAACTGCAGTATTTCGATCAATTGTCTTCAGACGTTTCACATAGCTGTCGCCGTTTCCGAAGGCAATGAGCGCCGGAACGGACGTTTTGTCGGCCAGCGTCGTTCCGCTCTCTGCTTCTTTGATCATATGGACGTCGTCCAGTGATGCAAACAGTTCGGTAAAGGACTGCCCTTCCGCCGCTGCTCCGAAGGTAACACTGGAGCCAAGGAAGAGGATGTTTTTGCCATTCAGTATGGAAGCCGGCTGTTCTGCCAGGTTCTCTGCTTTCCATTCGTCTGCGTTGCCTGGCGCATCCGCACGTTTCTTTTCTTCTATTCTGACATAGATCTGCAGTGCCGCATACAGCACAATGAGCACTGCCGACACGATCAGAATGATCTTCAACACTCTTTTTTTCATCAATATATCCTTCCCCACAAAGAAAGTATAAAAAGAAAGAAGGATTTCAGATATAATTAAATTGCTTCTTTTATTGTCTATTTGCTTTTTTCAGGAGAACGATCATGACCGAAACAGTACACCAGAAACTGAAGGATTCAGAAGACAGCTACCGCAATGAAACATTCTGGAATATCCATCCCCTGTTTCTGCTGGTGCAGAACGGTGAAACGGAGACTCTGAAAGAAAATCTGCATTTTCATCTGGACGCATTCCCGGAAGGACGCATCACCAGAGATAAACGCAAGCAGCTGGAATATCTGGCAGTCAGTCTGGTCAATACGTTTATGATCGCAGCCATCCAGGGCGGTGTGTATCCGCCGGACGCGAACGCTGTCGCGGATCATGCTCTGCGGCAGCTGAGCAGACTGCGGCTGATCGAAGACATTCCCCGGCTCGTCAGTGACGCGGCAGTGGAGCTGTGTGAAATGGCCCGTGCCGCAAAGCATGAAGATACCGGCAACATCCATGTTGAGAATGCGAAGCATTATCTTTCCGATCATCTGACCCAGGAGATCCGCATGGAAGAGGCAGCGAAAGCAGCCGGTGTTTCCCTGTATCATCTCACCCGGCTGTTCAAAACGCTGACCGGCATGACGATGCGGGAATACCTGCAGAATGAGAGGATCGAAGCAGCGAAGCGTCTGCTTGTCTCGGATGGATCATCCATTCCCCAGATCGCATCACTGCTGAGGTTCTGTGACCAGAGTTATTTCACAAAGGTGTTCCATAAAAAAACGGGCATGACGCCCATGGAGTACAGAAACAGAAACCTGAAGTGATCAGAATACATATGTAATTTTGAATTCATGAATGACGAACGCCGCAATGCAGGATGATAATACCGCAACCGAAATGTTGCTGACCATCATGACAATGCCGACGCTGGCTTCTCCGAAGTTCGTGCAGTTCTGCAGGAACCAGAAGACCGGGATGCGGAAGACAAAGACACGGGCGAGATTGATCACCAGCGTCAGCTTTGTCTTGCCAAGACCGTACAGCAGCGCCATGACAGAAGCATTGATCCCAAGCGGCACAGCGCCGAGAGCTTCAAAGCGGTAGACGGTCATGATCATATTGTGGAACTCGATACTGCCGGAATCAAACAGGGATGCCAGAGCGTCCAGCTGCCATAATTCCAGAGACGAGATGACTGCTCCGAGGATCATATTGACGATCAGTACAGCGTAGAACGCTTCCAGCACACGCTTGTATTTTTTTGCGCCTAGGTTCTGGCTGATGATGGAAGCAGCGCCCTCCTGGTATCCGTTCTGGGGATTGGTCGTAATGCCGCCCAGGTTGTTGGACACACCCATTGCGCCTACCATTGTATCTCCGTACAGTGTGCACATGGAGTTGACGATAGTCTTACCGAAGGAGAACAGCGCCTTTTCTGTAATGACCGGCCAGGAACGCGCGATCATCGGTCCTGTGACTTCACTGTTCATCGTGATTGCCTTCATGGAGAAACTGAACGCGCTGTCTGTGAAAAAGCTGTTCTTCAAAGCAGACAGGAACAGAGACAGCTGGGAAAGCAGACTGGCCAGTCCGATCATGACCAGATCGCCGTTCAGGATATATACAAATATGGCGGTCAGGCTCAGTTTCAGGGCAATGACGATCAGATTCAGCCGGAAGATCCTTCCGGCATTGCCTCTTGCCCGTTCCACGGCAATGTAGACATTGTTCAGGAAGGTGATCACCATCGTAAACAGCTGAACAATGAAGTATCTTGATCCGACAGCGATCAGTGTTTCCGGTGTGCCGGCAAGCTTCAGAAACTGATTGGTGAATGGCAGGATCAGCATCACCATGCCCATTCCTACCGTAAAGCTGATGGCATACAGGCTTGATACACGCTTGTGTACCAGATCATAGTTTCCTTCGCCGAATGCCCGGGAGATCTGGATGCCTGCGCCGACCGCGAGACCGCCGCCGACGGCAGACAGAAGATGATTGAGCTGTGACAGGTAAGCAACCGCTGATACCGATTCCTTGCTGATGTGGGCTGCCATCATGGTATCCAGGATGGAGAAGACCTGCTGAAGTCCCTGATACAGGGCAAGAGGTGTACCGATCATCAGGATGACCTTCCACATCTTATCGTTCAGACTTTTCTGCAGATACTTTTCGTCTCTTTTCGATAAAGCCGCTTTCATAATACAAATACTATCTCCCATCCCAACAATAGTATGGATGCATACACATTTCCATTGTCAGGAACGACTGCTGTATGGAGAAACACGCACAATCACCAGGATCGATTGAAAAAGGAAGCTCTGCAGAACTTCCTCAGTTATCCGAAAAACAATGTTCTTGTACTGCCCAGACACAGTATGATCAGGATCGCAAGATACGCAATCAGCTTCAGGATGGGAAAGGCATTGATCTTTCCCTTCAGCTTGAAGAGCACCGAAGCAATGGAAAACAGGGTAAAGCCAAGGGCAATACCATAGCACAGTGGCCCTTCTGCCCTGAAGATTGCAAAGGAAGTGATGCCCTGGACAATGCCGACCACAAATGTCACATATCCCATCTTCACTGCGAATGCTTTCAGTTTCTGCGGATCTGACAGCTTCTCCATGAATTTGTCAGAAAGTTCCAGAGGATTGAGTTCTCTCTTTCCCTGGATGTAGATCCATCCTGTGACAATACTGAAAACACACAGAACTGCATAGAAAATACCGCACAGGATCAGCAGCCAGTTTCCTGTTTCAATTGCTTTCATCATTTCTTCCCCTTCTTTCAGAATACTGTCCGTGACAGTTTGGACGCGTTGTTTTTTCCTGATCTGTGATCACTCGGTGTCTTGGCAAAGATCGTATAGTACCTGCCGTCTCCGTAGTACGTCAGTTTCAGGTGCTTTCCTTCTTCCGTGATCACAAAGCCAAGGTCTTCGAATGCCTGCCGCAGTTTCGGTGTCATGCCGGTGTAGTCTTTCAGCAGTTTTTTAACCAGTTCTTCTCTTTGTTCACTGAGTTTCTGATATTCGTTGTTTTCAACGATGTCTTTTACGACATCCTGTCTTCTTGATTTGTCCTGGAGCTGGTGAATGGAATCAGAGAGAACAGAGAGAATGAGATCTCTGATCTCTCCCTGGTAGAAGTCTTTTTCTTCTCCCATATACAGCAGCGGCACAGCGTCGGAAGATGACAGCTTGGAATGCAGGCCTTCGTTTTCATACTGCAGAGCTTCGATCTGCTTGGTCAGCTCTTCTACTTCTTTTCTTAAGCGCTGGAAATCCTGATCGTAGCTTTCCAGAATGGCATCGGATTCATGTCTAGCGTCTTCAAAGGCTTTCCTGCGGATGCGTTTCTCTTCTTCATCCAGACTGACCAGCAGGTCTTCTTCCCGTTTCTCTGCTTCTTTTCTGGCAATTTCTGCCTTTTCCCTCTCTTTCATCTGTTTGTCCAGGTGTTCTCTGAGCAGGGCATTGTTTACACCCTGCCAGGTATACAGAGGATCTGTCAGATGAGAACTGGTGTATTTGATGACTGCGTGGATCACCTTTTCCATGAGTGCCTCATCATATTCTGTTTCCTTGCGGTACAGGTATTTTCTGTGTTTGACAGATGGATTGGGATAGTAGATGCCGATCGCTCCGTAGTATTCATTCCTGCTGTCACATGTATTCCGGATCATGTCGTTGGTCCCGATGCACTCCTGTACCAGAACATGCGCAACACCCTTCAGCCTTCCAGCCATCAGGTTCACATCCACCGGATCTTCATCGTAGTACGACTTCGATACATAAACGACGGGCAGCCGGTAGCGCACACGTTCGGCAATGATGTCACCCAGCAGGTCCACGTTGTTTTCATCGATCACATACGGAAGCCGGCTGACCGGAAGGTTCCCGTCATCCTTCAGATACTTTCCTTCCCATAACAGAGTGATGAAATGCGGCGTGGAGAATCTGGTCTCTTCCGTGACAGCATCCGGGGAATAGCTTCTGTCCAGACGGACAGACATTTTCATTTCTGAGAAGTTCATCACATAGTCGGTATCCCATGTGATGCCGTCAT
>JAILCN010000030.1 GCA_024680365.1 Solobacterium sp.
CATCTGTCCAGCCCAGCTTCTGTGTCAGGGCAGTGTGTTCAGCTTTGTTTGTGGTGTAGTTGTGATTGCATTTCGTCATATTTGAATTGTATTCACGGTAGAGAGGAACACTTTTCTTCGCGTCGCTGTACCAGCCAGTTCCTTCATCTGTCCAGCCCAGCCCGATCAGAGCATCTCTTTCTTTCGCTTTCATCGTGTAGTGATGATCGCCGGAATATGAGTTGTAAAGTCTGTAGACAGGAACTGTAGAGGCAGTCGGCGCATACCAGCCGATGCCTTCGTATGTCCAGCCGCTCTTTTTCAGGAAATCTCTTTCCTTCGTTTTTGCGGTATAGAAGTGTTCGCCGCTGTTCGGGTTGTACAGACGGTACATCGTTACCGGTGTTTCGGACAGGGAGGAATCAAAAACAACAGTATAGTTATCATTTTCTTTCAGATCGAAATCCACTGTGGAGCTGAATGGCTCCCATTCTTCTTCCGTGCCGCCGTAATAGACTTTTGAACAGGTGCTGCCGCAGAAGGCATTCCAGCCGATCTTTTCAATGCCGGCAGGGATCTCCACATATTCCAGTTCCCGGGTTCCCCAGAATGCGTATTCATCGATCGTTTTCAGACCGGCAGGAAGAATGACGGTCGTGATCGTCCCGTGTCCGCCTAATGACCATCCGGTATGGCCGCCTTTCTGGGTGAATTCACACATGTAAGGAGAGAGAGCACCGGCTGAGATGGTGAGAACACCGTTTGGCACGACAGCCGTGCCGCTGAGGGAAGAAGATACAGCGATCAGACAATTGTTGACAATCACATAGCTGCCGGCCTTCATTTTTGCGCTCAGCCATGGTGTATATGAGAACGTTCCAAATCCGAATTTCTCAGCAGAAGAAGGAATCTTTATGGAAGAGAAACCGCAGTAATAGAAACAGGAATCATCCAGTTCCCGGATCCCTTCGTGCAGGATCACTTCTTTCAGATTTTCACAGCCGGCAAACGCGCGCCTGCCGATGGATTCAACGGAACCCGCGATCTCGGCCTTTTTCAGAGAGGACAGTCCTTCAAACAGCAGCGGAGAGATCCTGGTGATCCCGTCTTTGACCACAACAGAAGTGATCTGATCCTGATATGTGCTCCAGGGTGCTTCAGAAGGCACATAGAAGTCCGGATCGCCGGTGCCTGACAGTGTCAGCGTCAGACTGTCATTTGGACCGGATACGCTCCAGGTGACGGTTTCACCGCAGCTTCCTGATTTTCCTGCGGCATGCAGAGGCTGCAGCTGTACAGTCATCAGACATGCGAGCAGGAGCGCGCATCCGGATTTGAATTTATTTTTCATGATGGTGTTTCTCCTTTTGAAACTGGCTGATATCATAATACCACGGACAGAAAAAGATTCCTGTTTTTCTGTTTCGGTGCTATCATTAGCGATAATAAAAAAGAGGGAGACAGTTATGACAAGGATTCAGATGAATACTCCGCTGGTCGAGATGGACGGCGACGAAATGACAAGGATTCTCTGGAAGATGATCAAAGAGGATCTGATCGAACCCTTTGTGGATCTGAAAACCGAATACTACGACCTCGGACTGAAGCACCGGGATGAGACAGACGACCAGGTAACAACAGACGCTGCACTGGCAGCGAAAAAATACGGCGTTGCGGTCAAGTGCGCGACGATCACGCCGAACAAGGCAAGAATGGAAGAATACAGTCTGAAGAAGCTGTACAAGAGCCCGAACGGCACGATCCGGGCGATCCTCGACGGCACAGTCTTCCGAAAGCCGATCCTTGTAAAAGGGATCGAGCCGTATATCCGCACATGGAAAAAGCCGATCGTTCTGGCCAGACATGCGCATGGCGATGTGTACAAGGACTCTGAGATGAAGATCAGCGGCAGCTTCCCGGTCAAAGCAGAACTGGCTGTCACAGACGCTGAAGGAAACGAAACAAGACAGGATATCTTTACCTTCGGAGCGGACGGCATTCTGGAAGGCATGTATAACACAACTGCTTCGATCCGCAGCTTTGCCCGCTCCTGCTTCGAATATGCGCTGGATCAGAAGATGGATCTCTGGTTCTCGACAAAGGATACCATTTCCAAGGTCTATGACGGAGAATTCAAGGATATCTTCGCTGATATGTATGAGACCGAATACAAAGAACGCTTTGCGGAAGCCGGCATTGAATATTTCTACACGCTGATCGATGACGCGGTCGCCCGTGTTGTCCGCAGCGAAGGCGGCATGCTGTGGGCGCTGAAGAATTATGACGGCGATGTCATGAGCGACATGATGGCTGCTGCATTCGGTTCGCTGGCGATGATGACATCGGTGCTTGTTTCACCGGAAGGCATCTATGAGTATGAAGCGGCACACGGCACTGTGCAGCGTCATTACTACAAATATCTGGAAGGAAAGGAAACTTCCACAAATTCCGTCGCAACAATCTTTGCCTGGAGCGGTGCACTGCGCAAACGGGCAGAACTGGACGGTCTGGATGATCTGAAGGAATTTGCTGACAGACTGGAGAAAGCAGTCCTGTCTGTGATCGAAAGCGGAAAAATGACAGGGGATCTGGCAGCTGTAACAACGCTTGAGAATGTCACAAAGCTGAACAGTGAACAGTTTATCCTGGCTGTCAGAGAAGAACTGGAGAAAGCATGAAACTGCGGACGACCGCAGTTTTCTTGAATGTAAATCAAGACTGTACTATAATATTTCCATTCATGACCGAAGGAGAGTGATATACCTATATGGACGACGGTACGCGAATATCCTGGATATTTACAGTGATCCTGCTGGTTCTGGCAGCGATGTTCTTTGCAATGGCGGAAACCGCATTTTCGTCTGTTTCCAGAAACAGACTGAAAGTGATGGCGGAAAAGGGAAGATCGGACGCAGTCAGAGCGGTTTACATTACAGATCACTTTGAAAGTGCAATTACGACGATCCTGATCTGCACCAATATCGTGCACATTGCCGCAGCAACTGTCGTAACAGTCAATGTTACAAGGACCTGGGGCGTATCCGCAGTTACCGTATCCACATTTATCACAACACTTGTGGTCTTTTTCTTCGGCGAAATGCTGCCGAAGAGCATGGCAAGAAAATACGCGCTGCGGATCAGTCTGGCTTCCGCAGGACTGATGCGGATGTTCATGTTTATCTTCAAGCCTGTTTCCGCGTTCCTGACATGGATCGGAAACGCTGTCTCCAGCCTGACGGAAGGCGACGGGGAAGTGACGGTTACGGAAGATGAACTGTACGATATCATTGAAGACATGACCAAGGAAGGTACCCTTGATGAAGAACAGGGAGACCTGATTTCCTCTGCGCTGCAATTCCAGGAGGTGACCGTAGAAAGCATTCTGACAAGCCGCATGGATGTAACGGCGATCGAGGTCAATATGCCGCAGGACGAGATCCTGGCGATCATCAAGAATGGCAACCACAGCCGTCTGCCGGTGTACGAAGGAACGATCGATCATATCATCGGCGTCCTGCAGATCCGGAAATATATCCGTACATATCTGCGGGAAGGTGAAGTGAAAGACCTGCCAGGCCTGCTGGACAAGCCGTACTTTATTCACCAGTCTGCCAAGATCGATGACCTGCTGAGCATGATGTCCAAGAAGAAGATGAATGTCGCTGTCGTGACGGACAACTACGGCGGAACGCTCGGCATCGTAACGGTAGAAGATATTCTGGAAGAACTGGTCGGCGAGATCTGGGATGAAGATGACAGCGCTGTTGAAAGCATTGCCGAGATCACCGATCATGTTTACAGCGTAGACGCGAATCTGCTTGTGACGGATGTGCTGGATGAACTTGGCGTTCATTATGATGATGAAGAGGAAAACAGGATCCTGAACAAGATCATGAGCGAGCTGACGTTTGAGCATTTCTCTGCGATTCCCAGAGAAGGAGATCAGTTTACCTATCTGAATACGGTGATCACCGTACAGATCATGAAACAGAACCGGATCGTCCGTCTGGTCGTCAAAGTAGAAGAAGACGAAGGAAAGGACGGTGATGACGAATGACACTGGAAGGAATCATTACTGTCATTGTCCTGCTTGTTCTCTGTTCCGGCTTCTTCTCAGCTTCTGAGATGGCTTACAGCTCCTGCAACAGGATCCGTCTGGAGAATGCAGCTGAAGAGGGCGATGAGAAGGCAAAGAAAGCGCTGAAGATCACCGAACGCTTTGATGACGCGCTGTCTGCGATCCTGGTCGGCAACAACCTGGTCAATATTGCTTCATCCTCACTGGGCTCGATTGCCGTCATGATGACGCTGGGCGAAGACTACGCATGGGTCTCCACACTGGTCATTACACTGGCTGTCATCGTGTTCGGCGAAACGATCCCGAAGATCACCGCGAAGAAGAATGCGACAAAGTGTGCCATTGGTTTCTCCGGTGTGATCCGCTTCCTGATGACGGTCCTGAGACCTGTGACGTGGCTTGTTGTCACGCTGGTCGATTTCCTGACTTCAGGAATGAAGGGGGAAGAAACAGATGATGAAGAAGCGGCAGTGGAAGAGCTGCATTCCATCATCGACACAGCGGAAGATGAAAAGGTCATCGATGAAGATTCATCCGAGCTGGTCAACGCAGCGATCGACTTCGCAGATATTTCCGTATCAGAAGTCATGACCGCAAGAGTGGATATTCTTGCCATCGATATTGATGATGATCCTGAAGATATTCTTGAGACGATCGCAGGATCCTCATTCTCCCGGATCCCGGTTTATCAGGACAGCATCGATAATATTATCGGCATCCTGTCTCTGAACCATTATCTGAAGAGTGCTGTCGATGACAGAAACGTGGAGATCAGGCCGCTGCTGATGCAGCCGTACTTCGTGTACAAGACGATGAAGCTTCCTGCTGTGCTCTCTCTGTTAAGAGATTCCCAGCAGCATCTGGCGATCGTTACAGATGAATACGGCGGAACGCTTGGCGTTGTTTCCATGGAAGACGTTCTGGAAGAACTGGTCGGCGAGATCTGGGATGAGACAGATGTCGTGGAAGATGAGATCAAGGTGATCGAAGACGGTGTATTTGAAGTCGACGGCGATACGGTCGTTTCTGAACTGTGTTCTCTTATGGACTGGGAGATCGATTCGTTTGATTTCGAAAGTGAAACAGTCGGCGGCTGGTGCATCGAATTCCTGGGTGAATTCCCGGATCCGGGATCTTCCTTCACATACCGCAATGTGGAAGTGACGGTCACGGAAGCGGATGAGCGGCGTGTCAAAAAGGTTACAGTAAAAATTCTTCATGAAGAAAATGAAGAATGACTAGAAAGGCTGATCTGAGCATTATGACAGACAGAAAAAGAAAAAAAGTACTTCTTCTGATGAACATGGCATCCGGACAGGGAAACGGCAGGCGTGATCTGCCGTCGATCATCGAAAGACTCTCTGTATGGGGCTGTGAAGTGACGGTATATCCGATCATTCCGGAACGGGGACTGATCTCCGAACGGATCATCAGCGAACATAAAGAAGGTTTTGACGTGATCGCTGTTTACGGCGGAGACGGATCTCTGAACTATGTCGTCAACGGTCTTCTGCAGGAAAACCTTACGATTCCGATCGGTTATATCCCGGGCGGAAGCACGAACGATTTCGCCCGAAGCTTCGGTGACAGTATTTCCGTCTATGACTGCTGCCGGGCAATCGCGTACGGCGAGCCGTTCCAGTATGATATCGGCGTATTTAATGACAACCGCTATTTCAACTATGTCGCGGCATTCGGCGCCTTTACCAAGACAAGCTATGAAACTCCGCAGGCAGTCAAGAATATCTTCGGGTACGGCGCATATGCGCTCAGTGCCATCGGCTCTCTTTCGGAGAGCCTCAGCTACCGGAAGCATATGATCGTCAGACATGACGGGGAAACACTGGAAGGCAACTTCATTTACGGCAGCATTTCCAATTCAACGTCTGTCGGCGGAATGAAGTTCGCGTTTGCCAACGATACTTCTCTGAATGACGGCGTCTTTGAAGTCATGCTGATCACCTCACCGGACAATCCGCTGGACCTTGCCAGCGTGGTTTCCAGCCTGACGACCGGCGTGATCGACCGCCGCTTTGTAAAGATCTTCAAAACCGCGTCGATCGAGCTTGAATGCAACGAAGAGTTTGACTGGACACTGGACGGAGAAGCCGGCGGCAGATGCAAAAAAGCGAACATCAGAGTGCTTCCCAAAGCAGCGTCCATGATGGTCTTCAACGAAAGCAGCCACAACTGATCTTAGCATGCCCCCGCGGCATGCTTTTTCGTGTACAATGAAGACAGTACAGGAGGATGCACGATGAAGAAACTGTTTGATTTAGGAAACAGGTATGCTGAGAACAGCACCTGGATCGACTTTGCCCTCACGAAATTCTGTCTGTGTTCCATGGGAATCGCCATCGGGATGCAGGTTCCGGAAAAATACCGGAAGAAAGTCCTCTGCGGATGTGCGTGCGTCTTTGCCTCAACGTACATTCCGCTGATGACAAAAGTGTTCAGGATCGCTTTCGAAGAGGATGAATGAAGCACTGCCGCAGAGCAGTGTTTTTTCTTTTTTTTGTCGCGGGAATTTCTGCTTCTTTGGCATATATGTCATGTGGAAGGAGACAGAAAGATGAAAAAGAAAACAGAAAACATAAGGAGAAAGTGCGCAGTGCTGGCTGTACTGACAGTGCTCATTCTGTCCATGGGGATCTGCACGGCAGAAGCTGAGACGAAAAAGCTGACGACCAGCCACAAGACCGGCTTCAGCTATTATGCACTGCTCAATTATTACCGGACTGACTACGACAGACCGTCCCGGGCAACACACGGTCTGATCGATCACTATGAATGGGGAAACGAAACGGTATTCTGCGTCAATCCCTGGATGCCCGCGGCAGATGTCAGTGATCAGTATTCTGATTCCGGAGATTTTTATGACTGGAAAGGCATCAGCTATATCGAAGTACCGCAGGAAGACGGCACGCGTGTTCCTCTGGTCTATACCCAGGATGTGATCGATGAGATCTCACTGATCGCCTATTTCGGGTATGACTATCCCGGACATCAGACAGAACGCTATTATGCGGCTGCTCAGAAGCTGATCTGGGAACAGATCATTCACAAGCCGGTCACGGTATACACCGGAAATGTCGAATGCAGTGACGCTGCATGCGGCGGTCTGCCTGTCGCGGATCTTTCCGCTGAAGTGCAGGCGATCCGTGCCCTGATGGATGAATTCAAACTGATGCGGATCGGCTGGAAGATGGAATACGCGGTATCATCGCGATACCCGAAAGGGACAGCGCTCAGCGATCCGTCTGATATGCGAAAAGATGAAGTCGTGAAAGTGAGCATCACTTCCGGTGATCTTTCCCGCTACAGATTTACAGAGAAGAAAGGACTTGTGCTGTGTGATGAAACAGGCAGAGCCCTTTCAGAACAGGATCCCTCATCCGCCTCGCAGATGCAGGCATTTCATAATGTCTTCTATGTGAAGATCAGTGATCCTTCAATCTGTTCCTTTACGTTGACGACTGCTCTGTTGAGCGGCGCTCCGGCGGACGTGCCGTTTCTGTTGACATCAGGAAACCGGAAAGACCAGGAAATGATCCGCCGGGGAAGAGTGCGCAATGCGGACACAAAGACCCAGAAGTTCAGTGTGAAGCAGACAGAGATCCGTCTGTCAGTCATGAAAAAGGATCCCGCCGGCAAACCGCTCAGCGGCGCTTCTCTTGCGGTATCTGAAAAGGGCAGCGATACCGTCCTGTATGAATGGACAAGCGGCACCGAAGAACATGTGATCGCTCCCGCCGCCAAACTGCTTCCGGGAAAAACATATGTCCTGAAGGAGATCAAAGCACCTGCAGGTTCTGTCAGAGCAGCGGATAAGGAATTCACAATACCTGCTGATGTGCCGAACGGCTATACGGCAAAAATCGAAATGACAGATCCGGCTGTCTATGTCCTTAAGACAGATGAAAACGGAAACGCGCTTGCCGGAGCGAAGCTTGCCGTGATCGATCAGAAAACCGGAAAGACGGTCGATACGATCGTTTCAGCAAAACAGAAACAGGCAGTGAACGGTCTTGAATCAGGAAAGACATACATTCTGCGGGAAACAGAAGCGCCTGCCGGTTTCCGCAAAGCAGCTGACGTCACTTTTACACCGAAAGCAGATCAGGTCCTGACTGTGACGATGAAAGACAGCCGTAATCCTGTTACGGTCAGCCTGAAGAAAACAGACAGTTCCGGCCGTCATCTTTCCGGCGCGGAGTTTTCGGTCTGCGAGAAAGGAAGTGATACAGTACTCTATACGATCCGTGAACAGGACGGCGCGTACACTGTAAAAGATGCCGCCAGACTGCTGAACGGACATACATACGTGATCCGGGAAACGAAAACACCGGCCGGATATGTGACCGCTTTACCGGTATCGTTTACTGTGCCGGAAACTGTGAACAGCGGGCAGGTGCTGCAGGTGACCATGAAAGACCCGCGGATCTCTGTCCTGAAAACAGATGAGACAGGAACAGCTCTGACCGGTGCTGTTCTGCAGGTCAGAGAAAAAGACAGCGGTGAGATCAGAGACGAATGGACGAGCGGAACAGAGAAACATTACATCTCTCATCTGCAGGCGGGGAAAACATATATCCTGTCAGAAACAAAAGTACCGGCCGGCTATGTGAAGATGAAAGACCTGACTTTTACTGCTGAGGCAGAAAAAGATCTGCATCTGAAGGCAGTCAACACCCGGGCAAAGATCCATCTGAAGATCCGGAAGACAGACGGCAGCGGCAGACTGATGAACGGGGCAGTGCTCGCGGTATTGGAAAAGGGTAAGAGCGAACCGCTGTATCAGTGGACGACAGACGGGAAAGAATATGAACTGCAGGACGCTGACAAACTGAAACCGTCCGGAAAATACATCCTCAGGGAACTGAAAGCTCCGGAAGGATATGTCAAAGCTGCAGATGCGGAATTCTCCATTCCGGAAACATATCCCGACGGCTATGCAGTATCTGTTTCCATGAAGAACACCCAGGTAAAAGTACTGAAGAAAGATGACGCCGGAAGTCCTCTCAGCGGTGCTGTGCTGACGGTCACCGACGCGGAAAGCGGAAAAACAGCGGATCAGTGGACAACCACGCTGCAGCCGCATATCGTGAAGAACCTGTTCGCCGGGAAGACCTACATTCTGAAAGAGACCAGCGCTCCGTTCGGTCACGCAGTCATGAAGGAGATCCGCTTTACGGCAGACGGAGAGAAAGATATCACACTGGAAGGTACTGACAGCAGGCTGAAGATCTATGTCAGTGTTCTCAAAAAAGATTCGTATGATCCGGAGATCACACTGGCCGGCGCCGAGTTTACAGTGTTCGAAAAAGACAGCGGAAAACCTGCGTCCGCGGCAGACGGTAAGCCTGCAGTGCTGATCACCGGAGCAGACGGCAAAGCGGAGACTTCGCTGTTCTGGCGCAAGGAAGGATACTTTCTGAAAGAGACAAAGGCACCGGAAGGCTATCGGATCAATTCGGATAAACCATTTGATATTGTTCCGGATCAGACCTATACATTTACGGCGGACGACCCTGCTTTCCGCTTTACAATGACAAATACGGCAGATACGTCAGTCACCGTCAGGAAAACAGATGCGGAGACAGGAGAAAGAACGCAGGGTGACAGCACGTTTGAAGGGGCAGTCTTCCGGCTGATCGATACCGTTACAGACAAAGAGGCAGGAGTCTTTCATATCGGCAGTGACGGTCTTGCCAAAGAGGTGATCCGGGGGCTGTCATACCGTACCTACCGGCTGGAGGAGGTCACAGCGCCGGAAGGCTATCAGCTGCTGGAAAAACCAATTGAATTCACTCTGGACAAAGAACATCAGAAAATCACGGTTGCCGCAGCGGATCAGGTCCGCACCGGCCGGGCTGTCATTCATAAAGTGTTTGATGAATCAGAACATTCCGGCCTTGTACAGGAAGAAGAGAACGCGGAATTCGCAGTCATTCTGAAATCATTTGTGATGAAGCATGCAACCTTTGCCGAAGCGCTGGAAGCTCTGCGCACTGATCCGTCACTGCTTTCTGCGAAAGAATGGTCAGAAGGAAAGACAGATGAAAAGGGTGTGTTCAGGACCGGGGAACTCGCATACGGGACCTATATCTTAAAACAGACGGCAGCATCTGACGCCGCAGTCGCAGCTGTGCAGGAACCGTATGAGATCGAGATCGGAAAAGAAGAAAAGGAGATCACGCTTCATTTTTCCAACAAGCCGCTGCGCTTCCGTTTCCGGATCGTCAAGAAAGACGCGGACAGCGGAAAAATCATTACATGGTCCTCGGCGTCATTCCGTCTGAAAGATGAAAACGGAAATGCGGCAGTCTTCCAGATCGGCAGTTCGGATCTGGATACCTTTATGACAGCGTCAGATACAGCTGTCTCTCCTTACGGTGCCGGCGTATACTACGACGAAGCGGAACAGAAAGGCTATGTAACGCTGCCCATGCCGCTGTCTGCCGGCAGATCGTACACGATCGAAGAGATCCGTACACCGCAGGGATATCTGAAGGGCGGGCCTGTCCCGATCGTCATCAGTGAGGAGTCAATGCAGCAGGCAGATGAAAACGGCAATTGTCTGATCGTGACGGAAGTAAAAGACCGCCGGGCACACGGTACGCTCAAGCTGCATAAGCGGATCGCAGAATGTGAAGCGGATACATCACTTGTTGACCGGAAGGATCTCAGTCCGATCACATTTACGCTGACAGCTGCAGAAGACATCACCGATCCCTCAGACGGCTCAGTGCTGTATCCGAAAGGTTCCGTTTACGGAACGTATCATCCGGATCCTTCCGGAGAGCTGCAGGTAACTGACATTCCGCTGGGCAGCTACGTCCTGAAAGAAACGGAAGTTCCTGCCGGGATCCTGAAGGATGAAACAGAATATCCCGTCACATTCATCCAGACGGATGAAACAACAGAAGAGTACATAGCTGAGCTGACACTGGAAAACAAGACGACGAAAACAGTATTTTCCAAAACAGACGCGGCAGATGAAAAAGAACTGCCCGGCGCTTCCCTGACGGTCACAGACGCAGAAACAGGCGCAGTCATCGATGAGTGGATCTCCGGTGAGAAGCCGCATGTGATCGAAGGACTTATGCCGGGACATTCCTATCAGATGACAGAGACTGCCGTACCGGACAGCAGATACGCAAAAGCAGAAACGATCACATTCAAAGTAAATACGGACGGCACAGTCACAAAGGCGTACATGAAGAACCGGATCATCACTGTTTCCAAACAGGATATCGCCGGCAAAGAACTGTCCGGAGCGAAGATGTCCGTCACGGATGAAGAAGGAAACACCATTGATGAATGGACTTCTTCGGATACGCCGCACGCTGTCTGCGGACTGGAAGAAGGCAGATCGTATGTGATCCATGAAGACACAGCACCGCTCGGCTATGTCAGGGTAACAGACATTCCGTTTACACTGACCGAAGAAATACAGAATATCATCGTTACAGATCAGACAGTCACCGTTTCCAAACAGGACATTGCCGGCAGAGAACTGCCGGGTGCCAGGATGTCTGTGACAGATGAAAAGGGCAGGGTGATCGATGAGTGGACATCTTCAGATACACCGCACATGGTGAACGGACTGGAAGAAGGCAGATCGTATGTGATCCACGAAGACACAGCGCCGCTCGGCTATGTCAGAGCGACAGATATTCCCTTTACGGTGACAGATGAACCGGCCCGGAAAATCGTTGTCAGGAATCAGATCATCACGGTTTCCAAACAGGATCTGACCGGCAGAGAACTTCCTGGCGCGAAGATGCAGGTAACAGACGCAAAAGGCCGGGAGGTCGATGCCTGGGTATCCGGTGAAAAACCGCATCAGATCAGCGGTCTGGAAGAAGGAAACAGATATATTCTGCGTGAGATCACGGCGCCGTTCGGCTTCTACTGCTGTGAAGAGATCGCATTTACCGCCGGAAAAGAAAAGTCAGATGTTCAGCTGGTGATGAAAGATATTCCTGTCCGTTATCAGATCCTGAAGAAAGATGAGAACGGAGAAGCAGTGGAAGGCGTTCATCTTCAGCTGCATGACATCACGGACGGACAGGAAACAGCTGTTTCTCCGGAAGGAGGCTGGATCACCGGCAAAGAACCGATCCTGCTGGAAGGACTCCTGGAAGCGGGTCATACATACCGGCTCAGTGAGACGGACTGGACGGAAGGCGTCCATCATGCGGAAGACATCGTGTTTGAAGTGCCGGCCGCTGCCGAAAGTGAAGAACTGGTCAGTATCGTCATGGAAGACCTGCGGACCTCAGTCGCTGTCCTGAAGACAGACGCTGCCGGAAGACCGCTGGCCGGTGCAGTCCTGACGCTGTCTGACGAGGCGGGAAACATCCTGCATGAATGGACTACTTCAGAAGAGGCGGAAGATATCTCGGCGTATGTCAGGGGCGGCATGTTCTATACGGTCAGAGAAACCGAAGCGCCGTTTGGCTATCAGACAGCAGAAGAGGTGACGTTCAAAGCAGAAGGAACTGCTTCTCTGCATCAGCTGATCAGTATGACTGACCACAGACAGTCTTTCCGTCTGAAGATCTTCAAAACAAGCGATGACGGCAGAAACATGCCGCTCAGCGGTGCGGAATTCACAGTGTATGACAGCCGGGACGGAAAGCCTCTGAAAGACAGAGACGGAAATCCAGCAAAGGCCGTAACAGATGAAAGCGGCTATGCAGTATTTGAGCTTCCCTACAGCGAAGACGGCTACTATGTGATGGAGACAAAAGCGCCGGAAGGATATATGCTGAGTCCGCTTCGCTATGAGGTAAAGATCCCGGCGGATCACAGTTTTTCAAAGGATGATCCGGTGATCATTACCGTAACGGACAGTGACATTCCCAGAACAGGAGACAGTTCGCTGGGAAAGTGGATCCTTCTGCTTGCGCTTTCCGCTTCTGCTGTCTTTCTCGCAGTGATCCTGCGAAAACAGCTTTCCGGAGTGAGGTGATTGTATAAGACGGCTGAATGTTGTAAAGTGACTGCAGAAAGAAGGATTGAAAATAATGAAACCGATAACTGCAGAACAGCTGAGCAATTTGAGAGAAAGCTATCTGGAAGATGGCAAGGCAAGGGTCGTCAGAAACGCTCTGACAAAAAACGATATCGCCTCGATCAGCCGCGTCTTTGAAGCGGAATGTGCGAATCCGAACCTCTTTTCCATCAACCTGAAGACAATGCCTGTCACAAATCAGGAAGCTTCCGGAAGATGCTGGATCTTCTCGGCAATGAACGTACTGCGTGAGATCATCGCGAAGAAATACGGCATCAGAGAATTCGAACTGTCCCAGAACTATGTTGCGTTCTACGACAAGCTTGAAAAGGCAAACTGGTTCATGGAATGCATCCTGGCGGAGATCGACGCGCCGCTCAGCAGCGAAAACAACCGCTTCCTGCTGGAAACTGCTGTTGGTGACGGCGGCCAGTGGAACATGCTTGTCAGCCTGGTCAGAAAGTACGGCATCTGTCCGAAGACAGCCATGCCGGAAACATACCAGTCTTCCCATACAAGAGCGATGAACGGCATTCTGAACAGACGTCTGAGGAAATTTGCGGCGGATGTCCGGAAGGTAAAGCCGGAAGAAAGAGAAGCTGTCAAAGAAGAATGCCTGAAGGAGATCTACGGACTGCTGGCATCCTGCTTCGGCATGCCGCCGGTCAAATTCACATTTGAGTATGTCGCCAAAGATGATGATTCCTATCATGCGGAATATGACGTGACGCCGCTGGACTTCTACAGAGAATATCTGAAGGAAGATCTGGAAGAATATGTCAGCGTCATTCATGGTCCGACCGCAGACAAGCCTTATTACAGACTGTATACGGTCAAATACCTCGGCAACGTAGTCGATGGCTGCAAGGTCGCGCTTCTGAATCTGCCTCTGGATGAATTCAAGAAAGCAGCGATCGATCAGCTGAAGGACGGCAATCCCGTCTGGTTTGGATGCGACTGCGGAAAATCCGGCGACCGGGAAAAGGGTCTCTGGGATGATCAGCAGTATGATTACGAACACACATTCGATATGCAGCTGTCCATGACCAAAGCGGAAGAGCTGGATACGAGGGAAAGCGCCATGAACCATGCCATGGTATTCACCGGCGTCAATCTGGTCGACGGTCAGCCGACAAGATGGAAGATCGAGAACTCCTGGGGTGAAAAGAATGCCAACAAGGGATACTACATCGCCTCTGAAACATGGTTTGACAAATACATGTATGTCGTTGCCGTTCCGAAGAAGTATCTGTCGGAAAAGGCACTGGCAGCACTGAACGAAGAGCCTGCCGTCCTGGATCCGTGGGATCCGTTCGGAACACTGGCTGACTGAATCAGGAAAGAGAACGGTATCTGTGCAGTGTGCAGAACCGTTTTCTCTTTTTATGAAAGCGCATGCTATAATAGAACGGCTGAGAGGTCCATATGAAAATCGGAGTGATATCACTTGGCTGTGCCAAGAATCTTGTTGATACAGAAAATCTGCTTGGCATGCTTGTGCAGAGCGGCCAGGAAATCGTTACTTCCCCGGATGAAGCCGAGGCAGTGATCATCAATACATGCGGCTTTATTGAAAGCGCCAAAACAGAAGCCATCAATACGATCCTCGAAACTGCAGATCTGAAAGAGACCGGACTGCAGAAGCTGGTCGTCATGGGCTGTCTGTCTCAGAGATACCAGAAGGAGCTGACCGAAGAAATGCCGGAAGTCGACCGTTTCATCGCGATCGATGAGTATGATCATCTGGCGTCCGTGCTGACTGAGACGCTGGGCGTAAAGATCGCCGGCACATACGGAAAAGCGCCGCGCGTGCTTTCCGGAAAGCCCTGGATGGCATATCTGAAGATCTCTGACGGATGCGACAACAAATGCAGCTACTGCGCGATCCCGCTGATCCGCGGACCGATGCGTTCGATCCCGGAAGACGAGATCGTTGCCGAAGCAGAGCGGCTTGTTTCAGAAGGTGTAAAAGAGCTGAACCTGATCGCGCAGGATTCTTCCCGCTACGGATATGACCGGGACAGATGCCTGCATCTTTCATCGCTTCTGAAAAAGCTGGACAGAATTGACGGCGTAAAGTGGATCCGCGTACTGTATCTGTATCCGGACGAGATCCCGGATGATCTGATCATGACGATCCGCAGCAGCCGGCATGTACTGCCGTATTTTGACATTCCTGTACAGCACGGCAGTGACAGGATGCTGAAGCTCATGAACCGCCGGGGAAGCCGGGAACAGATCCTGGAAAGATGCCGCATGATCCGCAAAGAACTGCCGCAGGCAGTGCTGAGGACAACGGTGATCTGCGGATTCCCGTCGGAAACAGAAGAAGACCATCAGCTTACGCTGTCCATGATCCGGGAAGTACGCTGGGATCATCTGGGCGGATTTACATATTCAAGAGAAGAAGACACGCCTTCCTATGATATGGAGGATGACGTTGATCCGGCTGAGAAGGAAAGACGGCTGGCGGAAGTCATGGAGCTGCAGCGTTCCATTTCCGCTGAGCTTCTTGAAAGCAGGATCGGAAAGAAAGAAGAAGTGCTGGTGGAAAGCTATGACGCGCTGACCGGCATGTTTATCGGCAGAAGCGTTCTGCATGCACCGGATGATGTTGACGGCCATGTCCGCTTCCGCAGTGACAAAGACCTGAAGGCAGGAGACTTCGCCCTCGTGGAATATACCAGGGCGTTTGACCATGTCCTGATCGGAAAAGAAGCGGAGTAAAAACGGAGAAACCATGTTTCATATTACAGACTGCAGAAAATACAGACGATGTCCAAGACTGTTCGCCCTGGAGTTCAATGCTGAAAAGCGGGAATTCCAGCCTTTTGTGCGTCTGGACGAAGAAGTATCTGATCTGGTGATCAGAAAACTGAAGATCAAGGATTATTACCGGGGTATGCGGGGTGATCCGGCTGAGAATGCCGCAGCAGCTTCGGAAAACTATGACTGGCTCGTGAAAGCCCGTTTTGAATACGGAGGACTGCGCATCAAAGTGCCGTTCCTGCATCGGGCAGAAGAAGGCTGGGAGCTGTATTTTCTGTTTATCGGTCTGTATCCGCATGGCGATGACCCCCAGTATTACTGCAATACCGTGTGGGTCCTGGAACATCTGGGTTTTCAGATCACGGATGCCCGCATCATTCATCTCAATGCCTCGTATGTGCGCGGGGATGAACTGGATCCGGATGAGATGTTTGTGATCAGTGATTCTTTTTACAACGGCAACAACAATCCCACCCAGCCGGTCATGGATCTGATCCGGAAACGGATGCAGGATCCGACAGAAACGATCGCCGCGATGGAAAAATGTCTGAAGTCCGAGGCGCCGCTGCCGGTACGTACATCGGCATGCTCAGCCCGCGTCAGATGCCGTTATTATGAAGACTGCTTCGGTAAACAGACCGAGGAAGAAGACAATTCGATCACGACCCTGTCTGCTTCCCGCTTCAAATACGATATGAAAAAAGAAGGCAGGAAATACCTGCGCAACGCTGATGTCGATCGGATCGAAGGGCTGCGGATGCAGTATGCACAGATCCTTGCGGACCGGAAAGACGGCATCTTCGCAGACCGTCTGGCTCTGCGCTCGTGGCTCGACAGGATCTCTTTTCCGGTCACGTTCCTGGATTTTGAATGGGAACGGTTCGCGATCCCGCCTTATAAGGGAATGAAGCCTTTTGACGTCATGCCTTTTGAATATTCCATTCATATTATGGAAGCAGACCGTTCACTGACCCATAAGGTATATCTTTCCGTTCATGATGACAGAAGGGATCTGGCGGAAAACCTGATCAGGGATATCCCGAAGACAGGGAGTGTGATCGCCTACAACGCGGAAGGCGCAGAAAAGATCCGGATCCGGGAATTCGTCGACCTGTATGATGATCTTGCGGCAGATCTGCTCAGGATCAATGAGCGGATGGAAGACCTGCAGCTGCCGTTTGAAAGCGGAACGGTGTATGATACACGGATGCGGGGGACCTGGTCGCTGAAAACGATCATGGGCATGATGGACGAAGAGGGATATGAAAACCTGGACATCGCCCAGGGCATGGATGCCGTATTCGAATGGCGGCATCTGGATACTTCCGATGCCTCCGAAGAGGAAAAGCAGAAGATCATTGAGAACCTGAAGAAGTACTGCGGAATGGATACATACGCAATGACAGTCGTCTTTGAATGGCTGATCACGCTGGCAGATGAAAGTCCTCTGGGCTGATCTGCTTTTTTTATCCAAAACGTTTCCAAATCAGTGTATTTGCGGTAAAATATAAGTGAGGAAAATGAGTGACAGATCATCATAAAAAAGGTATTTCACCGGATTTTTTCCGGTTCCCGCAGAACCACAGATACAGGAGGTAAAAGTATGCGGATTGAGATAGTTGGTAAAAACATTGAGATCACGGATTTGATGAGGGAGAAGCTCGAGAAGAAGCTGTCCAACCTGGACAAATATCTTCTGATCGATCCCGCCACAACGGCGAGAGTCGTCGCCAGGGTGTATCCGAATTCGCAGAAAGTAGAGGTGACAATTCCGACCAAAGTAGGCATCCTCCGCGCGGAAGTCGTCAATGATGACTTCTACGCAGCAGTCGATTTAGCGATCGATAAACTTGAAGACCAGATCAGAAGACAGAAGACAAGGCTGAGCAGAAGACACCGTGAGCACCTTGCCAAGGCATTCATCGAAGAAGAACAGGCGGAGGAGACAAAGGAAGCCGAGATCCCGGTCAGAACAAAGACAGTGACCGCGGACGAGATGGAACTCGAAGACGCGATCATGAAGATGGAACTCAGCGGGCACAACTTCTTCATCTATACCGATGAAGAAAGCGGAGACATCGCAGTCGTCTACCGCAGAAGCAGCGGCGGCTACGGACTGATCGAGGTCGACCAGAAATAAAAAAAACAACCATGGTCATCAGATCATGGTTTTTACATGGAGAGGATCATCACTGCCAGATAGACAGCGGTCAGTGACATGATTCCCGGAAAGAAGGAATGAGACTGGTTGTACAGATACGACATGATGGCGGTAATGCCCATGTTGTACAGGTATGCGGGAATCAGTACGCTGAATGAGAACGGCACATAGGACAGCGTGATCAGCAGACCGAAGGTGACAGCGGAGAGCAGGATGGACAGGAACTCCCGTCCGTAAACGGAGAATCTGTCAGTCAGTACCTTGAAGCCGATGTTCACGGCTGAAGCCTGCATGAAGCTGAACGCCGCCAGCATGCCGGGTCTGGCATATCCGTACATTCTGAGCACGGATCCGGGCGGCAGAAGGATCTCTGCTTTCAGCAGATGACTTCCGGCCCAGTACCAGGCATAGACAAGAACTGCCCCGATGAGCGTGTAGATCACCGCCTCAAAGGGGTCGTTTTTGGAACGGTTGTAATGAATTCCGAACAGATTCCAGTCGTACATGATCAGAAGGGAAATAAATATATTCAGGCTGAACATATAAGAGATCCAGCGATGATCGATCAGACGGTCCATCAGGAGCGCAGCTGCGGGAACAGCAGCCAGCAGAAGAAAAGAAATGATGATCCTTTTCGTGGACAGTGATGTGATTGACTTCTCAGACATACCCGTAAAACCTCACATTAACTACTATACCGGAATATTGTCCGGTTGTCATGGAAAGCAGAATTCCTGTCTGGCAGGAATTTTGCCGGTTTTCTGCGTCAGGGATTTCGAAATTACAGGAATCGGGATGAATTGATGTCTGTGCGGGGTAAATGATAAGTACCGGGGAGGCATCGTTGGGAATGAAGAGAACGTATGAAGAAGAAAAGCAGGTTTTGAAGTTCATCGGTGAAACATACCGGCTGGCAAAAAGAAGAACAGCGCTGATGGAAGGCGAAAACTGCGTAGCGGAAAACAGGAAGATCTATGACAACGACAGAAACCTGCTCAGCCGGATCGACCGCTGTCTGCTGGACTGCTCAAAAGAAACGCAGCTGATCATCCGCCGGGAATATCTGGAAATGAGAGATCCGGGGTGGTGGCAGGACAGGTATGCAAAGTCCACTTTCTACCGTCAGAAAAAAACCTCAGTGCAGGAATTCATGCATTGCTTAGACTTTTGAATAATGATAAAGTATTAGCAGGGAGTGTAGCCATGGATCGTCTTGCTTTTCTTGAAACGCTGGCTAAAAAATATGACCATAATCTGTCAGATCTGAATGCAGATACATCTTTTGAGGATCTGCACATGGATTCCTATGAAATCGTGGATTTTCTGATGAAGGTCGAAGATGAATTCGGGATCGTGATCGATGGCGAAAAAATGCTGGAGATCAAAACAATGCAGGACATTCTGGACACAGTCAAAGAATTCAGTCAGGAGGAAATTTAATATGCTGAAAGGTATTGCTGCTTCACAAGGTATTGCTGTTGCAAAGGTCTACAAACTCCAGCAGCCAGTGCTGGAAATCGAAAGAAAGGCTGCGAACCCCGAGGAAGAACTTGCAAAGCTCGATGCTGCGTTTACAAAGACAGTAGAAGACATCGAGAAGATCAAGGAAGTCGCTTCCAAGAGTCTCGCGCCGGAAGAACTGGCAGTATTCGATGCGCATCTGATGATGGCAAACGACCCTGAACTCCGCGGTCAGATCGAAGAGTCCATCAAGAACGAAGGCATCAACGCTGAATATGCAACAGATCAGGTTGCAAGCATGATGGTCTCCATTTTCGAATCCATGGAAGATGCATACATGCGTGAAAGAGCTGCAGATATCAAGGACGTCACATTCCGTCTGAAGTGCAACCTCTGCGGCAAAGTCATCCCGAATCTGTCTACAATTGATGAACCCGTTGTGATCGTTGCAAAGGATCTGACACCTTCCGATACAGGTTCCCTGAACAAGGAATTCGCAAAGGGATTCGCTACAGAGATCGGCGGACGTACAAGCCACAGTGCGATCATGGCACGTTCACTGGAGATCCCGGCAGTTGTCGGTGTCACAGGCATTCTCGATGCAGCAAATGAAGGCGACGAAGTCATCCTCGACGCGATCAACGGCGAAGTGATCCTGAATCCGACAGCTGAGCAGGTCGCTGAATATCTGAAGAAGGGCGAAGAATACCAGGCTGAAAAAGAGGCTCTGAAGGCTCTGAAAGAACAGCCTTCCGTATCCACAGACGGACACAAAGTTCTCCTCGTCGGCAACATCGGTTCTCCGAAGGATGCTGAAGGCGTCATCGAGAACGGCGGCGAAGGCGTTGGTCTGTTCCGTACAGAATTCCTTTATATGAAGAGCGAAGACTGGCCGGATGAAGATACACAGTATCAGGCATACAAGGCAGTCCTCGAAGCAATGGACGGCAAACCGGTCGTTATCCGTACACTGGATATCGGCGGCGACAAGAAACTGAAATACTATGAGTTCGAAGAAGAGATGAACCCGTTCCTCGGTGTCCGTGCTGTTCGTTTCTGCCTCCTCAGAAAAGACATTTTCCGCACACAGCTCAGAGCTCTGCTCCGTGCATCCGCATTCGGCAAACTCTGCATCATGTTCCCGATGATCGCTACAGTAGGCGAATTCAAGGAAGCAAAGAAGTGCTACGAAGATGCCCGTGCTGAACTGATCGCTGAAGGCGTCAAAGTCGGTGACGACGTTGAGGTCGGATGCATGATCGAGATCCCGGCAGCTGCAGTTCTCGCTGACCAGATCGCGAAGTATGCTGACTTCTTCTCCATCGGTACAAACGACCTGATCCAGTACTCCATGGCAGCTGACCGTATGAGCCAGAACGTCTCCTACCTGTACCAGCCTCTGAACCCGTCCATCCTGCGTCTCATCAAGATGACGATCGACGGTGCTCACAAGAACGGCAAATGGTGCGGTATGTGCGGCGAAATGGCCGGCGACGAAATCGCAGCTCCGGTTCTGTTAGGTCTCGGACTTGATGAATTCTCCATGAGCGCAACAAGCATTCTGCGTGCCCGCAAGATGATCAACGGACTCAGCTATGAAGAAATGAAAGTCATGGCTGAAAAGGCTGTTGAATGCGACACAATGGAAGAAGTACAGGCTCTTGTTGAAGCAAGCATCTGATCACTGAACAACATCATCTGAAAAGGGATTCCCGCGGGAATCCCTTTTTTAGCGTATGTCTGAAATGTTCAGCGTCTTGGATATGTGCTGGGAACATAGAATTCCTGCATGTCATCCAGACGGATGCAGCCGAGTGTTCTTCCATAGACGCATCCGCAGTCGATGTGAAGGATCGTTCCTTCCTTGCCGTGCGCGATCTTGCCGTCGAATTCATCGCCGTACGCGAAGGTCGGGGTATGACCGACGATCAGCGTGGTGTCTGTGAGCGGGTTGTCATCCAGACCGATATGACCCCAGATCATGATCTTTTCCGGTACTTCGCTGAGACGGTCGCGTCCGGATACAAAGTCATCCGGAAGTCCGGCATGAACCAGAAGGAACTTTCTGCCGTTGACCTTGAGCCGTTTGTAGACAAGCTTGTCTTCCAGGTACAGCTTGATGTCATAGCATTCCGGAAAATCAAGATCCATAAACTGATCCATCGTGCCGTAGCCGCCGTTGTAATGGAGCCACAGCATCAGGTCTTCTGTCATATCAACAGAGTTGTTATCCTTTTTCGCATCAATCAGATCCTGAATATATCTTGCCAGCCAGACATCGTGGTTGCCGAAGATCAGATGCATATTGTCATATGACATGATCTCCTGCAGCAGGGGAATGGATTCTTTGCCGCGGTCGCAGATATCACCGTCGATCCAGAGTTCATCATAATCATTAAAACCGATCAGTTCGAGCATCTGATCAAATTCTTTTTTACATCCGTGCAGATCGCTGATTACATAAATTGACATGGTTTTTCAAATCCTTTACAGATATTGTATCACAACAAAATCAGAAAAGAAGATATCAATCACTAACTGGACAATACGGGAAATCTATGAAGAAAAAGGTGAAATATGCAGGTGAAAGAGAACAGACGGTTCACAATAATGCTGTGATTTGATATAATGCAATGTGGTTTTGAAAACAGAATTGTTTAGAGAAGGGAGTATCTATTATGGGAAGAGCACATGAAGTCCGTGCGGCCTCAATGGCAAAAACGGCAGCAATCAAATCCAAGCTGTATTCTAGATTCGGAAAAGAGCTGTATATCGCAGCCAAGAGCGGCGTCCCTGATCCGGATATGAACCTTGCGCTGAAGAGAAAGATTGCCGAAGCAAAATCCAACCAGATTCCTGCTGATGTCATCAAGAGAGCGATCGACAAGGCAAAGGGCGGTTCTGATGAGAGCTACGACGAAGCACGTTATGAAGGCTTCGGTCCGGGCAACAGCACAGTGATCGTCGACTGCCTCACTGACAATACAAACCGTTCCTATACGAACGTCAAGACAGCATTCAACAAATGCAAAGGTGCGAAACTGGTCAATGCCGGCGGCGTATCCTATAACTATGAGAATGTCGGCATGTTCGTCTTTGAGTACGAAGATGAAGAAGCAATGCTGGATGCTATGATGGAAGCGGATGTAGATGTACAGGATATCTCTGTTGAAGACGGTGAAATGACTGTCAAGACATCCTTCCAGGATTTCGGCAAAGCGCAGGAAGCGATCGAAAACCTGATCCCGAACGTTGAATTTGATGTCTGTGAGACAACAATGCTGCCGAATGAATATGTCACACTGACAGATCAGGAAGATATCGATGCATATCATAAGCTGATGGATATGCTCAACGAAGTAGACGACGTCAATAAGATCTACACAAACGCCAAGCTGCCTGAGTAAAAAAGATGAGACATCGTCTCACCTGATATAATGGGCATGAGAGATCTCCTGCAGAAGGAGATCTTTTCTTTTTTCTTCTTTCATGATGCTGGTGTACATCAGTGATGTACGGTATTCCAGATCACGCCAGGGACGGGGAACTTCCGCAAATCTTGTCAGACAGCGTACCGGAGCTTCTTTCATCTCTTTCAGCCATGTTCTTCCCGTGTCATTGAATGCCAGCACCCGGATCCAGTCCTGCGCCGGAAGCCTGCGGACTTCTTCTTTTGTGACCTGGTTCAGTGCGTGAATGCAGCAGCGGCGGATCCGTGAAGCAGTGTAGCGGTAGGAAGTGCAGGAGGAAATGAAATCTTCCGCATTGTCATATTCTGCCGCTTTTTCACAGAGCAGCGTTTCAATGCCTTCCGAGAACAGGAAGAATTCCCGCAGCCGTTCCTTCGGTGTTGTCAGCAGAAAAGTACGCAGATAAGGGTAGTACTGCTGAAACCATACCGTATCTTCTTCGCTCAGCTGATCTGCCATCGGCGTGGCAGACGCCACACTGCGCTCATCCTGCAATGCTTTCCGTATAGCGGCAGCGCTGGCAGTCTCACTCAGTTCTTCACTGTGATACTGTTTCGTGCGGGCAACCAGAAGGGGACGGATCGCGGTGTCTCTGATCTCTTTCAGATAGGCAACTGCCAGAATGTCATTCGGCAGCATCCTGCTGGTGAGCAGACTGTAAGCCTTCGGATAAGACATTCCCGTATCCATCGCGGCGTGCAGATGATCCGGATTGACCGGCGTATCCGCAATATCCTGCAGGTTTTCAAGATTGGCGCATTCGCTTCCGAAACAGATGGAATCCGCTCCGGCAAGCTTCAGGATATTGACGCCGCCTTTCGCGAAACCGGCAGCTCCCTGTACAGAATAAATATAAGGAAGTTCAAAAACGATGTCGGCACCGTTTCTGACAGCAGCTTCCGCCCGTTTCCATTTATCAATGACAGCCGGTTCTCCCCGCTGTACATAGTTTCCTGACATCACAGCCGCAAGAACATCACAGCCGCTCAGCTCTCTTGCCTGCTGCATATGATAGATATGGCCGTTATGAAGCGGATTGTATTCCGCTATAATTCCGCAAAGATTCATAAAGTCTCCGTTTCTGCACAGATAATGATACAATGAAAACAGAATCAGGAGTTAATAACAATATGGAAAATGAACTTGCTATAAGTATTTTTCGCCCCGAAGGAACAGTGAAGGCAGCTGTTTTCATTGTTCACGGAATGGAAGAACATCATCTCAGATACAATGAATTTGCCGAATACCTGAAAGCCAGAGGAATCGGCGTCGTGACATATGATCTGCCTGGTCATGGCAAGAGCGGATCCCTGGAAGACCGCGGATGGTTTGGCGATAAAGACGGCTGGAAGAATCTGGTAGAAAGTGCCGCAAAGATCGCCCGCCTGACCCGCAGTGAGTTCCCGAAGGTACCGCTGTTCGCTTTCGGTCATTCGATGGGCACGATGGTCCTGCGTACATTCCTGCAGCGCTATGACGCTCTGATCGACGGTCTGATCCTCAGCGGCGCACCGAATTATGTATCTGCTGCTTCGGCAGGCAAAGTGATCGCTTCCACGATCTGCCGCATTAAAGGAAACAAGGGCAAATCCAAGCTGCTGGATCAGATGGCAACAGGCGGCTTTTCCAAGGCAGTAAAAGACGCCGCAACGCCGGTTGACTGGCTCAGCTACAACGAGGAAAACGTCCAGCGCTATATCGAAGACCCTGACTGCGGTTTCCCGTTTACAGCGAGAGGATACTACGATCTGTTTGACGGCATGAACCAGATGCATGACGTTTCTGCGTTCCGCTGTCTGAATCCGACGCTGCCGATCTGGCTGTTTGCCGGTGAGGACGATCCCTGCATCGGCGGAGAAAAAGGCTTCGCAGACAGTGTCGAAACACTCAGAAGGGCCGGATATACCGACATCACCAGCACGCTGTATGCCGGCATGCGCCATGAGACGCTGAACGAGACAGATCACGAAACGATCTTCAAAGACGTATACAGCTGGATCGAAAAGCATATTGCATAATAAAATTGATGATCTGACTGTCAGATGTATTGATCGCAGTGTTACGCGGCAAGATCCTCTTTTGATCATTGATAATGCGGATAAACAGCTGAAAAAGCCTGTATTCCGCTTGATATAGTATGTATTTCATTGACTTTAAAAAACGGTTTGCTATAATATTTAAGCGTTAACGAGCGAGGAGACTGTCGTGAAGTGGACGAAATCACAGTTGCTGCGGCAAACGCAGAGCGTAACATTCGATGAAGATATAGAAATCGATGCGTCAGCATTTGCGGGAAACAGCAGGATCAACGGCGTGAAAGATGTCCATGTGTATGGTACCGGTCATCTTGATCCCAATGAAGATGTCTTCTATGCCGATGTATACGTAGAGGGAACAATGCTTTGTCCCGATGCGATCACCGGTGATGAGATCGAGATCCCGTTTGAAACAGACAGCCAGGAAGTCTACGTGTTTGAAGAAACAGAGGAAGACGGCGCACGCGTCGTTACGAATGAAGTTATCGAGCTTCTTCCTGCAGTGATCGATGATATTCTGCTGGAAGTACCGCTTCAGGTAACGGAAGCCTCAGAAGATGAATATCCGGAAGGCGATGGCTGGAAGGTATACAGCGAGGCTGAGTATCAGGAACGTCAGAAGGATCGTCTTGATCCAAGACTGGCAGTACTGAAACAATTCAAAGATGAATGACAGGAGGTGCGAGACATGGCTGTACAGCAGAGAAGAAATTCCAGTACAAGAAGGGACAAGAGAAGGACTCATTATAAGCTGAACGCTCCGACACTGGTAAAGTGCCCGGTTTGCGGTGAGATGAAGCGTCCTCATCATGCATGTCCTAACTGCGGCAACGTCGGTGAGCCGAAGACGGACGCTGCAAAATAAGTTTGGAACGAACGGTCTAAACAGAGATCAAAAAGAACTGCGGAATATCTGCAGTTCTTTTTTTGCGTTTGAGGGAACTTTTTCTTGTCTAAAAGAGCAGTATGGTGGTAGGATAGTGGTAGAAAGTGGAGGAAAGTGGGAGAAAAAGATGTTTATCGGTGAATACAGACATACTCTGGATGCCAAAAACAGACTGATTATTCCCGTTAAGTTCCGCGATCAGCTCGGAGACAGTTTCATCGTGACCAAAGGCCTGGACGGCTGTCTTGCTGTCTATACCGAAGACAGATGGATGAACATGATCGCAAAGCTGGAACAGATCCCCTCCACGAAAAAAGAAGCAAGACTGTATATGAGAAGCCTCACTTCCAAAGCGGCTGAATGTTCACTTGACAAGATGGGCAGGATCCAGCTTCCCCAGTATCTGGTACAGACTGCAGGCATCGACAAGAACTGCGCCGTGATCGGAGCAGCTGATCATGTTGAGATCTGGCCGGAAGACAGGTGGGATCAGTATGATGAGGATTCTTCCGATTCCTTTGAGACAGTAGCGGAAACGCTGACGGAGTATCTGCAGTAATGGAACACGTAAGCGTACTTCTGGAAGAAACAGTCAGTCTGCTTCAGGTGAAGCCGGACGGCATCTATGCCGACGGCACACTCGGCAGGGGAGGACATGCCCGTCTCCTTCTGTCAAAGCTTCACAGCGGGCATCTGTATGCATTTGATAAAGATGAACAGGCGATTGAAGAATCCAAAGTGAATCTTCATGAATATCTGGACAAAGTCACGATGATCCACAGTGATTTCAGGGCGATGAAGGAAGAGCTCGCAAGCCGCGGAGTATACGAGGTCGACGGTATTATGATGGACCTCGGAGTCAGTTCTCCGCAGTTCGATGATCCTTCCCGGGGGTTCAGCTACAGGCAGGATGCCAGGCTGGATATGCGCATGGACCGGAGTCAGACGCTGGATGCGTATACGATCGTCAATACGTATCCGAAGCAGGAACTGATCAGGGTTCTGAGAGATTACGGGGAAGAGCGGTATGCATCCTCCATTGCCGGAAATATTGAAAGGATCCGCAGGGACCATCCCATCGAGACGACCATGCAGCTGGTTGAAGCGGTGCGCTCAGCACTTCCGGCAAAAGAGCTCAGGAAGAAGGGGCATCCCGCAAAACAGACATTCCAGGCGCTCAGGATCGAAGTCAATGATGAACTGAACGCTTTGCGGAAAGGCCTTGAAGAAGCACTTGATCTTCTCGCGCCGGGCGGACGCTGCGCCGTCATCACGTTTCACTCACTGGAAGACAGGATCGTGAAACAGACATTTAAAGATTACTCCTCTGCTCCATTTGTAGAGCCCAAGTTGCCGCTGACGGCCGAGCAAATGGAGCAGGCCTCCTTCCATCTGGTCACCGCAAAACCGGTGACGGCAACAGAGGAGGAACTGAATGAAAATCATCGCTCGCACAGTGCGAAGCTTCGTGTAATAGAAAGAATAAGGGGATAGGGAACATGGCAAGGATCGTAAAGACAAAGAAAACAAGAAAGGCATTCCAGCTGCAGAATTTCGCGCTGATGCTGATGCTCTTTTCCAGCGCGCTGTATCTTGCCAGCTCACTGTTCCTCAGATCATACAACAACCGTCTGAGCACACAGAAACAGTCGATCGAAAATCAGATCGCTGTACTGGAGCAGCAGAACAAATCAGCTGAAGTGGAAATCGCAAAACTGAGCTCAGCTGACAGGATCGATGAGATCGCTTCCGCAAACGGGATGACAGTCAACCAGGATAACATTATAATGATTACGGACAAATCGTCCGATAACGGTGACTGAAATGAAAAAAGGAAAGCGTAATCATACGATACGAATGATACTGCTTACAACATTGGTCACATTGCTTCTGCTTGTAACCGATGTTTTTTTCGTTGCTGTGAAACAGGTTCATCCGCGCTCCGGCAAAGATCTTTCGGTATATGCGGAAGGAACGAATGTTGTAACAGAAACGATGAAGGCGGCGAGAGGAAATATCTACGACCGCAACGGCAATGTGATTGCTCAGGACAGCAGGACCTACAACATTGTCTGCATCCTGTATAAAGACCGTCCGACTGTCGGCGGCAAGATTGCCTATGTCAAGGACAAGGAAAAGACAGCACAGATCCTTTCGGAGATCCTGAAGATGGATTACCAGAAGATCCTTGATTTCCTGAACCAGGACAAATACCAGACAGAACTCGGGGAAAACGGCAGAAATCTTTCGAAGGATGTCAAGGAACAAATCGAAAGCTACAAGCTTCCCGGCATTGAATTTACGAATTCCATCCAGCGCGTGTATCCGATGGGTACCTTCGCGTCCAATCTGATCGGGTTTGCGACAGAAGATGAAAACAATGTCAGCACCGGCAAGATGGGACTGGAATTATATCTGAACGGATATCTCAGCGGTACCGACGGATCCCGTACGTATCAGATCGATAAAAAAGGCTATGTGCTGCCCGGCATGAAAGAAACAGTGGTTCCCGCTGTCAACGGCAACAATGTCTACCTGACGATCGATGCCGGCATTCAGACAACGCTGGAAGAAAGCATGAAAGAGACGACCCAGAAATATGAGGCAGACCGCGTCTGGGGCGGAGCGATGGAGATCGCTACCGGAAAGGTCATTGCCTGGGGACAGACACCGTCGTTTGACCTGAACACCCGTGAAGAGATCAAAGAATTCAACAACATCGGTGCGCAGCTTCCCTATGAACCGGGTTCCACGCTGAAGACGTTCGTCTGGGCGGCTGCGGTCAACGAAGGAAAGTACGACGGCACAAAAACAACGAACGGAAACAAGTTCTGCTTCAACGGCAATGCGAACAACGATCCGGTGCGTGCTTCTGAAGGCAGCGCATACGGATGTATTTACAACGCGCACAAATATACATATAATAATCCATCGCTGGATGAAGGCCTCTGGCGGTCCCTGAATACCGTAGCGGCAGCCATCCAGACCGAAGTCATTACACCGGCGGTCCATCTGGAGTATCTGAAGAAATTCGGTTTCTTTCAGAAAGTCAACACCGACGGACTTCCGGAAGATCCGGGAACGCTGAACTTTACCTGGCCGGCAGAAAAAGTCACTCTGACATACGGACAGGGTTCCACCGTTACAATGCTGCAGCTGATGCAGGCATATTCCGCGATCTTCGGAAACGGCACCATGGTCAAGCCGTATTTCATCCAGTCGATCCGTGACGCCTATGACAACACAAAAGTCATCTATCAGGCAGAAACGGAAACGACCGGTCAGCCGATCACGGCAGAGACAGCGAAAAAGATGCAGTCGATCCTGTCCGGCGTCATCAACGATGACAGAGGTACAGGTAAGGCTTACCGCATTCCGGAATGCCGCCTGATCGGCAAGACAGGAACGACACAGGTCGCCAAGCAGGGCAACTATTCCTCGGGCAAGACGATCACGTCCCTGATGCTCGCGATGCCGGAAGAAAATCCTCAGGTCCTGGTTTACTATGCATTTGAAGCAGATGAAGTCAGAAATGCCCATTTTGCCAACGAAGCAGCGAGATCGTTCCTGCGCAAGGTGGCAATGACATACGGCTTCTCCAGTGAACCGGCACCGGAAGAGAAGGAAAAAGAAGAAGAGATCGAGATCAATACCTATGAGATGCCCTCGCTGATCAATCATAGCTTGAAATACGCGGAAGCCAAACTGGAGCCTGCGCATGCTGAAACGATCGTTCTCGGTGAAGGCACAAGCATTATTGATCAGTTCCCGAAACCGGGAAGCTCGCTGTGCACGAATCAGAGAGTGTTCCTTCTGACCGACGTCAACAGTTTTGTCATGCCTGATCTGACCGGGTGGACAAGGAAAGATGTGACCGGTCTCTGGTCCGCAAGCGGTTTTGCGTTCCAGCTGCAGGGAGAGGGAAAGGTCATCTCCCAGAACATTCCGCCGGGAACCGTAGTGACAAAGGGAAGTTCCATTATTGTCAGATTTGAATAGTAGAAACAGAGGTAATATATGTATCTGAAGTTTGCAGCCGGTTTTCTGATCAGTCTGGTGATCGTGCTGATCGCAATGCCGCCGTTTATTGAATTTCTGAAAAAACTGAGCTTCCGCCAGAGCGTCAGCGAATACGCCCTGGAGGATGATCAGAAAAAAGCGGGTACACCGATCATGGGAGGCATCCTGTTCATCATCGTGCCGATCGTCGTTTCCCTGATCCTGGATCCGGGCGAATTCCTGCGTTTGGAAAACCTGACAGTGATCCTGGCGTTTGCCGGATACGGACTGATCGGCTTTATCGATGACTATCTGATCGCCGTCAAGAAAAACAATGAAGGCCTGACGCCGGCACAGAAATTCGGCCTGCAGCTGGTCCTTGCGATATTCTTCTTTCTCATGTACCAGAGCCGTACCGATCTGAATATCATCATCCCGGTAACGCATATCGCGCTGCCGATGGGCATCCTGTACTTTGTTCTAGTACTGCTGATGTTTACCGGTTCCTCCAACGCTGTCAATCTGACGGACGGCATGGACGGTCTGGCGGCAGGTGTATCGCTGATCGCGCTGTGCGCATATCTTGTGATCGCTTTCAGAGGCGGAAGATATGACCTTTGCATCTTTATAGCAAGTCTCTGCGGCGCGCTGATCGGCTATCTGTATTACAACAAGAAGCCGGCCAGAGTATTTATGGGCGACACCGGCGCTCTGGCGCTGGGCGGTGTCCTGGCAGCGATCGCGCTGGTCACGAAGACAGAGATCTGTCTGATCCTGATCGCCGGCGTTCCGGTCATCGAAACACTGTGCGTCATTATCCAGCAGGTATCCGTAAGAACGGTGCATAAGAGAGTTTTCCGCTATACGCCGATCCATTATGCGTTCCGTCTGCGGGGAATGAGTGAGAAAAACATCGTGTATATGTTCTGGATCGCTGAGGCAGTTCTTGCCTGCATCGGTCTGTGGGCAGCACTTGTATAACGGCTGAACAGCCGTTTTTTTGTATATTTTCAGAAGAATAAACGGGTTTGAAATGGTGCATGCATTCTTTTTTTGCATTTCCTGATTTTCTTTACACGATTCATCAAGTTTTTTGGTATAATACTTGAATTGTCAGGAGGAAGGCATGGAATCAGCAGCATTTGATGTTAACAATACATTTGTTCAGCTGACAATGGTTCTGAAACTCCAGCAGCTGCAGAGAAGCGAACTGCCTTCGCTCCGATATGATATTCTGGAGGACTACGTAGCTCAGGAACTCTGGAAAAATGATACTCCGTATTCTTTACATCAGGCGGCAGATGATATACTTTCGGTAACTGCCAGCCAGATTGTCAGATATCTGTCAAGACAGGCAGTAATTGACGGGGCAAAAATGAATCTTGAAGATTTCAAGGATGTCATTGGAGGGGATTAACGCGTATGGCAAAACAAACCAAAAAAGGCAATCTGTTTACATTCTTCGGAATTGTAGTACTGATTGCTGTTCTGATCGGGACAACGTTCAACACGATCAAAAACGGTCTGAATCTGGGTCTTGATCTGCAGGGCGGATTTGAGATCCTGTATGAAGCTACACCGCTCAAGGAAGATGCAGACACTGATGTTGAAATGACATCGGTCATCAACAGCATTTCCAAGCGTATCAATGTTCTCGGTGTTTCTGAACCGTCAATTATCGTTGAAGGAAATAACCGTGTCCGGATCCAGCTGGCAGGCATCGAGGATCAGGAATCTGCCCGTGCCATGATCGGTACGACAGCGAACCTGACATTCCGCGATGTTGACGACAAGCTGCTGAGCGATTCCAGCGTACTGGTTGAAGGCGGTGCATCGCTTGCCTATGATGAAGGTCAGCCGATCGTCTGGCTGAAGATCAAGGATGACGCAAAGTTCGCTGAAATTACCAAGCAGATCGCTGCCAGATCATCGACAGGTGACAACATCATGATCATCTGGCTCGACTGGGAGGAAGGCGACTCGTATAAAGCAGAACTCGAAAAAGTAAAGAAGGGTGAAGAGCCGAAGTATATTTCCGCTGCTTCCGTCAAACAGGAAATCAGCGGAAACTGCCAGATCTCCGGCAGCTTCACGGAAGCTGAAGCAAGAACACTTGCGAATCTGATCAACTCCGGATCTCTGCCGGTCAAGCTGACAGAACTCAGCTCCAACGTTGTCTCTGCACAGTTCGGTGCTGACGCGCTCAGAAAGACAGCTACGGCCGGTCTGATCGGCGTCGCTCTGATCGTTCTGTTCATGATCTTCAGATATCGTCTGCCCGGCATCGTCACAGCAGTCATGCTGTCGCTGTATATCTGGGCTGTATTCGGACTGTATTCCATGATGGGTGCAGTATTCACACTGTCCGGTATCGGCGCTCTTGTTCTCGGTATCGGTATGACGGTAGACGCGAACATTATCAGCTATGAACGTATCCGTCAGGAACTGTATAAAGGCAGAAGCATTCCCAATGCTGTAGCAGAAGGTCAGACACAGTCCTTCTCCGCAGTATTTGACGCGCAGTTCACAACACTGATCGCTGCCCTGATCATGTATGTCTGGGGCAACGGCGCTGTTAAGGGCTTTGCGACAATGCTCGTCATCACAGTTGTCATGACGCTTGTCCTGAACGTCGGATTCTCCAGATGGCTGCTCAGACTGATCGTCGGCAGCGGCGTCGCGGATGACAAGCCGGAATGGTTCGGCGTTGCCAGAAACCAGATTCCGGACATCTCCAAAGGACAGTCCCAGTTCTACACAGGCACACGTAAATTCGATTATGCTTCCAAGGCAAAATACGCGATCCGTACTGCGCTTGCAGTCATCGCTCTGGCGCTGGTCATGGGCTTTGTCAATCTCGGCTCCGGCAATGGATTCTTCAACCTCGGCATCGACTTCGCTTCCGGTACGAAACTGACGGTTTCTTCCGACAAGGCAGTTACAGTTGAAGATGTAGAAGCAAAGATCGTTGAACTCGGATACAAGGATTTCAAATATCAGGCATCCGGTGAAAACACAGTATATGCGACAACCAAGCAGGCGATCTCCACAGAAGAGCTGACAAAGATCAAGGCTGCTCTGAAAGAAGTTTACGGCGAAGAGCCGGGCGACAACGTCGTTACGCCGGTCGTCGGCAAAGACCTCGTCCGCAACGCTATGATCCTGACGATCGTTGCCTGGATCGCAATGATGGCGTATGTCACATTCCGTTACGAATGGGATTATGCTCTCGGCTGCATCGTTGCGCTGGTGCATGACGTTGCCATCGTTCTGGCACTGTTCGGCATCTTCCGCTTCGAAGTCAACACAGAGCTGATCTCCGTCCTGTTAACGATCATCGGTTACTCGATCAACAACTCCATCGTTGTATTTGACAGAGTCCGTGAAACAATGAAGGGCAAAAAGGGCAAGCTCTCCGCAGCTGACTATGACGCCGTTACAAACGACTCCATGGATGCGACGATCAAGATGTCCATCAACAGCACGATCACAACGATGCTGCCGGTCATCATGCTCCTGATCATGGGAAGCAGATCGATCTTCACATTCATCTTCGCGATGTTCGTCGGTCTGATCGCCGGTACGATCTCTTCCATCTTCGTTGCTCCGACAGTCTGGAGATGGGCAAGAGTCAACCTGCATAAGAACGACACAAAGAAGCCGAAGAAGAAGGCAAAGAAAGAAACACTCGACGAATATACATTCAAGGGTATCAATGCATAAGACGAAGCAGGCAGCGCGGAAACGCTGCCTGTTTTGGAAAAAAGGGAAAGGAGAAGCCTATGAAAATCAAAGCTGTTCTGTTTGACTGCGACGGACTGATGTTCGATACGGAAAACTATTCACACAGGATCTGGACAAGGATTGCGAAAGAAGAGGGCGTCAGACTGCCGGATGACTTTTTCATGATGATCACCGGAGCAGGACGCAAAAACACAGAGGCGTATATGAACAGCATCGAAGGGATCGAAAAAGTCATGCCCAGAGCGAGGGCTGAACGGTTTGACCTGGATGCGTTCCGGAAGATGGAAAAAGACGCTCTGACAAAGCCCGGTCTTGTCGAACTGACAAAATGGCTTCAGGCGCATGGCTACCTGACCGCTGTCTGTTCATCCAGCAATTCGGAATATGTTCATACACTGATCTCAACAGTATCTGAAAAACTTGAATACGACGCTGTGGTCGGCGGCGATATGACGACCAGAGGCAAACCGGATCCCGAAATCTTTCTGCTTGGCGCAAAGACGCTCGGCGTCGCGCCGGAAAACTGTCTGGTGCTGGAAGATTCCAAGCAGGGCATCATCGCAGCCAGAAGGGCCGGAATGCATTCCTGCTTCATTCCGGACACCGTGAAGCCGGACGCGGAAATGGAAGAATCGATCGAATACAGACGAGGCAGTCTGCGGGAAGTGATCGGGCTTCTTGAGGAAGAAAATGAATATGGAAATGAATGAACTGAGGGAAAAAGAGATCACTGAACGATATCATACCGGTGTGCTTCTCGCCAGACTGATGGCAGCCTCCGGTCTTTCTGACAGTCAGATCGAAGAACTGATGGATCCGGATACTCATCTGTCAGATTCCGACGCACCGTGCATCAGAGCATGCTGCGACAGGATCCTTCAGGCTGCGCAGAACAAAGAGAAGGTGTTCATCGGCGGCGACTATGACGCGGACGGCATCTGTTCCACTGCGATCATGAAGAAAACACTGGATCTGCTGGGAATTGTCAGCGGCTACTATATTCCTGACCGGTTCCGGGAAGGCTATGGCCTGAGTGAAAAAACAGTCCGTCTGGCGCATGAAAAAGGATATTCGCTGATCATTACCGTAGACAACGGGATCAAGGCATATGAGGCAGTCAGCTGCGCGAAACAGCTCGGCATGGATGTGATCATCACCGATCATCACCGGATCGACGTCCTGCCGGAAGCAGATCTGATCGTTCACCCGGATTACATGGAAGAACAGTTTGCGTATCTTTCCGGTGCCGGCGTTGCTCTGGAGATCAGCCGGAAGCTGATCGGCAATGATGATTCGCTGACCGCCCTGGCTGCTGTGGCTGCGATCGGCGATGTGATGCCCCTGTGGCGGGAAACACGGAAGATCGTTCTGAACGGTCTCGACAGCATGAAGCGGGGTGTTCCGGCGCCGCTGTGCGCGCTTCTGTATACGCCGGGAAAAGCTGACTGGACATCCGTCGCATTCCAGATCGTGCCGAAGCTCAACAGCGTCGGCAGAATGAATGATCTTTCCAACGTCAACACTGTCGTCCGCTATCTTCTGCTGAATGACCGCGATGAGATCAGCCGCTTTGCTTCCCAGCTTGAACATGTGAATACAGTCCGCAAACAGCTGTCCGCATCCATGACGAAAGAAGCGGAGAAGATGGTCACCGGAGAGCCGTTTGAGATCATCTTCAAGGATACGTTCCACGAAGGCATCTGCGGCCTGGCGGCAGGCAGGCTTGCCTCATCGCTGCACAAACCGGTCCTGATCATGGCGGAAGCAGAAGGCATGATCAAGGGAAGCGGCCGCAGCATCCCCGGCTTCGACATGTTTGCCTTCTTCAGCGACTTTGAAGAACTGCAGGCGTTCGGCGGCCATGAACAGGCCGTCGGCCTGAGTGTACGCAGAGAGGATCTCGCATCCTTCATCGAACATGCGCAGCGCAAGTTCAGTGAAACCGTGATCGAAGAAATTCCCGACACCCAGCGCCTGGTCCCTCTGCGGGCAGATGAGATCACATTCGAAAACATCAGCAGCCTGGAACAGATCGCCTTGTATCCGAAAGAAATGAACGACATCCTCTTTGAACTGAAGGATCCGGTCATCTTAAGCCGCTATGATACTGCCAAAGTGACAAAGCTTGTCATCGAAGCGGATGAGGATACGGCAGATGTTGTGATCTATGCGTCAAAAGGCATCCGGGTGCCGGAAGATCCGCGGCGGATCTGCGGACGGCTGAGCATCAACCGCTGGCGTCAGAGCGTCCGCTGTCAGATCGATGCGGAATCTGTTGAATAGTGCACTATTTTGAAAGCTTTGATGTATAATTGTTATATCTTTTCTTTCAGAAAAAAACGGAGGCTAATATGTCAATCAATCTTGAAGACTATGTCGCATCAATTCGTGATTTCCCTACAAAGGGAATTCTGTTCAGAGACATTACGCCGATGCTGCTGGACGCAAAGGCCTATGATTACAGCACGGATCTGCTCGCTGAATACGGCAGAAAAGTAAATGCTGAACTCGTTGCCGGTCCGGAAAGCCGCGGTTTCCTGTTCGGCTGCCCGGTAGCGCTCAAGCTCGGCGTTGGCTTTACACCGATCAGAAAGCCGGGAAAACTGCCGCGTGAGACGATTTCCTGCAAGTATGACCTGGAGTATGGTTCCAATGAGATCTTCATTCACAAAGACTCTGTCAAGCCCGGCCAGAGAGTTCTGATCGTTGACGATCTGCTCGCGACCGGCGGAACAGCCAAAGCAGCTGCCAGGATGGTCGAGGAACTCGGCGGTATCGTTGCTGGCTTCGCGTTCGTTGTTGAACTGTACGGCAACGGCATGGAAGGCCGCAAAGTCCTGGATGGATATGATGTCTTTAATATTCTCTATCTGAGCGATCAGTAAGCATAATCGAAGAGCAATCTTCGGTTTTTTGGAAAGGGGAAGCTATGGGGGCGCATCAGAATCCCGGTATTGAAGATGTATTGAAAGAAGCGCAGAGCTATATACATGATGAGAAAAGCCTTGCGCTCATTTCGCGTGCCGCAAACTATGCGGCGGAGCATCATGCCGGACAGTTCAGAAAAAGCGGCGAGCCGTATGTCGTGCATCTGATCAATGTTGCGTATATTCTTGCCACGATGCGGGTTGGTCCGGCGACGATCGCTGCCGGATATCTTCATGATGTCATCGAGGACTGCGGCGTATCCCATGATGAACTGGCAGCTGAATTCACCACTGAGATCGCTGATCTTGTGGAAGCTGTCACCAAGATCGGCACCCTGGAATACAAAGGCAAGGATGATCCCGAATACCAGGCGGCGAATCACCGCAAGATCTTCATCGCGATGGCCCGCGACGTGCGCGTCATCATTATCAAGCTGGTCGACCGTCTGCATAACATGCGTACGCTGCAGTATCAGTCGGAAAATGCCCAGAAGCGGATCGCCGCGGAGACGCTTGACGTATACGCTCCGATCGCTCACCGGCTTGGTATCAGCGCCATCAAGAATGAACTGGAGGATCTTTCCTTTTTCTACCTCAACCGGGAGGAATACTACCGGATCGCAAGACTTGTCGAAGCAAAGAAGATCGAACGGGATGAAGCAGTCAATACGATGATCCGGGAGATCTCTGAGATGCTGAAGGGAAACAATATCGAATTCCGCATCTTCGGACGTTCAAAGCATCTGTATTCGATCTACAAGAAGATGGTTACGAAAGGGAAGCGGTTTGATGAGATCCTCGATCTGCTTGCCATCCGGATCATCACCAGAACAGAGCTCAACTGCTATGAGATCCTCGGTTATATTCACGCCAAATACAAGCCGATCCCCGGCCGTCTGAAAGACTATATCGCTGTACCGAAGACAAACATGTATCAGTCGCTTCATACGACGATCATCGGCGAAAGCGGCAAGATCTTCGAAGTGCAGATCCGTACGGAAGACATGGATGCCATCGCCGAACGGGGCGTCGCTGCCCACTGGCGCTACAAGGAAGGCTCCAAATACGATCCGAAGGTGGAGCAGAAAGAGATCGAAGACAAGCTTGCCTGGTTCAAAAACTTCGCGGTATACAGCGAAGATGAAGCCGGCCATGAAACCGCTTCGGAATACATGGCAAGACTGCAGAGGGATATCTTTGAAGCGAATGTCTATGTCATGACGCCGATGGGAAGGGTCATCGATCTGCCCAACGGAGCTACGCCGATCGACTTCGCGTACCGCATCCATACGGATGTCGGTCATACCGCAGTCGGCGCCATCGTCAATGACGCGATGGTCCCGCTGAATACCCAGCTTCACACCGGCGACGTCGTTCAGATCAAGACGATGAAGGGAACCGGACCAAGTGAAGACTGGCTGAAATTCGTCAAGACGAATCAGGCCCGTAACAAGATCCGCAGCTACCTGCAGAAAAAAGAAACAGAGAGACATGAATCCAGAGTCTTTGACGGTGAAAAGATCCTCTCTGATGAACTCCGGAAACGCGGCTTTGACGTGAAGGAGTACATGGACAAGAAGAAGATCGAGAATATCTGCAAGGATTTCCGGGTCTCCAATTATACAGATCTGATGTACGGCATCGCGGTCCGCTCGATCAGCCCGACCGCTGTATGCGCACATCTGACAAACCAGAAGGGAAGAGTATCCGAAGACGAGGCGCTCAGCCATCTTCTTAACCGGGAAGTCCAGAAGCGCACAAGCAAGTCCGGACTTGTGATCCCCGGCATTGAATCGATGAAGATGTCGCTGTCCCACTGCTGCATGCCGGTGTACGGCGATGAGATCAAGGGATATATCACCAAGGGTGCCGGCGTCAAGGTACACCGGGTTGACTGTGTCAACATCGCCCGCGTGAAATCGCGTCTGATCGACGTGTACTGGGATGACGGTGACGCCGAACGCTACTATGATTCAGACGTTGTTGTCATGGCCCATGACAGAAGCTTCCTGCTGACAGATATCGTGACCGTTGTGTCACAGTGCCGCGCGCCGATGGAAAGCGTCAGCGCATCCGTCAATCACGACACGCTGACCTCGACGATCAAGCTTACGATCCGGGTCCACGATGTCCAGCATCTTCAGAATGTTCTTGCCAATGTCCGTAAGATCGAATCTGTATTCTCAGCCGAAAGAGCTGTGCACTGAGCGGAAAGGAGCGTCATGACTGAATCAGAAAGAAAAAGAAGAAACCGGCGGGACAGTCTGTCTGCGACGGTATCAATGATTGCGTTTTTCGCCATTTCCTTCATCCTTGCGTTTCTGACGCTGTTTCAGAAGAATTTCGGCCAGATAGACATCTGCCGGCTGGGCAGCGGCGCGTTTGTGGTGATCGGTGCATTCCTGACGCTGAAGTATATCTTCGGCAAAGGCTACATGCAGTTTCATGATTATTCCTTCTCTGCCGGTGTGCTTCTGATCATACTCGGCATCTGCGGAATGATCCGCGCCTATGAGCTGGCGGCAGTATCCGATCAGCTGTTCTCGCTGATGACGCTGGTGACCGGCATCTATTTCCTGCAGTGCATGATCCAGTTCATCAAGCTTGGCAGCGGATTCTGGATCGCGGAGATGATCGCCGGGATCCTGGCGGTCTCCGCATCGGTCATCGGTCTGCTGGACGCAAGAATGGTGCTGGAGCGCATCTATATGTTTATAAACTGGGCGCTGCTGATCTCTTCCGCGCTGGCTGTGCTCAGCGTGATCCTGTCGCTGTTCCTGGTCAGAGGCTTCCGCAGACGTCTGGAAAAGGCGGCTGAAGAAGCGCTGAAAAAACAGGAAGAACAGAAGAAGGCGGAAGAAGCAGTCAGCGAAGCGCCGCCTGTACCTGCGGAAGCTGAGCCCGTACCGGAGGAAGCACCGGTATCTGCTGTCTTTCTGGAGGCAGATGAAACAATTCCGGAAAAGCCGGAGGAAGAAAACACCTCCGAAGGTATTTAGGCTTGTAACGGCAGGAAAATGATTATATAATTTCAGCCGTAAATAAATTCCGTGAAGGAGAGGGATCTGGGTCAGACCGGCAGAGCGACGATGGTATGGTGAAAGCATCGGCGGAAGACACAGAGACGGACACTCCTGAGAAGAGGATCTGAATCAAGTAGGATCCTTCGTATTCCGCGTTAAGGAAAAAGCGTGCATCCATGCGGATGCAAACTAAGGTGGTACCGCGCTTAAGGCGTCCTTGGACAAGGACGCTTTCTTAGTATTATGGAGGTAAAACATGAACTATCAGACACCCAGAGGAACCTACGATATTCTCCCTGAAGAAGCAGGCAGATGGCATGATCTGGAACGCGTGATCCGCGAGAAGACAAAACTGTACAGATACCGTGAGATCCGCACGCCGTATTTTGAGGATACAGCCGTATTCAAGAGAGAGAACGACAGCAGTGACATGGTCAACAAGGAAATGTACACGTTCCAGATGGGAAGTGATTCCCTGACGCTGCGTCCGGAAGGAACAGCAGGCGTGATCCGCGCCTTCGATCAGCACAAGCTGTACGGTTCAATGGAGATGCCCGCCAAGCTGTATTATGTCGGAGCAATGTTCCGTCATGAACGTCCCCAGAAGGGCAGACAGAGACAGTTTACCCAGTTCGGCGTAGAGAACATCGGCGTCAAGTCACCGCAGATCGATGCGGAAACGATCGCGCTTGGCTGCGACATCGTCAAGGCAATGGATATTTCCAGCGTCAAGGTCCTGATCAATACGCTTGGTGACGAGGAATCCAGAGCAGCTTACCGGAAAGCGCTGCAGGAGTATTTCGCTCCGCATCTCGATGAACTGTGCGGTGACTGCCACCGGAGATTTGAACAGAATCCGCTCCGCATTCTCGACTGCAAGGTCGACCATGAAAAGGAATTCATGAAAGGCGCACCGCGTCTTTCTGAATACCTGAATGAGGAAAGCAGAAACTATTTTGACGAAGTGCTCAGAAGCCTCGACAGCCTCGGCATTCCGTATGAGATCGATGAACGCCTTGTCCGCGGACTGGATTATTACACCCACACCGTCTTTGAAGTCGTTTCCACACGCCCGGATTCCGGCGCCCAGGCGACGATCTTCGGCGGCGGCAGATACGATAACTTTGTCTCTTACTACGGCGGCCCTGACATGAGCGGCATCGGCTTTGCGATCGGTATGGAGCGTCTGCTGCAGCTGGCTGCGGACGAAGGCCATGACTTCAATGACAAAGACGACGCGGAAGTGTATGTGATCGGTCTGGGCAATGTTTCCGGTGAAGTCCTGAAGACTGTTCAGGAGCTCAGAGCAGCCGGCATCGCTGCTGAAGCAGGCCTGACGCAGAGATCACTGAAAGCGCAGTTCAAGAGCGCTGACCGCTGCGGTGCGAAGTATATCGTGATCATCGGTGAGGAAGAAGTAAAGAACCAGACTGTCAATCTGAAGAAGTCCGGCGAAAAGGAACAGGTTAGCATCAAAGGAAGCGAACTTGTCAGCAAACTGAAAGAATGGAGTGAACAGTAATGGAAAGAACATGCGGTAACGGAACCCTGCGGCTGGAAGATGTCGGCAGGGAAGTGACACTGATCGGCTGGGTCGCAAAAAGAAGAAATCTCGGATCACTTGCATTTATTGATCTGCGCGACCGTTCCGGTGTCGTTCAGGTAACATTTGACGAGACGATCGCGGACCAGGTAAAGGATGTCCGCAGCGAGTATATTCTCCAGGTCACTGGCACCGTCGTAAAACGTCAGGCTGCCAACCCGAAGATGGCGACCGGCGAGATCGAAGTTCTCGCGAAGAACGTCGTGATCGTCAACAGTGCGGAAACACCGCCGATCGAGATCACGGATGATTCCTCGACCAATGAGGATACCCGTCTGAAATACAGATATCTGGATCTGAGAAGACCCGTTCTGCAGAAAAACATGATCCTGCGCCACAAGGTCTGCATGATCGCCCGCAAGGTCCTTGATGAGAAGGGATTCATTGAGATCGAAACACCGATCCTGGCAAGAAGCACGCCGGAAGGCGCCAGAGACTATCTGGTTCCTTCCCGTATCTATAACGGCAAGTTCTGGGCGCTTCCCCAGTCCCCGCAGATCTACAAGCAGCTGCTGATGATCTCCGGCATGGAGAAGTATTTCCAGATCGCAAGATGCTTCCGCGATGAAGACCTCAGAGCGGACCGTCAGCCGGAATTCACCCAGATCGATATCGAGATGAGCTTCGGCGATGAGAATACAGTTTTCTCCGTCGTTGAAGATCTGATGAAGGCGATCTTCAGAGAAACGATCGGATATGAACTGGAAGACACCTTTGTCCGTCTGCCCTGGAGCGAATGCATGCGCTTATACGGTACAGACAAGCCTGACCTCCGCTTCGGCAACACGATCGAAGACCTGAGCGATATCTTCGCGGAAACTGGCTTCCAGGCATTCCGCACAGTGCTTGACAACGGCGGCATGATCGGCTGCCTCAGATTTGCCGACGCGGCTGACAAGTACAGCAGAAAAGGCCTCGACAAGCTGCAGGACTTTGTCAAGCACGGCTTCCGTGCCAAGGCGCTTGCCTATCTGAAGATGGAAAAGGGCGAGCTGACCGGTTCTGTCGCAAAGCCGCTGTCTGAAACAGAAAAGGCTGCGATCATCGAGAAGCTTTCCCTGACGGACAATGATCTGGTCCTGATCATCGCTGATCAGGCAAAGATCGCTGAAAGCGGACTTGGTGCTCTGCGTGTCAGACTCGGCCATGAACTCGGTCTGATCCCTGAGAACGTGTATAAGTTCCTGTGGGTCACAGACTTCCCGATGTTTGAATACAGTGAGGAAGAAAACCGCTGGATGGCTGCGCATCATCCGTTCACAGCTCCGAAGGAAGAGGATGTAGAGCGTCTCTTCAGTGATCCGGGTTCCGTATCTTCACGTGCTTATGACCTCGTGCTCAACGGCTACGAACTGCTCAGCGGATCGATCCGTATCCACGATCAGGATCTGCAGGAGAAGGTATTCGAAGCGATCGGCCTGACCATGGAAAAGGCAAGAGAGAGATTCGGCTTCTTCCTTGACGCGTTCCGCTACGGTACGCCTCCGCACGGCGGTGTCGGCATCGGCCTGGAGCGTCTGGTCATGGTCCTGGCGGGAACAGACAACATCCGCGACGTCGTTGCCTTCCCGACGACCAACAGTTCACTGGATCTGATGAGCGATGCGCCGAACGTAGTAGACAAAGCGCAGCTTGATATTCTGGGAATTGAAATAAGCAATAAGGATAAAGACTAAACCGTTTTGTGTCAAGACTGTTCTTACAGTTTACTGATGCTATAATGAAGACAGCCGGAGGACCACATATTTTTCCTACATTTTGATATAAGGGAATTCTGACTGGAGATTCCTGTGTTGAACACCCGGTACGTCCGGGGATCCTGACGGATGACCATGAACTCCCACCTCTACATAAGAGGGAACATATCACCCCTCCGGCCTGTTTATGAAATCTTCTCGAACAAGGTAAAACTTGTGTTCTGAAATAATAAAAGAATAGGTGGTGTATTATTTATGACAGAATTCTGGTCAACTCTTCTCTGGTTTCTTGCCGGTGCTGCAATCTCTGCTCTGATTACATTCTTCGTTTCCAAAAAGTATTTTGAAAAGCAGCTGAAGGAACATCCTCCGATCGATGAAAAGATGATCCGCGCGATGTTCATGCAGATGGGCAGAAAGCCGAGTGAGGCACAGATCCGCCAGGTCATGAAAAACCTGACCAAATAGCGACTTGCATGCAGGTTCTCTTTTGTATAAGAGAGCCTTTTTTGTCCATAAAAGACAGCATTGAAGTATGAAACTTACCTATGAAAGAAAGCGTTTTCGGATTATAATAAATAATGGCAAAAACAGGAGGACATATGACTACTGAAAACAAAAAGGTTTTCGAAGCGATGGACGGTAATACCGCTACTGCGCATTCTGCGTATGCATTTACCGAAGTAGCTGGTATCTATCCCATCACGCCATCTTCCCCGATGGCAGAACACATTGATGACTGGGCAACAGCCGGTCGCAAGAACATTTTTGGCGACAAAGTAAAGGTCGTCGAAATGCAGTCTGAAGGCGGCGCAGCCGGCGCTGTCCACGGAGCTCTGCAGGCAGGATCTCTGGCAGCTACATTCACAGCTTCTCAGGGTCTTCTGCTGATGATTCCTAATCTTTACAAGCTGAAGGGTGAACTGCTGCCGGGCGTTATTCACGTAGCAGCAAGATCCCTCGCAACCCACACTCTGAGTATCTTCGGTGACCATCAGGATGTCTATGCATGCCGTCAGACAGGCATGGTCATGATGTGCTCTCACTCCGTTCAGGACTGTATGGACCTGGCAGGCGTGGCTCACCTGATCGCAATTGACGGTTCGGTTGCAGTTATGCACTTCTTCGACGGTTTCCGTACATCTCACGAAATTGACAAGATCGAAGTCATGGACTATGACTTCCTGAAGAGTCTGCTGCCTGTCGACAAGCTGGAAGCATTCAGAAAGAACGCTCTGAACCCGCATACAAATCCGATCACACGCGGCGGTTCCCAGAATGACGACATTTATTTCCAGGCTGCTGAAGCTCAGAACGAGCACTTCAGCAAGGTTCCGGAAATTGCAGCGAAGTACTTCAAGGCTGTCTCCGAACATACAGGACGTGATTATGCACCGTTCGTATATGTCGGCGCACCAGATGCTGAGAGAGTCATCGTAGCGATGGGTTCTGTCACAGACACAATTACAGAAACCATCAACACACTCACAGCACGCGGCGAAAAAGTCGGTCTGATCAAGGTTTATCTGTATCGTCCGTTCTCCCAGAAGTATCTGGAAGACGTACTGCCGGCAACAGTCAAGAAGATCGCTGTTCTCGACCGTGCGAAAGAGCAGGGCGCAAGAGAGCCTCTGTTCCTGGATGTCTGCTATGCACTCCGCAAGCACACAGATCTCACGATCGTCGGCGGCCGTTACGGTCTGTCTTCCAAGGACACCAACCCGTCCCATATCAATGCTGTATTCGAAGAACTCAAGAAGGACGCACCTGCTGAAGAATTCACGATCGGCATCGATGACGACGTTACACATCTGTCCCTGGCACCGGTTGACATCACTGTTGACGCGGACTACACAAGCTGCCTGTTCTATGGTCTCGGATCCGACGGAACTGTCGGTGCGAACAAGAGCACAGTCAAGATCATCGGCAACAACACCGATCTGTATTCCCAGGCATATTTCGCATATGACTCCAAGAAGGCAGGCGGCGTTACCCGTTCTCACCTGAGATTCGGAAAGAGCCCGATCCACAGCCCTTACTATATTGACAAGGCAGACTTCATCTCCTGCTCACTGGAATCCTACTGCTTCAAGTTCGACATGGTCAGAAACCTGAAGGAAGGCGGAACATTCCTCCTCAACACAACGATCCCGGCAGAAGAGATCGCAGACAGACTCCCGAACAGAATGCTCGCCGGCCTGGCTGAAAAGAACGCGAAGTTCTATATCATCAACGCGACAAAGCTGGCTCAGGAAACACACATGGGCCGTCATACAAACACGATCCTGCAGAGTGCATTCTTCGCACTGAACGAGCAGATCATGCCGTATGCGAAGTCTGTTGAACTGATGAAGGACAGCGCAAGACACACCTACGCACGCAAGGGCGAAGATGTCGTCAACAACAACTGTGCAGCGATCGACAAAGGTCAGAGCGGCCTCGTCAAGATCGATGTTGATCCGGCATGGAAGGATCTGACATACGATGCAAGCCTGATCGTCAAGACAGGCGACGAATACTTCGACAACAACCTGCAGAGAATCAACGCTCTCGAAGGTTATGACATGCCTGTATCCTCCTTCATGAAGTATGGCGTTCTCGACGGATCCATTCCGAACGAAGTCAGCTTCCGTGAAAAGAGAAATATCGCTGCTCAGGTTCCTTCCTGGGATGCTGCGAAGTGCATCGAGTGCGGCCAGTGCGCATTTGCCTGCCCGCATGCAACGATCCGTCCGTTCCTTCTGACTCCGGAAGAAGCTGCAAAGGCTGAAGAGATCGCGAAGGAGAACGGTGTTGAATTCACAACAAAGGCTCCGACACCTGTATACAAAGGCGCTAAGGAAGACGGTCTGGTTTACCGTATCCAGCTGTCCACGCAGAACTGCGTAGGCTGCGGCGTATGTCTCACAGTATGTCCTGTCAAGGCTCTGTCCGCTGCTGATGTTGAAACACAGCAGAACCAGGAACCTCTGGCTGACTACCTGTACAAGCACACAGAATACAAGCCTCAGTATGTTGCCAACAAGGACAGCGTCCAGGGTATCTCCCTGCTGATGCCGTACTTCGAAGTCAGCGGCTGCTGCCCGGGCTGCGGCGAAGCTCCGTATTACAGACTTGCTTCCCAGCTGTTCGGCAAAGACATGCTGATCGCAAACGCTACAGGCTGCTCCATGATCTACTGCTCCGCTACACCTTCCACACCGTTCGTCATCGATGAAAACGGCGAAGGTCCGGCATGGGCAAACTCCCTGTTCGAAGACAACGCTGAGTATGGCTTCGGTATGGCGATCGCACAGTCCACAAAGGCTGCCCGTATCCTGAGAATCATGGAAGACAACCTCGACAAGGTCGAACCTGAACTCAAGGAAGCATTTGAAGCTTACATCGCTGCAGCTGAAGACCGTGACGCTCAGAGAGCTGTCAAGGACAAGATCGTTGCCGGTGTCAAGGCATCTGCGAATGAAGCTGTCAAGGAACTCCTCGACATGGAAAGAGACCTGGTCGGCAAGTCTGTCTGGATCGTCGGCGGCGACGGATGGGCATATGATATCGGCTACGGCGGACTCGATCATGTCATGGCTAACAACCTGAATGTCAACGTTCTCGTACTGGATACAGAAGTTTACTCCAATACAGGCGGACAGTCCTCCAAGTCTTCCCAGGCTGCTTCTATCGCGAAGTTCGCAGCCGGCGGTAAGGCACTGGCTAAGAAGGACCTCGGTCAGATCGTTATGGAATACGGAACAGCTTATGTTGCTTCCGTCTCCATGGGCGCTAACCAGATCCAGACGATCAAGGCTCTGAAGGAAGCTGAATCCTACAACGGACCTTCCATCGTCATCGCTTACTGCCCGTGTGCTGAACAGGGTATTAAGGGTGGTCTCGTTAAGGCACCGAACGTACAGAAGGCAGCTGTTGAGTGCGGTTATGTCACACTGTACCGTTTCGACCCGAGAAAAGAAAAGCCGCTCACGATCGATTCCAAGGAACCGAAGTGGGAGAACTTCAATGCATTCCTGATGAACGAAGCTCGTTACTTCAACCTGCCGAAGATCAGAGGTCAGGAAGCTGCTGATGCTGCATTTGCGAAGACTCTCAGCGACGCTCAGAAGCGTTACAAGAAGCTCATCACAAAAGCAAAGCTCCAGGAAGAATAATTCTCTGAACTGATTCACCAAAAGACATGTCTCCTGTGTGGGACATGTCTTTTTTTGGTAATATAGAATGCAGAGGAAAAACAGTATGAGAGAGAAACTGAATCTGTATACCCATGACGGCATTTTTCATGCCGATGATGTATTCGCCTGCGCGATGCTGTCGCTGACGGCGGAAGAGATCAATGTCGTAAGAGGCAGCGATACAGAGATCCCGGAAGAGGGAGACTGGATCGTATTTGATATCGGCGGCGGTGAACTGGATCACCACACCCCGGAAAATAAAGAAAACAACGGAACACATCCCGGTACAGAGATCCCTTATGCCGCCTGCGGACTTGTCTGGAAAAAATACCATGAAGAAATACTGGAAGCCATGGACTGTCCGAAACGGTACATGGACAGCGTGTATCAGAAGCTGGAGACATCGCTGGTGCTAGGCATAGACGCGGAAGACAATGCGTTTAATCCCACGGCGAAGGCAATGGAAGCATTTGTCAATGTGTCAGATGATCTGAAGAAGAATGCTCTCAATGCATCCAGAACAAGCTTTACGGTATCCCAGGTGATCAAGGATTTCAATCCGACCTGGAATTCCGGCATCGATTCCTATGACGCGTTCATGGACGCAGTCAGTTTCGCGAAGGATATCCTGATCAACCGGATCGACAGTCTGATCTCATCGCTGGACGGCCGTGATTACGTTCTGCGCTGCATTGACTACAGCGCTGACCACATTATGATCATGGATGAATTCGCGCCGTGGGAGGGTGTTCTGTATTCTCAGTACCGAAATCCCAAGGCGAATGATATCTGGTATGTTGTTTCACCGGCGTTAAGAGGCGGCTGGAACGTGCAGTGCGCGCTTTCCGACAGCAATGACCGGACATCCTACCGCCATCCGCTGCCTGCAGAATGGTACGGCCTGCGCTATGAAGACCTGCAGAAAGCAAGCGGAATTGCGACGGCGGTATTCTGCCATGCTTCCGGCTTTCTGGCTGGATGCGAGACGGAAAGCGACGCGATCGGGATGGCGGAGAAAGCTGCCCGCATGAAGCAGTGAATCCCTCAGAGTCACACTCGGGAAGGTATGGTATAATCGTTAAAATGAAAAGGAGATCCGTATGAAAGTTCTGCTGTATTTTGAAGGAGAAGATATGATTTCAAAGTCCGGGATCGGCCGGGCAATGAATCATCAGATGCGCGCGCTGGAATCAGCCGGTGTCGAATATACAACGGATCCGTGGGACAGTGATTACGATATTCTGCATATCAACACATGGGGCGTCAACAGCGAGGCGATCGTCCGCAACGCCCGCAGAAACAATAAGAAAGTTATCTATCATGCTCATTCGACAGAAGAAGATTTCCGCAACAGCTTTCTGTTTTCCAACGCCCTGGCACCGCTTGTCAGAAAGAGGCTGATCAGTCTCTACAGTTCCGCTGACGCGCTGATCACGCCGACGGAGTACGCAAAAGGTATTCTGGAGGGATACGGGATCCAGCTTCCGATCCATGTCGTTTCCAACGGCATCGATCTTTCCCGCTATGTCCGGGATGAAGAAAAAGTAACTGCCTACCGCAAATATTTCAGCCTGGATGAAAATGCAAAGGTCGTTCTCGGCGTAGGTCTGCTGTTCCAGCGGAAAGGTCTGCCTGATTTTGTTGAAGTTGCGTCCATGCTGCCGGAATACCAGTTCATCTGGTTCGGCGATATTTCAAAGATGATCATTCCCCGCGAGATCTCAGAGATCGTGGAAAACCATCCGGCCAATGTTCTCTTCCCCGGCTACGTCAAAGGACCGATCATTGAAGGAGCGTATTCTGACGCTTCCTGCTTCTTCTTTCCTTCGTATGAAGAGACGGAAGGGATCGTTGTTCTGGAAGCCCTGGCAGCCCGTCAGCACGTGGTCGTACGCGATATCGGCGTCTTCGATCCGTGGCTGAAAGACGGCGTCAGCTGCTATAAGGGACATAACAATGAAGAGTTTGCCCGGCTGATCAGAGGAACAGTGGAAGGCACGCTTCCGGATACGACGGAAGAAGGATGGAAGGTCGCGTCGAAGCGGTCGATCGAAGGCGTCGGCAGACAGCTGCGCGCCGTGTATGAATCTGTGCTGTAATCCCTGCATTGTTCTTTTCAGCATAAAGAAGGTATAATATCTGTGTATGTGGAATAAGATCAAACAACTGTTCAAAAACACACTGTTTAATATTTTCCTGATCCTTTCCCTTGCAGGTATTGTTCTGTACCTTACTCTGAAAGACGACGGGGACAGGGTTTTTGCGATCCTCAGACATGCTTCTGTTCCCGGCATCATATTCCTGATCGTTCTGATGGTGATCGAACGGGCTATGCTGGGCTGGGGCCTGATGACGGAATGCCGGCAGTCGCATCCTCACTACACCTGGTGGCAGGGATTCGTGAATGCGTATGTTGCCGGTCTTTTCTGCAACATCACGCCCGGTGCGTCCGGCGGCCAGGTCGGACAGGGATATATCTTCCGCAAGCAGGGAATCCCTGTTTCCCATTCGGTAGGGATCCTCTGGCTTGATTTTATTGTTTATCAGTCCGTCATGACGCTCTTTGTTCTGGCGCTGCTGATCCTGCGGTTCAATTATTACTATACGAATTATTCGCAGTTTTTCCTGATTGTCATATTCGGATTCCTGATCAGCTCCGGCATTATCTTTTTTCTGTGGCTGCTGGCTTCCTCACCGCGTTTCTACACGTGGCTGACAACGACCGGCATCAACATCGGCGCAAAGCTGCACCTGATCAGAAACAAAGAGGCTACGCTGGCAAATCTGAATCACTCGCTGCAGGCGTTCTCCAAGGAAATCGTCGTACTGAAGACGCACAGGAAAATGATCGTCTCTCTTGCGGTTGAAGATCTTCTCCGTCTGACGCTGTATTACAGCATTCCGTACTGGTGTGCCAGAGCACTGAATATTCCGGTCACGCCGGACAGAATGCTGGACATTATCGCGCTGAGCTCCTTCGTATCGATGGTCAACGCATTCCTGCCGATGCCGGGCAGCAGCGGCGGTACGGAAGCAACGTTCGTTCTGATGTTCTCAACGCTTTTTGATAAGGTCGACGCGGCGTCGATCATGATCCTCTGGCGGTTTGTGACATTCTACCAGACACTGATCATCGGCGGCTTCATGTTCCTGTATGCAAGGACAAGAAAAGATATTCCGATCCGGGCTGAGGAGAATCTGCCCCGTACCTACGCTCCGGATGTACTGAAAGAAGGTATAAAATGAAGATAGGATTATTCTCTGATACATTTCCGCCTGAGATCAACGGCGTTGCGACCAGCACCCGGATCCTGCGCGATGCACTGCTGAAACACGGCCACGAAGTGTATGTGATCACGACATATAACGGTGACGGCAGTGAAAAATGGGATGATGACGGCATGATACTTCGGCTTCCGGGGATGGAACTGAAGTTTTTATACGGTTATGTCATGACATCGCCGTTTCATGCACACGCGATCGATGAGATCCGCAAGCTTGAACTGGATCTGATCCACGTGCAGACCGAATTCGGCGTCGGCATTTTTGCGCGCCTTGTCGCGAGACAGCTCAAGATCCCTCTTGTCAGTACCTATCACACGACATATGAAGACTATACGCATTATGTGAATTTCATTCATTCGAAGACCATCGATGCGCTTGCGAAGAAAGGTGTCGCAAAGCTTTCAAAGATGTACGGCGACAGCTCCATGCAGGTCATCGCGCCGAGTGAAAAGACAAAGAAGATGCTGGAAGGCTATCATATCCGCCGTGAGATCGACGTCATTCCGACCGGCCTTGAACTGGACCGCTTTGATCCGGAAGGATTTACAGAAGAAAACAGAAAAGAAGTGCTTTCTTCCTTTGGCATCAGCCCCGACAGCCGGGTGATCGTTTATGTCGGCCGTCTGGCGCAGGAAAAAGCGCTGGATATCGTTGTGAACGGCTTTGCGGACGCGATCCGTCAGGGTGCGGATGTGCATCTGCTGATCGTCGGCGGCGGTCCGGATGAGGAGCGTCTGAAAAAGATGACTGAGAAGATGCAGATGGCGGACAGGATCCATGTCGCAGGTCCGCGGGACGCTTCTCTGGTACCTTCGATCTACAAATCCTGCGACGCGTTTGTTTCCGCAAGTCTTTCGGAAACACAGGGCATGACCTTTATTGAAGCGCTGGCCAGCGGTCTGCCGCTGTTTGCCCGCAGAGACGACGTGCTGAACGATCTGCTGATCCCGGAGAAGACGGGATGGTTCTTTGAAGACGAGGCGGATCTTGCCGTGAAAGTAAAAGAATTCCTGGCAATCCCGAAAGAAGATGTCAAGGCGATGGTTCATGACTGCATGGAAGCAGTGAAAAAATACAGCAGCGAAACGTTCTGTGAGAGTGTTCTGAAGGTATACGACCGGGCGATCGAACAGTACCGGCATCAGTTCTCGATCACTGATGTACGGGTCAGAGACAGCGTCGTACAGGTCTATCTGATCTCCAACAAAAAAGAAGAACTGCGGCTGAAGATCTCGATGGATGACTACAGCAATTACGGACTGCGGCAGGGCGGCGTGATCACGCAGAATTCCGTCAGGGAGCTGCAGGAAAAGGAAAAAGCTGTTTCCGCATACCAGGGCTGCATCCGCCGCATCACATACAAGGACCGCACGCGCAGGCAGATCTATGACTGGCTGACTAAGAAGACGGAATGCAACATTGAAACGATCAACGATATCGTCAGTCAGCTGGAAGAAAAGGGATACATTGACGACAGACGGTACTGCCGGGAAAAGATCTCATCCATGAAAGCTGCTCTCAAGGGCGGTGACAGGATCATCCGCGAGCTTGTCAGAGACGGTATTCCGATGGATCTGGCAGCTGAGATGCTCGCCGAAGAGCCGGATGATGAAAACACGGAGAACGCTGTGCGTCTGGCGGAAAAGACGATCGCCTCTCATAAGGGAATCTCTTCCCGCAAGATGAATGCCGTGATCCGGAAAAAGCTGATCGAGAACGGATATTCATCCGAAACAGCCGATGAAGTGTTTGAACAGATCGATCTCAGTGATGTCAGGCTCAGAGAAGCTGACAGTCTGCAGAAGTGCGCGTCAAAGGCAAAGAAAAGATACGAAAGAAAGTACACAGGAACAGAGCTGCGCAATCATGTGTTCAGGTACTGCGCCGCCCAGGGCTTTGAAGTAGAGAAGATCTATGCTGTACTGGATGGAATGGAGTGGAAAGAATGAAGAAGATCAGAGATTTTCAGGAAAAAGACAGGCTGACAATGCCGCTTCTTGTCAAAGAAGTGAAAAACGGAACGACAAATAAAGGCGCTCCGTATCTTTCCGTGATCGTTCAGGACAGCAGCGGCACGATCGACGGCAAGTTCTGGGATGTCAAGCCGGAAGATCAGAAGACGATCAAAACCGGCAGGATCGTAACCTTCTGGTTCGATGTGCTGCTGTATAACCAGAATCTGCAGCTGCGCATTACCAGAGCGGAACCGGCTTCCCCGGCAGAAGTGAATATGGAAGACTTCGTGATCGCCAGTGAGATCAGTGAAGAAACAAGAAAAAAAGACCTGGACGCATATGTCCAGTCGATCGGCAATGAAAAACTCAGAAAACTTGTGACAGGCATGCTGGAGAAGGCCGGCGAACGCTTCTTTACCTACCCGGCAGCTTCCCGGATCCATCACAGCTTCCTTGGCGGTCTCTCGGAGCATTCTCTTTCCATGACAGCCATGGCGGATGAGGTCTGCACGCATTATCCGCAGCTCAACCGTGATCTTCTGATCGCCGGTGCTCTTGTGCATGATGTCGGCAAGATCGAAGAGATGAGCGGTCCGGTAACAACGGAATACACACTGAAGGGAAAACTGGAAGGGCATATTTCGATCGGCAACGGCTGGCTGAGTGAGGTCGCGGAGAAGCTTCACCTGGAAGACAGTGAAGAAGCAGTTCTTCTGCATCATATGATCCTGAGCCACCATGGTCATCTGGAATTTGGTTCACCGGTCGTTCCGATGCTGCAGGAGGCGGAAGTACTCTGCCTCATTGACAATCTCGACGCCCGCATGAATACGCTGAAACAGGCTCTGGCTGCCGTTGAGCCGGGTGAATGGACATCCAAGCTGTTCGCACTGGAAAACAGGCAGTTCTATAAGCCGAAGGGAGAATAAGGTATGGAATGGAAACTCCCGGTTGTAAAGCTGGCACATAAAACATTGCAGAGATTCGGAAGGGGAGGTTCCTTCCCCGGTGAGATCGCTTTGCGGCTCGACCCGGATTTTATTGAAAAGGTAGAGATGCCGGAAATCGTTGTGATCGTCACCGGCACAAACGGCAAGACAACGACGTCCAATCTGATCGCTGACGCGATGCGCCAGGCAGGTCTGAAGGTCATCAACAACCGCCGCGGCGACAACCTCAATGTCGGCATCGCGACACTGCTGGCTGCGAATGTCGACAGTCATTACAGAGTTCAGGCAGACGCTGCCGTGATCGAAGTGGATGAACTGACAGTATACAGACAGTTCAAAGCCCTGAAGCCGACGCATCTTGTCGTCAACAACTTCTTCCGCGATCAGCTGGACCGGGCAGGTGAAATGGAAACGATCATCCGCAAGATCCAGGAGGTGACAGAAGATTTTGAAGGTCATATTATTCTCAACGGCGATGATCCCAATGTTCTCAGGATCGCAGATACCGCAAAGAAAGCGAGGATCCATTATTTCTCAGTCGCTGAGACCTCTGTCTCTTCAAAGACGACCGATGAAGCGTCGGAAGGAAAATTCTGTCCCCGCTGCGGCGCACCGCTGAAATATTCATACTATCAGTACAGTCATATCGGCAGATTCTGCTGTGAGAATGACGGCTTCGGAAAGATCGATCCGTATATCCAGATCCATGACGCTGATCTGGAAAGAGGCAGATTCATGTGTGACGGAAGAGAATTCCATGCCTTTATGAACACCATTTACGGCATCTATAACTGCGGTGCCGTACTGGCTGTCATGAAGACGATGGGACTGGATCCGGAAGCAGCTGACAGGACATTCAGCACCTTTGTGCTCAATGAAGGCAGAAATGAAGTATTCAATCTTTCCAGGCCGTGTGTGATCAATCTTGTCAAGAATCCGACCGGTGCCAATGAAGTGATGAAATACATCGTCGCTCAGCCCGGCGAGAAGAATCTCTGCATCTTCCTGAATGACAACGATCAGGACGGTCATGATGTCTCGTGGATCTGGGACGCACATTTTGAACGGCTGAACGTGCCTGAGATCAGGACGATCGTCTGTTCCGGACTGCGCGCGTATGACATGGCGCTGCGTCTGAAATATGAAGGACTGGATGACCGCATCACTGTCATTGAAGACAGTACGGAAGCTGTCAGATGGCTGGATCACGCACATAAGAACAGCTTTATTATCGCGACGTATACGGCACTCCACCCAACCCGGGCAATACTGCGGAAGGAGGCACATCAATGAATCTGAAGATACTGTGGATGTACCATGATCTGATGGATCTGTACGGAGACAAGGGAAATGCGGAAGTGCTCCGCTACCGTACGGAAAAAAGAGGCATTGAGTGCATTCTGGATACATGCACGATCGGTGAGAAGAAGGATATCGCTTCCTATGATCTGTTTTTCATGGGAGGCGGTGCGGACCGCGAGCAGAATCTGATCTACAAAGATCTTCTTTCCCGAAAAGATGCGATCAGAGACGCAATGGATCAGAAGACTGCGTTCCTGCTGATCTGCGGCGGCTATCAGCTGTTCGGCAAATACTATAAAGACCAGGACGGCAAGGTGATCGAAGCTCTCGGCTTCTTTGACTACTATACAGAAGCCAGCGACCGTGACCACCGCTGCATCGGCAACATCGCCCTCGAAACAGAACTGGACGGAAAGAAGTTTATGGCTGTCGGGTTTGAGAATCACGGCGGTCAGACAAAAAATGTTGCCAGTCCGTTCGGCAAGGTGCTCTCCGGACACGGCAACGAATACAAGAGTCCGTATGAAGGCTTCAAGACAGATACCGTACTGGCGACGTATATGCACGGACCGCTGCTGCCGAAGAATCCGATGATCGCTGACGCCGTCATCGCCAGAGCGCTTCGCAGGCGGTACGGGGAAGTGGAGCTTGCTCCGCTGGATGATACGCTGGAGAATAAGGCGAGAGAAGTGATGCTGAAGAGGCTTCACGTCATATGATCAAAAAAACACTGCTGAGCAGTGTTTTTATTCGGCTGTGATCTTCTTCAGCACTTCGTCAAGATCCTGTTCAGGAGAAGGATCGAAGCGGAGAATGAGGGAATCATTCTCATCATAGCGGGGAATGATATGGAAATGCAGGTGGGGGACCGTCTGGCCGGCTGCTTCGTTGCAGTTGGTCAGGATGTTGATTCCGGCTGCTCCGGTGTTTTTCATGATCTTTCCCGCCAGTCTCTTCGCTGTCTTCATGCAGAGCGCTGCTGTTTCTTCGTCAGCTTCAATGATATTTGCGAAGTGTTTCTTCGGCATGACAAGGGTATGTCCGTACGTGACCTGGGAGATGTCCAGGATCGCCAGAACGTTCTCGTCCTCATATACTGTTTTGGACGGGATTTTATGATCGATAATATCGCAGAAAATGCACATGTTCAGATTCCTCCTGTTTCCGATTATATCACGATGCAGAGAAAAATGCCGCAGGCGCGGCATTTTGAATTACTTGGTTTCTGCAGGTGTTTCTTTCATGTCCTGAACAAGGTTGTCCGGATAATCCGCAGCGACAGCGTCATAGATCGTCTTGTCATAGACATGGAATCCGTACTTCTTGAACCAGAATGTTGTGGAATCATTCTCAACGTTTGTGATGCTGCTGAGAGTGGTGACTGCTTCGTCCTTGAATGTGGAAGCGTCATTCTTGTCAACTCTGAGAACAGCGTATTCGCTGCTGTCAGAAGATGCTGTCATGATCCAGCCTTCTTCCGGCTTGGCGCTTGTCAGAACGGACTTGACCATCGCGTCGAGTGATGTTTCGATCGTATAGATCTGAGAGTCGCCCTTGCTGGAGGAATTGTGTCCCTTGGCTGCGTCAGCCGGAGATTTGGAACCGTCCTTCAGTTCGCTCAGCGCTGCTTCAGCGTCTTCCTTGGCGGTGAATGTCAGAACTGTTGCCTTGACCGGCTTGTATCTGGCTGTCAGTTCATCAAACTTCTCGTTGATGTACTTCTTGATGAGTTCATCTGCCTGCAGGGAAGGGATCAGATAATCTGTGACATAAGATTCCTTTGTCATGTTGTTCTGCTCGAGATAAGCAGTGAAGGAATCTCCGTAATATGCGATGTACGCTTCCAGTGTGGACTGGGCGTCTTTCTTCATGTCTTCCGTGACTTCAACTTCTTTTTCGGCAATGAACTTTGTCGCGTTGTTGACTGCGACAGAAGCACCGCTGGAAGCTTTCATCATGTTGTAGACTGTTCCTTTTGTAACGTTGACAGAGCCGACGGAGAAGAGGACTGTGGAGCTGTCCTTCAGCTTGGCGGTTGCGTCTGTGCATCCGCTCAGTACAGCAAGCATCAGTGCTGATGCAAGTAATGTATTTGTCTTTTTCATTCTGGCCACCTCAGTTTTTCTTTTCTGCATCATCAATGCCGAATGCAGTTCTGACTGCCTTTTCGAGTTCTTCATTGCCCTTGAAGTCAATGCCGATCTCCTGGCCTTTTTCCCATAACGCCGTATTTGCAAGTGTTGTGTCATATCCGGTGATCAGGTTCAGATACGGATCTTCTGTCTCAGAGCTGGCTTCGAGGGTTTCCTGTGTCGCAGCCGTGCACTTGATCTTGAAATAACCGAACTGAGCTGATTTGACCCAGTCGCTGACCTGTCCTTCGGAAAGAGCCATAGCAGCTTCGAAGAATGTAGAGTCAAGTGTGGAAGTGTTCTTGTCGATCACGCCGAGATCGCCGCCTTTTTCTTTGGCAGCATCATCTTCTGTATATTCAGAAGCAACTTCAGCGAATTCTTTCTTTTCAGCCAGTGCCTTGTCGACAGAATCCATCTTTGCTTTTTCTGTCGCTGTCGGTTCTTCCGTGACGTTCTTTGAATCATCGAATTTGACCAGGATGTAGGAGATCCTGCGGATCTTGAGATCATCGAAGTGTGCCTTGGCATAATCCGCAGCGATCTGATCCATCTTTTCCTGGAAGATCAGATATTCTTCCAGATCCGTGAAGCCGGTGGAAGAAAGATCAGATGCCAGTTTGCTTTCATAATCGGCTCCGTAATTGGATTTGTAGTCAGAGATGATGGACGCAGCCTGTTTGGATGCCTTATCCTTCATTTCGTTTGTTGTTTTGATCGCAGAGTCTGATACAGCTCTCTGGAACTGATTGACGACTGTAGATGTTCCGCTTGTTTTATACAGATCATCGTAGAACTGCGCGGCTGTCACATCGGAATCTCCGACGGTGTAAACGACATCCTCGCCGTTTACTGTTTTTCCTTTTAATTTGCCTTTGTTTGTATCGTAAATATAGAAGATGGTCATGCCGAGAAATGCGACGATCACCAGAGATACAAACCAGTTTTTCTTAAGAAATGTTCCCATAACGCCTCCCTCATAAAAAAAACGCCATTTCATTATAGGATATGAAGGCGTCTTTTGCAATTTTGGAATCTGAAGTTTTGCTGAACTTTTAGCGGCGGACAAGAATTCCGTCTTCAAAGGGAATCACCTGAAAACTGCTTTTCGGCAGTCCGCATGTTTCGGAAAGGAACACGGACAGCTGTTTTCCGGAAAGTTCTGACGTTCCCTCATAGATCCTGCCGGATGTTCTTGCCCATTTGCCCACGGTTGAAAGCTGCTCGGCAGGAATACTCTGGATCGGCAGATGATCATGAAACTGAATATAATATTTTCTGTTCTGCGGCATATTTATTATCCTCAATTACAGTATAGCAGATGCTGCCGGAATACACAGAAATAGTATTACAACACGAAACAATAAAATGATGATATAATCCACTCCGGAGCTAAGGTGACAGCAATGAAAAAATTAGAAATTAAAGATCTTTGTGTAAATGTTGAAGGCAAGCAGATCCTGAACGGCGTCAGTCTGACCGTTGGAGAAAACGAAGTGCATGCCCTGATGGGGCCGAACGGCAACGGCAAATCCACACTGCTTGCGGCAATTATGGGACATCCCAAATATGAAATTACAGGCGGAAGCATTGTATATGACGGAAAGGATCTTCTGGAGATGCCTGTCAATGAGCGCAGCATCGCCGGTCTCTTCCTTGCCATGCAGTATCCGCAGGAGATCCCCGGCGTTACAAACAGCGACTTCCTGAGAGCCGCGATGAATGTCAGAAGAGAACAGCCGGTATCCCTGTTCCGTTTCATCAAGGAAATGGAATCGACGATCAAGGAACTGGAAATGAAGGAAGACCTCGCACACCGTTTCCTGAACGAAGGATTCTCAGGCGGTGAAAAGAAGAGAAATGAGATCGTTCAGATGAAGCTTCTCAAACCGTCTCTTTCCATGCTGGATGAGATCGACAGCGGTCTGGACGTTGACGCGATCCGCATCGTCGCTGACGCGCTGAACAAACTGCGCAGCGAAACAGGCATGTCCATGATCGTTGTTTCCCATTACGAGCGTTTCCTGGAACTGATCAAACCGGAATTCACACATGTTCTGGTCGACGGCCGCATTATCATGAGCGGCGGTCCGGAACTTGCGGAAAAGATCGACAGGGAAGGCTACGACTGGATCTACCGCGAATACGGCGTACAGCCGGCAGCTGAAGCAGCGAATGAAAAGACCCGCATTTCGCTTGGCGCATGCGCAGTCAGAGAATCTGTGAAAGGTGCTGAGCGGAAATGACACCGGTCCATGTAAATACAGACATCAGCGTTTCCCGCGGCTACAGTGAATATCTGATCGATTCGGAACGTGATCTGGAAGTGACGTTCCGCTTCCGCGAGAACTGTGATGTATTCGTGCGGATCAAAGACTGCCGGAATCTGAGAATACGGGCATTTGCGGATGCCGGCGTCAGAGCAGCGATCCTGTTCTGGAATGATTCCGCATCGGAACTGAACGCAGATGAATCCTATGAAGTCATGCAGGATGCTTCGCTGACAGTTGCCTACTGTGAATGCAATGAGGGTGGAACAAAGCGCAGAACAAATGCCGTACTGAGACAGTCCGGCGCCTATGCGCTGGTCTCCTCCGCATCGCTTGTCAATACTTCCAAGCATTACGATATGATGGTCATCAACGACGCGCCGCATACAGACGGCGAGATGAAGAACTACGCGGTCGTTCTGAAAGAAGGCCGGCTGATGATCGATGCCGTCGGCAAGATCATCAAAGGCGCATACGGTTCCACCAGCCATCAGACATCACGGGCAATGAGCTTCGAAGAAGGACAGAAGACAACGATCCTTCCCGAGCTTCTGATCGATGAGAACGACGTTCAGGCAAGCCATGCCATGTCGATCGGCCGCATCGATGAAGACATACTGTACTACATGATGTCCCGCGGCATGAATATGCAGCAGTGCACATCTCTGATCTCCGCAGGCTATCTGATGCCTGTCACGGAAGTGATCGAAAACGATGAGCTGAAAGAGAAACTGCGCGGTGAGCTCGAAAGGAAAATGGCGGATCTATGTTCGATGTAAACGAAATCAGAAAAGACTTTCCGATGCTGGTGAACAGAAGCGACCTGGTCTATTTTGATAACGCCGCCACAACATACAAGCCGAAACAGGTGATCGATGCAGTGACCGGATTTTATACCGGATATACATCAAACGTGGAACGCGGAGACTATGAGACCGCAGTCAGAGCTGACAGGGCATATGACAATACCCGCAGCGTGATCGCGCGTCTGATCAACTGTGAGCCCCGTGAAGTGGCATTCCTTTCCAATGTCACGGAAGTTCTCAATCAGATCGCTTACAGTCTCGGCAGAGATCTGAAGGAAGGCGACGTGATCCTCACCAGCAAGGCTGAACATGCCAGCAATCTGCTGCCGTGGTTCCGTCTGGCGAAGGAGAAGGGCGTAAAGGTCGAATACGTGCCGGTGGATGCCCAGGGCGTCTGCCATATCGAAGATTTCCGCAATGCGCTGCATGAGGGCGTGAAGATCGTTTCCCTGGCGATGGTAACAAATGTTCTCGGTTCGCTGCAGCCGATCAGAGAGATCACGGAAGCTGCCCATGCGGCAGGCGCTGTGATGGTCGTGGACGGCGCGCAGAGCGTTCCCCATATGCCGGTCGACGTGAAAGACCTGGATATTGACTTCCTTGGCTTCTCCAGCCATAAGATGTGCGGTCCGGACGGCGTCGGCGTATTGTACGGCAAATATGAGCATCTTGCGAAAATGGAACCGCTGTGTCTCGGAGGCGGCATGAACGCCAGATACCATTCCGACGGCAGCGTGATCCTCAAAGACGCACCGATCCGTTTTGAAGCGGGTACTCCGAATATCGAAGGCGTGATCGGCCTTGGCGCGGCAGCGGAATATCTGATGTCTGTCGGCATGGAAAACATCAGGGCGTATGAAGCAGATCTCAGGGCATATATCGCGGCAGGGATCCGGAAGATGGATCATATTCAGTTCTTCAATCCGGATAACCTGAACGGACCTGTGACATTCAATGCCAGAGATGTATTCGCGCAGGATGCTGCAGGGTATCTTGGCAGTAAAAAGATCTGCGTCAGAAGCGGCAATCACTGTGCCAAGATCCTGCACGAAGTGATCGGTACAGATCAGACCGTACGGGCATCACTGTATTTTTACAACACAAAAGAAGAAGCGGACAGATTCCTGGAAGCCTGTGAAGGCATTACCCTTGAGAATGCCATCGGCATCTTCTTCTGAGCAGGAGGTTTACTTATGAACGATATGACAAAAGGACTGCTGAATGATCCGGATATTCTCAGAGAACTGATCATGGATCATTATCAGTATCCTCATAACCATAAACTGACGGAAGACACATCCTATGCAAGCGTGCATATGGCAAGCGATTCCTGCATTGACGATATTACGGTGCAGTCAAAGATCAAGGACGGAAAGATCGAAGATATCCGGTTTGACGGTGTTGCCTGCACGATCTCAACAGCCTCCACATCCATGATGACAGACCTTCTGAAAGGAAAGACCGTGGAAGAAGCGAACGAGATCATCGACAATTACTTCAATATGATCGACGCGAAGGAATATGATCCCGACGTGCTCGAAGAAGCAGTTGCCATGAAGAACGTCTATAAGCAGGCCAACCGCGTCAAGTGCGCAACGATCGGCTGGAAGGCGATCCGTCAGATGATCGATGAAAGCGGGGAATGACGATGAGTGAGAAAAACCTTCAGAATGAATCGATTTATTCCCAGGACGATTATAAATACGGCTTCCATGATGACGTTGAATCGATCATCGATACCGGCAAAGGCCTGACAGAAGAGATCGTCAGAAAGATCTCGGCATATAAGAACGAACCTGAATGGATGACGGAATTCCGGGTGAAGTCCTTTCATCAGTTTGAATCCATGCCGATGCCGAAATGGGGACCGGACCTCTCGGAAATTGATTTCCAGGACTTTACCTATTACCGGAAAGTTTCCCAGGACGCGGAAAAGAGCTGGGATGATGTTCCGGAAGAAGTCAAGAAAACGTTTGAGAAGCTCGGTATTCCGGAAGCAGAAAGAAAGTATCTTGCCGGCGTTACGACGCAGTACGAATCCGAAGCTGTGTATCACAACATGCTGGAAGAGGTACAGGAAAAGGGTGTCATCTTCCTTGATATCGACAGCGGTCTGAAAGAATACCCGGATCTTTTCCGGAAGTACTTTGCGACGATCGTTCCCGCGGCTGACAATAAGCTGGCAGCTCTGAACAGCGCCGTCTGGTCCGGCGGAAGCTTTATCTATGTTCCCAAAGGCGTGAAGCTGGACAAGCCTCTGCAGTCCTATTTCCGCATTAATTCGGAAGCGATGGGACAGTTTGAACGTTCGATCATCATCGTTGATGACGGTGCTGAATGTTCTTATGTCGAAGGCTGTACGGCACCGCAGTATTCACGTGATTCCATGCACGCGGCAGTCGTTGAAGTGTTCGTCGGTGAAGGTGCGAAGTGCCGCTATTCAAGCGTCCAGAACTGGTCCGGAAATATTCTGAACCTGGTTACCAAGCGGGCGAAAGTGGAAGCGCACGGCACGATGGAATGGGTCGACGGAAATATCGGATCCCGTATCTCCATGAAGTATCCTGCCTGCATCCTGGCTGGTGAATATGCGCACGGCATGTGCATTTCCATCGCGGTCGGATCCCGCGGTCAGTTCCAGGATACCGGCGCTAAGATGATCCATCTGGCACCTCATACATCTTCTTCGATCGTTTCCAAATCCGTTTCCAGAACCGGCGGCGTGACCAACTTCCGCGACTGGATCCGCTTTACAAAGAAAGCAGATTATTCCAAGGCGAAGATCGAATGCGATACGCTGATCCTGGATAATATCTCAAAGAGTGATACGATTCCGCTGAATATCAACGAGAATCACACATCAACGATCGAACATGAAGCAAAGGTCTCAAAAATCAGCGAGGAAGAACTTTTCTATCTGATGTCCAGAGGTCTTTCTGAAGCGCAGGCAACGGAAATGATCGTCATGGGATTCCTTGAGCCGTTTACCAGAGAACTGCCGATGGAATATGCGGTTGAACTCAACCAGCTGCTGAAGATCGACATGAGTGATTCCATTGGATAAGAAAGAAGCGAGGACCGCCGGGCTGCAGCGCCGGGCGTCACTGAGCGCTGAAGAAAGAGCGGAAAAAAGCCGCCGGATCACGGAAAAGATCCTGCCTGTTCTGGCGGAACAGACGCTTGTCGGCTGCTATGTATCTATGAAGGATGAAGTATCTACGGAAGACATCATCCGCTTCTGTCTTGCAAACAGCATTCCAGCTGCTGTGCCGAGGGTACAGGGAAAAACGCTTGTCTTTGTGAAGATCACACCGGACACCCGGTGGACGACCAGCAGTTTCGGCGTCCGGGAACCGGAAGACGGTGAGATCGCTGATCCGGAAGAGATCAGTCTGATGATTGTTCCGCTCAGTGCATTTGATGACATCGGAAACCGGACGGGCTACGGCAAAGGCTTCTATGATTCTGTTCTTGGCAGATGTCAGAGAAAGACAGGCATTGCGTTTGCCGTGCAGAAGTGCAGCCGGATCGATGCGGATCCGTGGGATGTGCCGCTGGACAGTGTGATCACTGAAGAATGAAAAAAAAGAAGTTCCGCGCCAATGTCATTAAGTTAAGACATTGAGTAAGCTGGTATGAAAAGGTTTCAACCAGATAGGTTGGTTGAAGCCTTTTTTTGTTTAAAAAGTGAAGAAAAAACTTGACATGAAAACAGAAGGATTTTTACACAATCCGAAGGAAATTGTAGGAGGAAAAATCGACTATGATTTCCAGCAATTACTATTATTCACCTTCATCAATCCGTGCCGGTCTGGACAATGCCGTAA
>JAILCN010000102.1 GCA_024680365.1 Solobacterium sp.
CTCATGTTCCTGCACAGGAAGCAGTGCAGCGGGGATCATCGCGCTGGCTTCCTGGATGTAATACAGACCAGCGTAATACTGGGGCAGTGTGCCCGGTCTTTTGTCAGCGGGATAATAGAAGCCTTCTTTACACCAGGGAACCGGTTCCAGCGCAAACGGCAGAGCAGAAGAAAGATCCTCCGGACTGACTTTTTCGGTATTGATCCGCAGGGAATGCACGGAGTCCTTCTCCATCGCTTCCAGATACAGCGGATATTCTTCCCCGAACAGGGATTCTGTTTTCTTCAAAAATGATTCTGGCAGTTTCATAGTGATTTTATTATATCTGTTCCCCTGTCTCTCTGCAGAAAAAAAAGACTGCAGAACAGATCCGCAGTCTCAGAGATTCATTCAGATGTTCTTTTTCAGATCTTCCATGCCGGCACCGTTTGTGACGACAACGACAACGGTGTCAGGATGACCTGCGTCAGCGATCTTTGCCCGGTTGAAGGAAAGCAGCTTGTCGCCTTTCTTCACTTCCTGGCCCTGCTCGACAAACGCCTCAAATCCTTCGCCGTTCATGTTGACGGTATCAACACCGACGTGGATCAGCAGTTCGAATTTGCCGTCCGCGGACGCCAGTCCGACAGCGTGCTTTGTCGGGAACAGCATCATGACAGATCCGTCAAACGGTGCATACACGATCTCACCGGTCGGTTCAACACCGACGGAAGGACCCATGCCTTCACCGGCGAATACCGGATCGGGAATTGCTGAAGCGGGAACGACCTTGCCGGCAACCGGCTGCAGGACTTTGGATTCACCAGCTGTAAAGATCACAGTGTCAGGAACTTCCGTGACGGCCGGAGCAGCTGCTTTCTTCGCGGCAGCGATGGCCTTTTCAGCTTCTTCTGCGTCTTCTTTCCAGAACAGGAATGTCAGGACGAAGGAAACGCCTGCCGCAACTGCCAGCATGATCGTATAGGACAGCCAGTTGGACGCGATCAGATAGCCCGGGATACCGGTGACGCCGTTGGCGGTCGCTTCGATCTTGAAGATCGCGCCGAAGAACGCGCCGGCAGCACCGCCTGCGCAGCCGAATACGAACGGCGTCATGAAACGCAGGTTGACACCGAAGATCACCGGCTCAGTGATACCGAGTGAAGCGGAGAGAGCGGACGGGATCGCGATCGCTTTTGTCTTCGGGTTCTTTGCCTTCAGACCGACAGCCAGAGCAGCGCCGAACTGAGCGAAGTTGGCGGAGGAAGCGATCGGCATCCAGGTGTTGTGCGGGATCATGCCGAGCTCGATGGAGTTATACATATGATGCAGACCCATGACGACGATCAGCGGATAGAGAGCACCCATAATGAGCGCGCCGAACGGGTTCGCGACAAGCACTTTCGCGGCATTGAGAACGATCGTCTCCAGTCCGGAGAAGACCGGTCCGATGAACATGAATGTTAACAGCGCTGTGGAAAGAACAGTTGTCAGCGGGGTAACGAACAGATCGATCATTTCCGGTACGACGCTGTGCAGTTTCTTTTCGATCTTTGCCATCAGCCAAATCGAGATGACGACCGGAATGACATGACCCTGATAGCCGAGCTGGTTGATCTGACCAAGGGTATAGCCGCCGATCTTGATGCCCTGTCCGAACAGATACCAGACGTTGTAGCCGTCGGCAGCTGCCCAGCCGTTTGTCAGAGCACTGTGGACCATCATCAGACCCATGACGCCGCCGAGGAACTCATTGGCGCCGAATACTTTCGCGGCACTGACAGCGACCAGAACAGGCAGATACGCGAACGCGGTGTTCGCTGCCATATCCAGGAAGCCGTACCAGTCAGTCTGCGCAAAGGAAGGAATGAATTTACCGAGCGCTTCGACAAGGCCCATCATCAGACCTGCCGCAACGATTGCCGGCAGGATCGGCACAAAGACATCGCCGAGTGTCTTGACCATGCGCTTCCACCACGGCATGTTGGCCGCCGCAGCCGCTTTGACATCATCCTTGGATCCTGCGGATACACCTGAAACATCAATGAATTCGTCATAAACCTTGTTGACGGTGCCGGTTCCGATAATGATCTGAAGCTGGCCTGCGTTTGAGAATACGCCCTGAACTCCTTCGGTATCTTCGATTGCCTTGACATCAACCTTGTTGTTGTCAACGATCGCCAGACGGAGTCTTGTGGCGCAGTGAGCAGCAGATGCAATGTTGTCTTTTGCCGCCGAGGTGGCTGAAAATCTCTTCAGCACATTTGCGATAATCTAATGCCATTGTAATAACCCTTCTTTCCCCTTTTGCGGGAAGCACGCCTTACCGGACATGCATACTATAATTCAAATAATACGCTTTCTTGACACATACCGCAAAACATAAAAAACCGGGAACTGATCCCGGTTCCATAATAAATCGTTATTGCTGATTCGGAGTGATCGCGACAGCGCGGACAGGCAGACCTGTTGCGCCTTCCAGACGCGGCCACATCACGACGACGAGCGCGCCTGCTTCAGCGACCTTGTCGAGGTTCTGCATGACTTCGACCTGCAGTTTGCCCTGGGCAAGAACATAGCGTTCGCAGGCAAGATCCTGTGCCTTTGCGGCTTCGGCGGAAGCGTCTGTATCCAGTGTCTCATGGCCGTTGGCGGCAGCGTTTCTTTCTTCATAGATGAACTTCAGAGCTTCCAGAGACCAGCCCGGGAAGTTCTCGCTCTCATCTTCAGCGATGCCGGAAAGCTTGTTCATATCCGGCCAGTTTTTATACCAGTCTGTGCGCAGAGCAACGAACGCGCCGTCCGGAATGCGTCCGTATTTCTCTTCGTATGCTTCGATATCAGCTTTCTTAACGGCATAGTGCACATCTTCTTTGACTTTGTCAGTGATGTCGATCACGCAGAGCGGATAGACCATGCTGCCGCAGGAATAGCTTTCAGAAAGCTTTCCGCCTTTGATGAAGTGACCCGGGAAATCGATATGGGTACCGAACTGGCCGGGGAATTTGAATGTCTGGATCAGACACTCAAGCATCGGATTGCCCCAGTCAAAGACTGTTTTGGAAAGTTCAACAGAGCCTTCCGGAATGCCTGCCCAGTACGGGCTTTCGTTGTTCATGCTGTGGGACAGTTCGACCCATTCATAATTGTTTTTCAGATCTTCTGCCAGATCCCAGAGTTTATACGTCATGATAAGACCTCCTTAATACTGTTATTCCTATTGTACAGGAAATCCTTGTGCAGGAAACATGAAAAAAGTCCCCTTTCGGGAACTTTGAATTATTCGCCGCTGATCGCGATCCCTTCAAAGAGGATGCTCGGACAGCTGATCTTGCTGAGCTTCCATTCCTGGTCGCTTCCGACCGCTGTGACGTGCTTCATCAGATCGAGGAAATTGCCGGCGGCAGTGATCAGAGTAATGCTTCTGTCACGTTTGCCGTCTTTGACGAGATAGCCGCTGCTCTGCAGAGAGAAGTCTGTCGTGACTGTATCGATGCCGGCATGGATGCCCTGAAACGATGTGATCACAAGACCGTTCTGCATTTTCTCACACAGACCGTCGAGAGAAAGCTCGCCCGGTTCAACGCACATATTGCAGGGTCTGACGCCGATCGGATCGCTGTAGGAGTCACGGAAGCCGTTGCCGCTGCTTTCCGCATGCATTCTTTCCGCGCTCTTAGTGCTGTGCAGGATCGTGCGGAAGACGCCCTGGTCAACGACTGTCTTGCGGCAGGTCGGATGACCTTCGTCATCATAGTTCATCACAAACGGCGACGCGGTATTCTTCGGGTCGTCAGTCACTGTGATCAGTGAACTGAAGATCTGTTCGTTCAGGCTGTTTTTGATCGGTGAGATGCCTTTGCCGATCAGATCACCGGAGAACATGGAACTGAACGCGGTGAACAGAGTTGTCATCGCTCTTCTTTCCAGGATCACCGGAACAGTGCCGCTTTCCATTGAGGAAGCGCCGAGCTTGTTCAGGATATTGTCGCAGAGTTCTCTGACAAACGCGTCCACATCCAGGGATGCGATATCTTCCACAGGCTCAAATTTGTATTCATTTTTGACTTCGCCGTTTTCCGCGGCAGCTGCGGAAGCCACCAGTACCTGCACTGCTGTTTCGTTATGGACATCCATGCCGTAGCAGTTGGTGATCTGTGTTTCCATGCTTTCCTCAGACCAGGAAAGATCCACGCTCGGAATGATGCGGGGATCATATCCAATGATCGCCTGTTCAACTTTCTTCAGAAGTTCTTCGATCTCTGCCTGGGAAGGACGCTTCCAGTTTTTCGCTGTTCTGACTTCTTCTGTTTCCTGCGGCTTCAGGATCATGCCGGCTTCATCCGAAGTGATCGCTTCTGCCTGCATCTTCATGGCAGCGATGATCTTTTCCATGTTTGCGTCATCGGCGTCTTCGGTCGCCATGTTGGCCATCTTTCCGCCGGTAATGCCGCGCAGTGCTGTACCCAGCACTCTGCTTGTGACGAAGGATTCCATCTTTCCTTCATACCAGCTGATCGTTCTTTCTTTATCGACAGTCTGGTAGATCTCAAAGCTTTCAAAGCCGTTCGCCAGCGCGTATGAGATCCAATTCTGCTTATTCATTTGCTGTACCTCCTACCGTGATCGATGTGACACGGATCGCCGGCTGACCGACATCGGTCGGGATCGAACCGCTGGCTGCGCCGCACATGCCCTGGCCTCTTTCGAGGTTGGAACAGACTTTGTCGATGTTCATCAGAATGTCTCTGCCGTTGCCGATCAGAGAAGCGCCTTTGACCGGATACGTGATCTTTCCGTTTTCGATCATGTATCCTTCCTTGACCGCGAAGTTGAATTCGCCTGTCTGCGGGTTGACGCTGCCGCCGCCCATCTTCTTCGCGTACAGACCTTTTTCAACACCTTCAAACAGTTCGTCGAAGGAAGCATCTCCTTCGCAGATGAATGTGTTGGACATGCGGGATGTCGGTTCAAAGCGGTAGGACTGTCTTCTGGAGGAAGACGTTGATTCCGCGTTCATTCTTCTGCCGTTCAGTCTGTCGATCATATAGGATGTCAGAATGCCGTCCTTGATCAGGACGCGGCGCTTCTGGAAGTTTCCTTCATCGTCGATGTTCTGGGAACCCCAGGCATTGGGAATCGTTCCGTCATCAACAGCGCTGACGCACGGTGCCGCGATCTGGGTGCCGAGCTTGCCGGAGAAGACGCTCTGGTTCTTGGAAACAGAGGAGGCTTCCAGGGCATGTCCGCATGCTTCGTGGAAGATGACGCCGCCGAACGCGTTGTCAATGATGACGGTCATCTTGCCGGACGGGCAGTCTTTCGCGCCAAGGTTGACGATCGCTCCTCTGGCAGCTTCTTTACCAATCTGTTCCGGTGTGACTGTCTCATAGAATTCCAGTCCCATGCCGGCGCCGGGTCTGTCGCCGCCGCTCTGGAAGTTATCGCCTTCCTGGGCAAAGGCATCGACCATCATTCTTGTTCTGACGCGGGTATCCCCGATCAGTCTGCCTTCACTGTTGGAGATCTGTACTTCCTGTCTGACGTTGAGCAGCTTGGCCTGTACTTTGACGATCCTTTCATCTGCTTCTTTCGCAGCTTTCACCGCGCGGCTGAGCAGTGCTGTCTTGTCTTCCGCACTGACTTTCTCGAAGTCGATCCTGGCCGGATGTCTGTTTTCATACTCGACGCGCTTCAGCACAACGGAGATCTGTTTTCCGTTTCTTCCGATCGCTTCTGTCAGATCTTTGATCAGAGGAAGAACGGACGCTTCGTCAGTCTCGTTGGAGTAGGCATACACAGTCTGTATGCCTTTATACAGACGGATGCCGATGCCGCTGACAAAGCTTTCGGCAATATCCTCAACCTTTTCATTGAGGACGGATATCGTCTCACTGACTTCGTTCTCTTCGTAGATCTCAGCGAAATCCGCATCGGAGCTCATGCAGAGAGACAGGTATTTTTCTAATGTTTCCTGATTCAGCATATGTAATGTCCTTTCCGCACTATTATATAAGATTTCATCTGCTTCACAAAACAAGATACTCAATAAAAAAACAGCTGACTCTTCAGCTGTTGCGTCCTTTCGGACTATCTGTGACGATATGTGATCCTGCCGTTATTCAGGTCATACGGTGAGATCTCGATCGTGACTCTGTCACCGGGAAGAACGCGGATGTGATTCATGCGCAGTTTTCCGCCCAGGACGGCTCTGATCTCGTGTCCGTTTTCCAGCTTGACTTTGAAGGCATTCGGCATTGTATCCGTCACCAGACCTTCCAGCTGAATTGCATCACCTTTACTCAAACTCTATACACCTCCCTTTGTTTCAGAAATGTTTTTTCGGAACCTTTTTATCCGATTGAATTATACATTTTTTTTGCGCTTGTAAATACATTTTTTCAATTTTTCTCTGTTTGTTATAGAATAAAATCAGAATAGAATCGAGGAATAATCATATGGAAAACAATTGCTCACCCTCTGCTCAGAAAGTACTGAAGGCTCTTCAGGATGATCCTGCTCTGATCGATGAACTCCTCAAAGCAGCAGAAGCTCCAGTCACAAGAGATGCCGGCGGTCCTTCCGAGACAGAATCATTCATCAGCCAGCTGGTTGGCAGCACTGATCCTGACAGCGTCAGAGCCGCGGAAGACGCTCTGAAAAACAACAAGGTCCTGGAGCTGTACTCCGGTGCAGAAGGCGCGATCGATGCGAAGGAACTGATCGACTATGTCGGCGGTCTGGAAGGCAGCGAAAACAAGGACAGCACAGTCCGCGCATTCCTGGACGGCAAGCTGGATCTCAAGGAGATCCTGATGATCATCATGCTGCTGAAGATGTTCAAGAAAAAGAACAGCAACGCTTCCTACAGCACCGGATCGAATCTGCTTTCCACTCTGTTCGGTCTTTCCCAGCCCCAGCAGAGTTCCGGCTTCGGCAACCTGTTCGGCTATTCCCAGCCGCAGCAGTCCACCAGCCTGTTCTCCAATCTGTTCGGTTTCTCGCAGCCCCAGCAGCAGACAAACCTGTTCGGCTTTGGAACCCAGCAGCCGCAGCAGAACAGCCTGCTGAATTCCCTGTTCGGTTTCCAGCAGCCCCAGCAGCAGACCAATCTGTTCGGCTTTGGGACCCAGCAGCCTCAGCAGAACACGCTGAACTCCCTGCTTTCGAACTTCGTCGGCGGCAACATCGGAAACTCTTCGCAGAGCCAGCAGTTCTACAACCTGCTCAACAACGCTTCCAACACAGCAGTCAACAGCAACGGTCAGGTCAACGTCAGCTCCCTGTTCTCCCTGCTTGGAACACTGCTCGGCAAATAATCACGAAACGTATATGTGCCCGGACATCTGCCCGGGCACTTTTTTAATGCATCGCTTCTCTGAACACACGCAGCGCGTTCTTATACGCGATCCTGTCAATGTCTTCGGTCGTGAATCCTCTGCGGATCAGTTCATCAAAGAGTTTGTGCAGATCACTCATACAGCCGACTTCCAGATTGCCGCCGATGCCGTCAAGGTCGGTGCCGATCGCCATGACCTCAATGCCGGCCAGACGCTTTTCGTATTCCATCATGTCCGCCATATCAGAGATGCGGCTGTCTCTTGCTTCTCTGTCACGCTCCATTTCCGCATTGGACAGGAACATCGGGGAAAGATTCAGTCCCATGATGCCGCCTTTATCCTTCAGGGCCAGGATCATGTCGTCGGTCATGTTGCGGGGATGACCGCAGACTGTTCTGGCATTGGAATGTGACGCGATAAAGGGAACCTTGGCCAGTTTCACGATATCCCAGAAGCCGCCGTCAGACAGATGGCTGACATCCACCAGGATGCCCAGGTCCTGCATGTGAACAACAGCTTCCTTTCCAAAGTCCGTCAGTCCCTTCGCCATCAGTTCGGGATCCCGGGAATTGGGATAGCCGAAGCAGTTGGCGAAGTTCCAAGTCAGAGCGATCGCCCGGAAGCCTCTTTCATAGAAGGAATCCAGTTTCTTCATATCGCCGTATACGGCAACACCGTCTTCCATGGTCAGAACGGCAGACAGTTTTCCGTCTCTCATATTCGCTTCGATCTCATCGGCATTGCATGCCCTTCTGATCACGTCGCTGTGGCGTTCCACCGTGTTGTTGAAGATCTGCACGCAGCCGTCGATGTATTCATCCGGCGTCAGCGGTTTTCTCTTCAGATATTCCCGGTAATAGTCTTCCGGCGGAATGAATACCGCAAAGAACTGGGCGATGGAATTCGCGTTCTTCAGATCCAGAACATTCAGATGAGTATACTTTGTATCAAATACATCAGAAGAAGGTCCTTCTTCAAAGAATGCCTTCATCAGCGTATCACAGTGCATGTCAGTGATTCCCGTCATGGTCTCTCTCCTTTAACTTCTGACATTATATGACAGAAAAGACGAAGAATTCCAGATTCATGCGTCTGTCTCGTTTTCCGTATGGCTGAATGTCACTGATACGATTTCCATCATTTCGAACGCATCCTTTCTCAGGCAAAGGTATGTCCTGAACAGAAACTTAACGTGTTCTCTGCAGTCTGAAATCCAAAGGATATCATTTCAGCCCCATACATATTCTGAATATAACTGTGACCTGTTTCTTCAATAAACGTGTGCTCAGCAGGTCTGTCAAAAAACCTGCCTCAGGAATGACTGAGACAGGCAATGCAATTATGGCGGCTTTCACAGGGCACGGATGCCCCGCGTCTGCTCATCTGCGGCCTCCTTCCAAAGATCTCATCATGACGGCTAAGACATCATGATCATTCCGCAAATGTTCGAACTGACAGGAAATGCACCTGTCATTCTGTACTTTCAGTATAGAAGAAAAACAAAACTCTTCCAGTCCGGAAGAGCTTTTTTCAGAATACTTTCACACAATCAGAAGCCGAGTTCCTCGCCTACGAGAATGACGTTGATCCTTCCAGCGTGTCTGGAGAACCGGGTGATCAGGAACTGACAGCAGATCGTATCCGGCGACTTGCAGTCCATGCACCTTCCGACTTTGACGCATGGCGTATTTGTTCCGATGCGCTGGCAGTTGATCGGCGCCGCGACGTTTCTTGCCCGCTTCATGGCGGAATCAAGATCCGGTGTGACCTTGTTCATGCCGACAATAAAGATGACTTTCTTCGGTCCCTGGGCAATCGCGGAAACACGGTTGGCGTTGCCGTCGATGTTGACAAGAACACCGTCACTTGTCATGCCGTTGACGCTTGCCAGATAAATATCCGCGTCATACGCTGCCAGCATCGCCGCCCGCTTGTCTTCGATCTTGTCACGGTCAATGAAATTGTACTTGTCAGACTGCAGGGCATCAAACAGTCCGATCTCACGGACGCTCATGCCGCCGCCCATGGTCACTGTGCTTCCTTCCGGGATCATTTCCAGCGCGATCTTCAGAGCTTCTTCCGCGTTCTGGGCGTAGCAGCCGTTCATGTTGCGGCTCTGCAGTCCTTTGATCACTGTCTGTGCCAGTGTTGCGTAATGCTTCTTTCTGTTGTTGTCCATCTTTTTTCTCCTTTACTGATTGCTCATTCAGCCATGTCTTCGCCCAGCAGCATCGCTCCGTAGAGACCGGCATCATCGCCGAACTGTGAGTAAGCGACATTGACCGCAGGATCTGTCATGTATCCTTTCGCTTTGGCAAAGACCTTGTCAACATACCAGGGATTGTTTACCGCGATCGACCCGCCGATCACATAGATATCCGGATCGATGATGTAGTAAATATTGGCAATGCCTCTTGCCAGCATTTCTGATGTTCTTTCCAGAATGTCCGCGGCGTCTTTGTTTCCTTTGTCATATTCCGCGAACAGATCTTTCGCGAACATCTGTCTGCCGAAACGTTCGCTGGCAATGCGTTCCATCGCTGCCCCGCCGGCGATCTCATTGAGCGATCCGGGGTTGGCGCTGCCGTGGTGGCAGGGATCATCGCTGACGATCACGTTGTAGAATTCCGCGGTGTTGCAGTGGGGACCGCTGAGCAGCTCTCCCTTGTATACGAAGGAGCCGCCCATGCCGGTAGACATGCCGATAAACACGACGGAATCATAGCCTTTGCCGGCACCGATCCGCGCTTCCGCGTAGCCGGCCAGGTTGCCGTCGTTGTTGATGGCGCACGGAATGCCTGTCTTTTCTTCCAGATAATCGCAAATGCGGAAGTTGTCCCAGCCGTACAGATTGGGCGGATTCAGGATCATCCGCTTCTTCAGATCCAGCGGTCCGGGAGAAGCGATGCCAAGGCCTTTGAACGCATAGCCGCTGTCTTTCAGATAGCGGATCAGAACGTCCATGTTGCCTTCGCCGCCGAGCGTTCTGTCATTGACTGTTTTGAATACGTCGATGAGGTTTCTGTTTTCATCAAAAATGCCGAGACGGATCTGGGTCCCGCCGATATCAACCGCTGCAGTTTTCATATGAGATTGCTCCTGTTCTTATTCCTGACACTATTTTATAATGGCAATAATGAAAAAGACATTTGTGAATGATGAAAAAATCATGGAAGTTGTCCGGACATATCCGACGCCTTTTCATCTGTATGATGAAGCAGGCATCCGCAGGACTGCCCGTGATCTGTTGAAGGCATTCTCCTGGAATCCCGGTTTCAAAGAATATTTCGCGGTGAAAGCCACACCGGAGCCTGCCATTCTGAAGATCCTGAAAGAAGAAGGATGCGGCTGTGACTGTGCTTCTCTGACGGAAATGATGCTGGCAGACAGATGCGGCTTCAGCGGCAGTGAGATCATGTTTTCCAGCAGCGATACGCCGGCAGAAGAATATCTGTACGCGTATGAACACGATGCCGTGATCAACCTGGATGACATCTCTCATATTGCGTTTCTGAAGAAGATCCTGCCGGCCTTTCCAAAGAAAATGAGCTGCCGGTACAACCCCGGCGGCGTGTTCACGCTGGGAGAAAGCGGTGAGGGATTCCAGGTCATGGACACCCCGGAAGATTCCAAATTCGGCATGACGCGGAAACAGATCTTTGAAGCCTTCCGGCAGCTGAAAGCACTGGGCGTCGAAGACTTCGGCATTCATGCCTTCCTGGCTTCCAATACCCTTTCTGACGAATATTATCCGGCGCTGGCGAAGATCATCTTCCAGCTGGCTGCGGATCTGCAGAAAGAGACCGGATGTCATGTTACCTTTGTCAATCTCTCCGGCGGCGTAGGCATCCCCTACCGTCCGGAAGACAGAAAAAATGACATCTTCGCGATTGGTGAAGGCGTACACAGAGTCTATGATGAGATCCTGACAAACACGGGAATGAATGATGTCGCGGTATATACAGAACTGGGCAGATATATGCTTGGTTCAAACGGGTGCCTTGTCACAAAGGTGCTCCACCTCAAGCATACCTACCGGGACTATGCCGGTGTCGACGCGAACTCCGCGCATCTGATGCGGCCTGCCATTTACGGCGCCTATCACCATATCACGGTTGTTGGGAAAGAACACCTGCCGCACGATCATGTCTATGACATCACCGGCTCACTGTGTGAAAACAACGACAAGCTTGCCGTACAGAGAGCTCTGCCCGAACTGGAAGAAGGAGATCTTCTCGTCATTCATGACACCGGAGCACATGGGGCTTCGATGGGTTTCAACTACAACGGAAAGCTGCGCGGTGCCGGGATCCTGCTGTGTTCTGACGGAAGCACAAAGCTGATCCGCAGAGCAGAAACACCGGAGGATTACTTCCGGACAATGATATTCTGAAAAAAGGGAGCACTTCAATGTGTTCCCAATGGCGTCAACCTAAGAATATAGGTTGGCGCTTTTATTATGATAAAAATACGGATGGTTCTTAACTACATCAGCAGAGATACATTTATTCTTCGTAAAGCGTATATGAAAACATCATCTGTATCGTAATGGTTTTTTATAGCATTTCTATAAATGTGATAGTATAAAGATGATTATTGAGGCTTCGTTGTTTGGAGCCGGCCGTTGACTCTGACAGTGTTAGGCCAGTTTCTTCCATCAAGCCTGAATCGGGTAGGATGGCCGGACATAACCACCTTACCCCATCGTTTTTCGTGTCTGTCGGGGCGGACAGACACTTTTATTTTGTGAATCAACAACACCGCCAGGATGAAGATATCTTCCATTTTTCTGGTATTCCCAGAACGCATTGCTCTGCACAGTCCTTCATCACGAATCAGATTGCTCAGCTGCCTGATATTGACTCTGAACTCGTACTTGTTGGTACTTGCGTTTTCTGGTATTACCAGTTCATCTTCCAGCATCTGATCAAGCTGCTTTCTGATAACACCGCAAAGATTATGAAAAATGACTTTGCCGTATATGGCGCATATCTCGGTATCACAGTCACTGCTGAAAAACCGTTCCCATTCATAGTCGGTCTTCAGAGTCTTATAGCTGACTTCGATCTGCCATCGCTTTCCGTACAAAGAGACGATATCAGAAGATGAAAACTCATCTTCGGAAAGATTGGTAAAGTAGATCAAATCAGTTGTGATCGGTATACCTTTCCTTGTGTAATATGTGTACCGGTATTTCACGACTCTGATCCTGATCCATGGATCTTTTTCAAATCTCTGCCTTGGCTGATCATATTTCAGCCGCTTCTGCCATACTTCGTCTATATATACATTGATCCATTCATCATTGGATTTCATCTTTTCAACATAATGTTTGAAGAAGTTTGCCTTCCCGCGTATGCAGTACTTCATTCCGTATCCTTCAAGGATGGAAAAGACTTCAACACTGTTATAGTATCTGTCCGCCAGAAAGATGGCTGCTCTGCCGCGCAGATATTGAATGACCCTGCCAAGCTGTTCAAATGCGATCGGTATTTCTGAGTCTTTATAGCGCCTCATCACAAAATCCAGAATGATTCCATTTGTCACATCATAAAGTGCCGATGAACGGCTGGTCGCCTTTTTGGCATCCGCTGCAGTTTTGACGTACTTGTTTTGATTGAAACCAAACCTTTGCAGGGAAAGTCTGCCTGCCGGAAAATTCAATGTTGTGCCATCAACCGCAATTAACAGGTAATCCTTGAACGTCTTTACCAAAGGTGATTTATAGAACAATTCAGCGAACTTATGAATCAGAGGATCAAAAACCCGTAGATTCAGTTTTTTCAGTGCTTTAAAGGCAGCCTGCCTGCTTACACGTTTCTCAGACCATCCTATACCGGCATAATAATTGGACAGCTCGCTTGTGACACATTCTTTACAGCGGAATATGACATACAGCAGAATATCGAACCAGGGGAACTTGTAAATCCTGATAAAATCGGAAGATCTCTTACGGCAGAGATCACGGACTTCTTCAGAACGAATATATGCCCCGAACTTTCTGAAGAGTTTCGCTATATCCCTATCGGGATCCGGAATACTTCCCGGCTTCACGGGAAAAGACCTCGGCCGGATCGCTGTCCTTTGCGAAAGCAGCCTTCAGATAAGGGATGTATTCAGCTTCAAACTGTCCCAGCTTAACTACAGTGCGCTGTCTTGGCTCGCCGTTTTCATTACGGTAAGATTCCACAAGATCGCAGAAAAAGGTTTTTTTCTTTCCTTTGTTGTTAGGGATGACGCGTACATACATAATATAAGCCTCCTATACTTAACTACATATTACTATATTTAAGGCTTATATATAAGTGTTATACATATATTAACTTAACTACATTTGCCTCATGTTGGCTTTTTTGTATGAATCACCGGCCAAATTCGCAGGCAAATTAATAAAAGCGCCAACCTTTTTTAGGTTGACGCCATTGGGAGCACTTCAATGTGTTCCCTTGTTCAGATATTGCCAGAGTACATACGCGTGCAGCGCAGCGCCTTTTGCCAGCGCGCTTTCATCCGGATCAAACAGCGGACTGTGCAGTCCTGCTTCCGACTGCACGCCAAGATGATAGAAGGAGCCTGGTTTCTTCAGAAGATAGAAACCGAAGTCTTCCGAGGTCAGTGTGCCTTCGTTCAGTACCGTAACGTTTTCTGTTCCCAGCAGTTCTTCCGCGCATCTCTGCACGAATTCTGTTTCTCTGTCATGGTTGACGATGCCGCAGTATCCGTCATAGATATCAGCGTCACTCTTTGTTCCTGTGATCTTGTCTGTTTCTTCGATCACAGCCTCCACCTTTTCTTTCATGACTTCCCGGAGTGCGCGGTCAGAGGTACGGATGATCCCGGTAAAGTGCGCTTCATCGGAAATGATGTTGCGTGCTTTGCCAGAGACTAGTGTCCCGGTCGTAACGACCGCTTTTTTTCCGTCGTAGTCTCCGCATAATGTCTTCAGCTTTGTGCACATCAGGGCAGCCGCGTACAAAGCGTCGATGCCTTTTTCCGGTTCCGCGCCGTGTGACTGTCTGCCGTGCACTGTCACATCATATTTCGCGGCAGCTGCGTAGAACGGACCGTATTTGATGCCGATCTCTCCGGCTTTGAGATCCGGGTTCACATGGCATCCGAAGACTGCGTCTGCTTCATCGATCACGCCGGCCTCGATCAGCCGCTCAGCACCGCCGCTTTCTTCTTCATCCGGCTGGAAAATGAAGATGACGGATCCCGGCAGTTCGTCTCTGTGCTTTGCCAGCAGCTTTGCGGCACCCAGCAGCGCGGTCATGTGAAAGTCATGTCCGCAGGCATGCATCACGCCTTCGTTTTCGGAAGCGAACGGAAGACCTGTCTGTTCGGTTACGGGAAGCGCGTCGATGTCAGAACGGAAAGCAGCTGTTCTGCCTTCTTTCGTCCCCTTCAGGATCCCGATGACACCGGTCTGCAGGGGCCGCTTTGTTTCGATGCCGAGTTCTTTCAGATATGCTTCGATCGTTTCGGTCGTTTTCAATTCCTGATTGCCGGTTTCCGGGAACCGGTGCAGCTGTCTGCGCAGTGCTTTCAGTTCTTCTTTGATTTCATGTGCTTCTTTCAGCCAGTCTGTCATATGTTTTCTCCACTCAGATAAATCTTCCGGTGATGCTGCGGGGATCATTCCGGATGTCATCCGGTGTTCCGCAGGCAACGATCTCACCGCCGTCTTCGCCGCCTTCCGGTCCCATGTCAATGATGTAGTCCGCACTGCGGATCACATCTGTGTCATGCTCGATCACGATGACCGTCGCTCCCTGAGCGATCAGTGTCCGGAACACATTGAGCAGTGTTTCAACATCTTTGGGATGGAGACCGATGGTCGGTTCATCAAAGACAAAGACAGAATCGTTCTGCAGTCTTCCCATTTCACTTGCCAGCTTCAGACGCTGTGCCTCACCGCCGGAAAGTCCCGGTGTTTCTTCACCGAGCGTCAGATAGCCAAGACCAAGGTCACACAGTGTTTTCAGGCGGCTGCTGACTGTGTTCATATCACGGCAGTATTCCAGCGCGGCACTGACATCCATGTCCATCAGTTCCGGCAGGGAGCGGGATTCTTTCTGTTTGTTTGTATAGCGGATCTTCTTGGCTTTCATGCCGTAGCGGGAGCCTCTGCACTCCGGGCAGGAAATATTCACATCCGGAAGAAACTGCACGTCAAGTGAGATCTGTCCGGTCCCGTCACATACCTCACAGCGCAGAGACCCTGTGTTATAGGAGAAATCTCCGGCTTTGTATCCGTACTGTTTCGCTTCTTTTGTCCTCGCGTAGATCTTGCGCAGTTCATCATGGACATTTGCGTATGTCGCTACAGTAGAGCGCACATTGATGCCGATCGGCGTCGCATCGATCAGCTTGACATGCTGGATGCCTTCCGCTGTGATCTTTGTGACATGCTCCGGCAACTTTTCACCATTGCACAGCGCTGTTAAGGCAGGCACCAGGCTTTCCAGGATCAGTGTCGTCTTGCCGGATCCGGATACGCCGGTGATGACTGTCAGTCTGTTTTTCGGGATATCGCAGGACAGCGGTTTTACAGTGTGGATCTGTTCTGTTTCCATGTGGATCACACCAGCAGAAAAGAGCTCTTCTCTGTTTGCACTGGCTGTTCTGTTCTTCTCACCCAGATAGTTTCCGATCACGGAAGCGGTGTTATGTTCAATGTCACTGACGGTGCCTTCGGCGATGACCTGACCGCCCTTCGCGCCGGCTTCCGGTCCCAGTTCGATCAGCCAGTCAGATTCTTTCAGAATCTGTGTGTCATGATCGACAAGCAGTACGGTATTTCCGTCTTTCACAAGATCGTGCATGACGCTGGTCAGTCCGGTGATATTTGCCGGATGCAGTCCGATCGACGGTTCATCCAGGACATAGAGAACACCTGTCGTTCTGTTTCGGACCGCTCTTGCCAGCTGCATGCGCTGTCGTTCACCGGTGGAAAGCGTGGCAGCCGCTCTGTCCAGAGTCAGATAGCCAAGGCCGAGATCCATCAGTCTGGCAGCTGTTTCCAGATAGGATTCACAGATATTGTGCGCCATGTCTCTCATTTCTTCCGGCAGGGAATCCGGTACCTTCTTTACCCAGGCAACAGATTCCTTCAGTGTCATCGTGCAGGCTTCCGCCAGAGAGATGCCCATCAGCCTTGGGGCTCTGGCAGCTTCGGAAAGCCGGGTGCCGTGACATTCGGGGCAGACGTCTTCCTTCAGGAACTTCTCGACCCGCTTCATGCCTTTTTCATCCTTGACCTTGCTCAGGGCATTGCGTACGGTCTCTGACGCGCTGTAGTAGGTGAAATCCATTTCCGCGAACGTTGCCGTATCTGCCTTCTTCGGCTTGTACAGAATATGTTTCTTGACCATCGGACCGTCGTAGACGATCGCTTTTTCTTCTTCGGTCAGATCTTTGAACGGAACATCCGTGCGGACGCCCATCTCACGGCAGACGTCTGTCATCAAAGACCACATTAAAGAATTCCAGGGTGCCACCGCGCCTTCATCGATCGTCAGCGTCTCATCCGGCACAAGCGTGCTCCGGTCAACCGTTCTGACGGTTCCCGTCCCTGAGCAGCAGCGGCAGGCGCCCTGCGAATTGAACGCGAGTTCTTCCGCACCCGGTCCGTAAAAGTGTTCACCGCAGACCGGGCAGACGATCTCCTGCATCGCCGCGACCTGCAGACCAGGCTTCACATAGTGGCCGTTCGGACATCTGTGTGAGGCAAGGCGGGAAAACATCAGGCGCAGGCTGTTGAGCAGCTCTGTTCCAGTCCCGAATGTGGAACGGATGCCGGGAACGCCCGGTCTCTGCCTGAGCGCAAGCGAAGCAGGCACATACCGCACCTCATCCACATCGGCACGGGATGCCTGGGTCATCCTTCTTCTTGTATAGGTGGACAATGATTCCAGATATCTTCTCGAGCCTTCCGCGTACAGGACGCCTAGCGCCAGTGAGGACTTGCCGGAACCGGAAACACCGGCGATCCCGACGATCTGATGCAGCGGGATATCTACATCGATATTCTTCAGATTGTGCACTCTGGCACCTCTGACTTCAATATGTTCCGGCTGTTCTGTCTTTGTCATTTGCCACCTCAAAGCTTTCTATGTTGTGCAGTACTTTCTCCAGCATTTCTTCAAAACGCAGGATCTCTTCTTCGCTGAATCCCCGGTACCAGCAGTCTGCCATGTCTGCTGAGATCTTCTCATAAACGCTTCTCAGCTTCCTTGACTTTTCCGTCAGGGTGATGAGCTTGGAGCGGCCGTCTTCCGGATTGTCAGTGATGCCGATCAGATCCGCCTGCCGCATCCTCTCCAGCATGCTGGTAAGGGATGTCTTGGCAAGACCTGTCATCTTCGTGATCTCCTTGATCGTCAGAGATTCATTTGTCCATAACGCGAACAGGATCGTTCCCTGCGCGCCGTTCATTTCTTTTACACCGTTTGCCTTTAACAGTTCATTGATCTTTCTGCCGGTCAGTTTATGGATCCTGCCGGCCAGATATCCGCCCTGATACATTCTGTGATCCTCCGCAAATATAGTACCATATAGAACTATATCAGAATACTGTTACGCATGGACATGAAAAGTGAATTGATTATTCCGGAGATTTAACATATAATAAACAGGCCGATGCCGGCATAGCTCAGTTGGCAGAGCAATTCATTCGTAATGAATAGGTCGTTGGTTCGAATCCGATTGCCGGCACGAAAGAAAAAGTCAGTGAATGTTCACTGGCTTTTTTACATTTCTCAGAGCAGATGGCTGCGCATCTCTTCCGGTGACAGTTCGCTGAGCAGGACCGGCGGAATATCGAAGACTGTCTTACAGCCGGTATCGCCCTTGTCATTCAGTCTCTTGACTGCCCTGGCGTAGGCAATGATCACGCTGGATGTGAATTCCGGGTTGGAATCGAGCTTCAGGGAGAATTCGATCACATGCTTGTGCTCATGATCCAGACCGGTCGCGCCGGAACGGAAGACAAAGCCGCCGTGCGCAAGTCCGGAATGATTCGCCGCGAATTCTTCTTTGGAGATGAAGTGGACCGTTGTGTCATAATCCGCGAAGTAATTCGGCATTTCCACGATCTCTTTTTCGACCTTGTCCGGATCTGCGCCTTCCTTCAGAACAACGAAGCATTCTCTGATGTGCTTCTGTCTTGTGGTCAGTTCCGGATTCTTTCCGCTGCGGACTGCTTCCAGAGCGGCATCGACAGGGATCGTATACTGCTTTGCGTTCGCGACGCCTTCGATGCGGCGGATCGCGTCAGAGTGACCCTGGGAAACGCCTTTGCCCCAGAATGTATAATCCTTGCCGTTGGGAAGAACAGCGGAGGAATACGCGCGGATCAAAGAGAACAGTCCCGGATCCCAGCCGACGGAGATCATGGCTGTATGTCCGTTTTCCTTTGCGGCCGCGTTAACTGCCGCGAAGTGTTCGGGGATCCTTGCGTGGGTATCAAAGCTGTCGATGACATTGAAATGCTTCGCGTAAGCCGGAGTCTGTTCCGGCAGATCTGTCGCGCTGCCGCCGCAGAGGACGAGCACGTCGATTTTGTCTTTCCACTCCAGTATGTCATTCACGGAAACGACCGGTACGTTTTCTGTCTTCAGTTTCAGAGAGGAAGGATCACGGCGGGTAAATACTGCCGCAAGCTCCATGTCAGATGTTTCGCGGACGGCGCATTCCACGCCGCGGCCGAGGTTGCCGTATCCGACAATGCCGATTCTGATCTTCATAGTCATTCATCCTTTCCAAACAGCAGATCTTTCATTGTATACAGTCCCGGGCCTTTGTCCTGCAGATACCCGGCTGCGCGCACCGCTCCGTTCACGAAGATCATGCGGTTGTCCGCGTGATGGGTGATCGTGATGCTTTCATTGGATCCGAAGAAGTGGACGCTGTGTTCGCCGGCTTCGGTGCCGCCGCGCAGAGAATGCACGCCGATCTCTTTTTCCCGGGCGCCTGTCATGCCGCTTCTTCCGTATACTTCTTTATATTTCCCGTCCCTGTTCAGGATGTCGAGCAGCGTTCTCGCAGTGCCGCTCGGCGCGTCCTGTTTCTGATTGTGATGTGTTTCTGTCAGTTCAATATCGAATGTTTCTTCCAGCAGCGGCGCTGCGACGCGGATCAGCTCCTGCAGGACCGCTACGCCGTACGAGAAGTTTGAACTGAGGAACACCGGATGGTTTTCCGCCAGCGCGAAGATCTGTTCTTTCTGCTCGTCCGTCAGTCCCGTTGTGCCATAGACGAGCGCGCAGTCATTCGCATTGACGTAATCAATGATCCAGCCCAGATTGTTCCGGTGAGAGAAATCAATGATCATATCTGCTTTTTCGCATGTTTCCAGTTCATCCAGATTGAATGCGTCAAACATGCCTAATACTTCGTATCCGGCCTTCTCCGCAGTTTCCGCAAGCAGGCTTCCCATTTTTCCTCTTCCGCCGATGATGACTTTCATAGCAGGCCGACCTTCTTCATTTCCGCGTACAGCTTCTGCTTGTTGGCTTCCGCCATCTCATACAGCGGCAGTCTGTATCCGCCGACACCGCAGCCCATCGCGTTCAGTGCTTCTTTCACCGGGATCGGATTGACTTCACAGAACAGCGCGTGGATATAATCCAGATATTTCTGCTGGATGTCCAGCGCTTCCTTCTGTTTTCCTTCCATCCAGTTCGCGACCATGTCATGGCATTCCTTCGGATTGGTATTCGCGAAGACGCTGATCACGCCCGAGCCGCCCAGCGACAGGATCGGAATGACCATGTCATCGTTGCCGCTGTACATCGCGAAGTTTTCGTTCACGAAGCGGGACACGCTGACCGCGTAGCTGATGTTGCCGCTGGCTTCCTTGATGCCGATGATGTTCGGATGCTTTGAAAGTCTTTCCACTGCGCTGACACTCAGGGAACAGCCGGTCCTGCCCGGCACGTTGTAGAGGATCAGCGGTGCGCTGACATTGTCCGCAACGGTCGTGAAGTGGCGGATCATGCCTTCTTCATTAGCCTTGTTGTAATACGGCGTGATGACCAGCAGCGCGTCGACGCCGAGGTCTGCGTATTTTCTGCTCTTTTCCAGCATCGTCTTTGTGTCGTTGGAACCGGAGCCGGCAATGACGGGAACACGGTGGTTCACTGTCTTCATGGTGAATTTAACGACCGCGTCGTCTTCCTCATGCGTCATGGTCGTGCTTTCACCGGTCGTACCGAGCACCAGAATGCCGTCGGTAGAATTGGCGATGTGCCATTCCAGCAGCTCGCCGAGCTTTTCAAAATTGACGCTGCCGTCTTCATGGAACGGTGTGATCAGCGCAACGATGGAACCTTTGATCATCTTCAGATCCTCCCTTATTTCTCCAGGGAAATCATATGTTCATATGTTTCCCGCTCAATAACTTCTCTGGCTTCTCCGTCTCTGACAAAGACAACGGCAGGAAGCGCCTGTTTGTTGTAGTGACTTGCCATGGAATAGCCGTAGGCACCGGTCGTTTTCATCACGAGAATATCGCCTGTCTTCACTTCCGGAAGATCGATGGAATCGATCAGGATGTCTCCGGATTCACAGCATTTTCCGGCGATCGTATACGTGTGGATTGTCGGAAGATATTCTTTGCCGGCGATCACAGCGTCGTATTTTGCCTGGTACAGGGCCGGACGGATGTTGTCGGACATGCCGCCGTCCACGAACGCGTACAGGCGGTTCGGTGTCTTCTTGATCCAGCCGACGGTATACAGATTGTATCCTGCTTCGGCAACGATGCTGCGGCCCGGTTCGATCAGGATCCTTTTGATCTGTCCGTCAATTTCTTCGTTTTCTTCTTCGCATGTTTCCAGGATCGTGCGGCAGATGCTGCGGACGGAGATGCGCTTGTCCGCGGCTGTGTAATATGCCGCGAAGCCGCCGCCGAGATTGACGGAGCGGATCTCCGCGATGTTTTTCAGCTCATGGGCGAACGCGAACATCTTGCGGATCAGCTCTTCATATGCCTTGTCTTCGAAGATCTGGGAGCCGATATGGGCATGCAGGCCTTCCACGTCAATGTTTTCTTCCGCTTTGAGCATCTTCACTGTCTCGAAGATCTCTTCCTTGTCCACAAGCGAGAAGCCGAACTTGGAATCGACATGCGCCGTTACGATGTATTTGTGCGTATGGGCTTCAATGCCGGGATTGACGCGCAGGAACACGTTCACTTTGTGATCTGTTCCGTGGATCTGCTTCACCAGTTCCGCGGCTTCCATCGGATTGTCGATGACGATCGTTCCAACCCCTGCTTCCAGAGCCATGCGGATCTCGGCAGGTGTTTTGTTGTTGCCGTGGAAGAATACCTTCGCGCAGTCATAGCCGGCCGAGACTGCCGTATACAGCTCGCCGCCTGACACCACGTCCAGGGAACATCCATAGTCACTGATCAGACGGATCATCTCTTTGCAGTTGAACGCTTTTGACGCGTAGATCACGGTCGTCTCAAAACTGCCGGATCTGAAGTATTCCGTAAATTCACGAAGTCTGTCCCGCAGTCTGTTCTCATCGTAAACTGCGAGCGGTGTTCCGTACTGCTTTGCCAGTACATCAGCTTTCATACCGCCGATTTCCATACCCAAAGTCTCCTTTTAACAAAAATGCCGGCAGGAACGATCTGCCGGCAATCAGAAATTCACCTTCAGATAGCACTCCTACTTTCGTAGACAGTCTGATGGATCTTCTCACGTCAGACCACCATCTCCCGGTGCCCCGGCAAGACAGTTCGGCAGAATTGCTTCGAACACAGATCTCAGCCCGCCGGCTCCCTCTGTTCTTGTCGCTTCCGCGCCTCTATCGTTGCAGTGATATTATCATCAGTTCATGATGAATGCAATACAAATACATCAATTATTTTCTGAAACAATTTTCAAAAGTGGATCAGAAGAAAGGCAGGTTTCCCTGCCGTATAGATCATAAGAAACGTTTTGCGTTGTCTGACTGATCGCTGAAGAATTCGATCTGTTCATGCAGCGGACCGCAACAGAACGCGATCCGGGCGGGGATCGGCGGTTCAGACGGCAGACAGATATCCTTCGGTTCCGTCGTGATCTCGTATCCTGCTTCTCTGACGCGCTGCACCATGTCATCGGTGTCATCTGTATAGAATGCGAAGTGTCTGACCGCACCGGTCTCCGGACTGCCTTCGCCGTTGTTCATGATCTCGATCCAGGTGTTGCCGGCTTCGATCATCACGCCGAAGGACCATTCTCTGGCAATGGAAAGTCCCAGTACGTTTGTGTAGAAATCTTTTGTTTTCGCGTAGAGCTCTTCGCCTGCGCATTTGAGTGAAACGTGATGAATTCCTCTGATCATTTCTTTTTCCTTTCCATCTGTACATGCGGGATGCCGTCTTCCAGGAATTCTCCGGATGTGATCACAAAGCCTTCCCGGGTGTAATAGCCGACCGCGTATGTCTGCGCTTCGATATAGATCGTTTCCGCATGCATTCTTTCTTCAGCAGCTTCAATGCCTTTCCTCAGCAGTCTGCCGCCCAGTCCGGTGCCGTGCGTCAGCGTCAGCACCCTGCCGATCTGCACAGTGTTTGTTTCTCTGTCTTTTTCAAAGATGCGCAGATAGGACGTCACTCTGCCTTCCGCATTGCGGGAAAAGACATGGAGGCTTCGTCTGTCTGTTCCGTCAGTCTCCTGATATGGACAGTTCTGTTCAACGATGAAGATCTCTTCTCTTGTGCGGATGATCTCATACAGTTCATCCGTTGTCAGTTCATCAAATGTCCGGATCAGAAATTCCGGTTCCAGATCAAGTCTGTATACATAATCGTCCATATAGAATCCTTTCCCGATATCATTCTTCTCTTCCCGTACGATCCGGAAGCCCATCTTCTCATACGCCCGGCATGCCGGGTTATTGCGGTTGACATTCAGTTCAACTGCCGGAAGGCCTTCCTTCCTCGTCTCCTGTTTCACGAAGGCAAGCATCTGGTGAGAGATGCCTTTCCCCCGCTCTTCTTTTCTCAGATAGAACTTGCTGAGATACATGACATCATTTTTCGGAAAGAAAGCAAGGAAGCCGATGTTCTCACTGCCCTCTCTGACGAAGTAATAGCGGTATCCGTTCTGCAGCTGCCGGGTGATCGCCTGCGGTGTCTGAAACAGGGAGATCATGTAGTCGTTCTGTTCTCTGCCGATGATCGGATCAAAGTGTTCCCTGACGATTGCTTCAGCCAGAGCGGAAAGGTTCCGGATGTTTTCTGCATCATCCGCATGGACCGGGATCATTTCAGCCATTCTCTTTTTCCTCTTTGTATCTCATCAGAACAAGATATTCCTCTGTTCCTTCTTCCAGCTTTTTCTCGCCTGTCAGCGCAAAGCCGTGACGTTCGTAGAACCGGATCGCCCGCGTGTTCTTTTCCAGTGCCCACAGATGATCCGCATGGAATCTGTTCACCGCAAAGTTCAGCAGTGCAGATCCGATCGCAGCATTCTGCAGCACCGGCTCGACGAACAGTCTTGCGATGTAGGTATCTTCCACCTTGATGAAGCCTTTGACCACTCCGTCATCATAGACGTACAGAGTATCCAGACTGTTTTCATAGTCCTTCATCAGGGAAGGCACCTGCAGGTCGCCGAAGTAGTATTCATCGCTCTTGAAGATCGGATAGAAATACAGTCTGTAATTGAAGATCTGGATCTCCGCAATGCGGGCAAGATCTTCTGGTTCCGCTCTGCGTATCCTGTGATCCGTGAGGCTGATCACGCCGCCGCAGTTTGAGATCTTCCGAAACTGCAGGGACGGAAATGAATTCCGCATCTGATCCGCAGCGATATAGATCTCTTCTTCATCCCATTCCTCTCCTGCGTTCCTGCGGCACTGTTCCATGTCTGCTTCTGTTTCAAACATGATATCGCCGATCAGAATGGATCCGCCGGGTTCCAGGTGCTTCATCAGATCCCGGATCAGCTCACCCTTTTTGTCATTGCTCAGATGATGCAGGGAGTAGGTCGCAATGATGCAGTCATAGTTCCTGTCCTTCAATTCTTCTGCCAGACCGTCATACAGGTCTGCGCAGTACAGATGCGCATCCGGCATTTTCTTCTGTGCTGTGACACACATCTCCTGCGAGAAATCCTGTCCATAGATCTCACATCCCGCCTCATACAGACGTGACGTCAGGACGGCGGTGCCGAAGCCGAGATCGAGGATCTTCTGATACTTTGCCTGTCTGATCATTTTTTCTATATATGCCAGCACATTGTGATAGCCGGCAAACGGATACGTATTGTTCTGATCCGAGGCAGCGGTCTCCAGATCATACTGATCCGTCCACTGGTCGAATCCTTTTGCGTCAAGCATGGCAGCTCCTTTCCAAAACCGGCAGATGTTGATCTGCCGGTGTGTGTATTTATATTCTGAGAAGGATCTTCGCGAACTGGAAGTAGATCAGCAGCGAGATCGCGTCAACGATGGTCGTGATGAACGGGGATGCCATGACCGCCGGGTCAAAGCCGAGCGCCTTGGCCAGGATCGGCAGGCTGCAGCCGACCAGCTTTGCCGCAAAGACCGTGAAGACAAGCGTCAGGCAGATCACCAGAGCGACCTGGATCGTGATCGGATTATGGAACAGCATCTTGTCCACCAGCATCAGCTTCGCGAAGTTGCACATAGCCAGGATCGCGCCGACGATGACAGCGACCCGGATCTCTTTCCAGATGACCTTGAACAGGTCCTTCAGCGTGATCTCATCCAGCGAGATACCGCGGATGACGGTGACGCTGGCCTGGGAACCGCAGTTTCCTCCGGTATCCATCAACATCGGGATATACGCGGTGAGAACAGTAACGGCGGCCAGGGATTCTTCAAACGACGAGATGATCTGACCGGTAAAGGTTGCGGACACCATCAGGAGAAGAAGCCAGGGAATGCGGGATTTCACGGTTTCCAGAATGCCGGTATTGAGATACGGCTTGTAGGAAGGCGAGATCGCAGCCATACGTTCGATATCTTCGGTGGTCTCTTCAACGAGGACGTCGAGAGCGTCGTCGATGGTAACGATGCCGACCAGACGGTTTTCCTTGTCAACGACCGGCATGGTCAGGAAGTCGTACTTTTCAAATTTCCTTGCGGTTTCTTCCTGGTCGTCCAGCGTGGAAGCGGAAATGACAGCGGTGTCCATGATGTCTTCCATCTTGTCTTCATCATCCGAGACAAGCACCGTGCGGATCGAAACATAACCGAGCAGATGACGGGCAGGATCGGTGATGTACATGACGTTGATCGTCTCCATGTCCTGACCGACCCGGCGGATCTTTTTCAGGGCGTCTTCCACGGTCATGTATGTCTTCAGATCGATATACTCGGTCGTCATGATCGAACCGGTGGAGGACTCCGGATACTGCAGGATATTGTTGATATCCTTTCTTGTATCGGCATCCGCCGTACTGAGGATCCGCTTGACTACGGTCGCGGGCATTTCCTCAATGATATCGACAACGTCGTCCAGATACAGCTCGTCGATGACTTCTTTCAGCTCGGATTTGGAGAATCCTTTGATCAGATCTTCCTGGGAATCTGAATCCAGTTCGACAAATACTTCCGCTGCCAGTTCTTTCGGGAGCAGCCGGAAAACAAGCGGAATGGTATCTTCCGGAAGTGTTTCCATAATATACGCAATATCGACAGGTTCGAGATCAACGATCGTTTCCCGGGCATCGACATATTTTTTGTCTGTCAGGTATGACTGCATCCGTTCGATCAGATCTTCAAAGCTTTCTTTCTGATATGTCATACGCAGCTCCTTTCTGAATTGAAACCAATTTCTTATCTGTCCTGGATCACCCTGATCAGCTCAGGCAGGATCTGGCCTTTCCTTGAGACAACGCCCTTATGCAGTGTATGCGGACTGCCTGCTTCATCCGGAAAAGCTTCAAAACACTTTGCGGCTTTTTCACCGGCTGCGTAAAAGATGCTGCCATCTTCCAGCAATGACGTAAATACACATACCAGAAGATCCAGATCTTTCTTTTCCACCAGTGAATCCATATTTCTCAGGACCTCTTCCTCGCGGATCCTGACGTCTTTTATATCTGTGATAAGCGCCTGTGAGATCATCGTCCTGATCCCGGATATCTCATAGAACTTGATATCCTGTACGATCATGTCGCGGATCGACCGGTTCGCTGCTGAAGCAGTTGCCGAGAACATCTCATTGGCAAATTCTTCCACATCCAGATCAGCCAGGGCTGCCAGGATATTGGCTGTATCCCGGTCTTTCTGGGTTGTCGTCGGAGACTGGAAATTCAGTGTATCCGAAAGAACGGCGCCCAGCAGAAGTCCGGCGATCTTCGGCGGTATCGGGATCTGATTTTCCCGGTAGATCGTTGCGATCATCGTTGCCGTTGATCCGACGATCTCATTTCTGAACGCGACCGGCTGTGTCGTCATAAAGTCATTGATCCGGTGATGATCGACGACTTCCAGGATCTGTGCCTTTTCCACGGCACGGATCGACTGGGAAAATTCATTGTGATCGACAAGGATCACTTTCCTGTTTTTCACGTTCAGGATGTGGTAGCGGGAAACATAGCCGATCAGCCGGTTCATTTCATCGATGACCGGATAGCTTCTGTATCTTGTTTTCAGCATGTTCTGCCCGGCAGTTTCCGCAAACTCGCTGCTGCGGAATGTGACCAGTTTTTTTGTCATGATCAGACGTACCGGCGGGGCAAAGAAGATATATCTCGAGGTGTTGACGGTTCCGTGTCCGGAACGGATCACAGGACAGTGGAATTCTTTCGCGGCTTTCAGAACACTTTCCGCGATCTGATCTGTCCATACCGTGATCAGGATGCCGGCACCTCTGCGGATCAGGTTTTCCTGTCCTTCAGGATCATCGCCGATGACAACGATCCTGTCTTTGACATCGTAGTTTTCAATGCCGGAACTTGTCTCGGCAACGATCGACACCTTGCCGTTGATATGCATTTCATCATCCGCGTAGATCAGTTCCCCGTCAATGACTTCGGCGATGTCGCTGAGCGGTGTCTGCCTGAGCAGCGGGATCTCATCCGCGGTATCTCCGAGTCCGATATTCGCAAGGTCTGTTTTTGACACAAAACCGGCAACCGTATGATCGCTGTCAAGCACCGCAAAACCATTCCGGTCCAGCTCATGCATGCGCCGGATCGCTTTCAGAAGCGTGGTTTCCGGGGTGATATAGACCGGAGGATCCAGTTCGATCTCTGCCAGGGTCTTTCTTGCGTCCTCCAGCAGGACTGGTTCTTCAATCCCAAACCGTTTCAGAAGATATTCTGTTTCATTGTTCAGTCCGCCAAGCCGGCAGGCAACAGCTTTCTGTCCCTTGGCCCGCTTGAACAGAGAATACGCAATCGCAGACGCAATTGAATCGGTATCAGGATGCCGGTGGCCGGTAATATAGATCAGGTCTTCCTTCGTCATATACAATTGGTATATACAAATTAAGCTCATCCAGCTAAGCAAAATCTGTATACATCTCCTTTCTCTTCCGGCTTAGTATCGGCCCGGAAACCGAGTAGAATTGAGATCGTGAATGCGTACTTGTATCGAATGATTTTGTAGCTTTGACTACGTAGGAGATTGTCTGGCCGCTTCGTTGTATGGAAACTGCAATTAGTTAGATGAGCCCTTCTTTCTTTGGAGTGAGTTCACATTTCGCACCATATTCTCTGATACTTCTGAAACGGCGGTACCGGTATTCGTCACATCTATTGATCGAAAGGAGTATTTATCATGATCAACATCGGCATCGATGTCGGTAAGTTCAAACACTGCGCTGCAGTGATCGATGACAAGACCGGCGAAGTTCCCATCAAACCTTTCTTCTTCAATAATGATCAGGAAGGTTTCGAACTCTTCTATTCCAGGGTGAAACGATACGTTCATCGCAAGCACGCTGTCGGTATGGAAGACACCGGGCATTATATGATCAACCTCACCAACTTTCTTCTTGAGAAGAAACTCTCCGTGAAGTACATCAACCCCAGAACCACCGGTATGCGGCGTAAGGAACTCGGCATGTCTGCCAAGAACGACAGAAGAGATGCGCTTCTCATCGCTGAGATGCTAAGCGAGAAGAAGTTCTGGAGATCTGTTTCCAAGACTTCTGTTGAAACATCCAAACTGTGTGAACTGACACGTCTCTACCATCAGCTCCAGGAACAGCAGAACCAGGATATGAACCGCCTGCAGAGGGCTCTGGATATCGTCTTTCCGGAAGTGAATACTCTCTCCTGGACGCGTTATTCCAAGGCGTATATGCAATTCCTGTCGACTTATTCCAGCGCGTCATCCATTGTCAAGGAAGATATCCGCAATCTGCGCAAGGCTCTCAAAACAGAAGGCAGAGGCCGGCAGTGTAAAGTGACTGCTGAGGAGATCAAAGATCTGGCTAAACGTTCCGTCGGTGACGACAACATCGCTGTTGAACTGGAAGTAAAGTCTGTTATCGCTATCATCAACACCAGAGCTGAACAGATCCGTGTCCTGGAAAAGAAAATAGAAGAATTCAGTCACCAGCTAAACTCTCCTATCGTTTCCATTCCCGGTATCTCACACATAACAGGAATGACCATTCTTGCGGAGATCGGTGATATCCACGACTTTCCGGAAGCGGCGAAGCTGATATCTTATGCCGGAATGGAACCTCGTGTTTACCAGTCCGGCAATTATGACGCTGCGCATATGCCCATATCCAAGCACGGTTCAAGGTATCTGCGCAAAGCCCTGTATCAAGCCGTCTTCACAGTCTGTAAATATGATCCGACCTTCCAAGCTTATTATACTAAGAAACGCAATCAGGGGAAGTCTCACAGATGTTCACAAGGCCATTGTGTACGCAAACTTCTCCGGGTGATATACAAGCTTCTCAGTAACGATCTGTCATTTGACGCAAACCTGATTCATTAGCTAAATTGCCAATCTGTAATAACCCGCATAGTCAAAGCTACAAATGTAGTTGTTTTAACTGTACGCGATTCATGATTTCAAAGAACACTTTCTGAGATCAGCTGGATCTAGAATAAATCTCAGATTTTAGTCAAATTCACTTGACTTCCTTATAGTTAAATCTCCTTTACAAAAATTTGAGTCGCTGTTCTGCAGTATGTGGAATGTCAGCGGACATCCATCATGGCCCCGCATTTCGGGCATACAGGTTTTTCCTCCCCTGCTTCAGCCGTCTATTGTCCGGAAATCATCGCAGTCAGATCTCCATAGACCTTTCTTTTTCAGTTTCGCTGTTCTTCGGGAAATTGCTGCAGATGAAAGCCCGCAGTTTCCGGGGAGGTAAACTGTGGTCACCAGGTTACTATGCAGGAACTCTGATGGCCAATTCCTCCCGGCAATGAATTGCCGGGATTCCCTGGTGGTACTTAATTAAATTCAGTAATCAAAAGCTTCTTTCTCAACATGAACAGTGGTTGTTAATTTCTCTCCCTCGTAAGGTTTTCTGATCTCAATCATATTCAAAACGGTGTAGCCTTTTGAACGGAGGAACCGGATCATATTTTCGTTGTTCGGATGGACAAAATTATAGACGGTATCTTCCCCCATTGATCCGGCGATCTCTTCGGCTTTGCTGAAGAGCATAGTTGCAACACCTTTCCTGCGGTAATCTTCCTGAACAAAAATATGTTCTACCCATAAACAGGGTTCATCGATTCTGCAGACGATATAGCCCACGAAAGCATCATTATCTTCCGCCGCATATACAGGAAACCCTGCTTTCACAAAATCGACCGTTTCTTCTTTTCCCGCCTGAATATTTGGCTGGGATCTGATGCCTTTATACAAATTCAGTTGTACTCTGAAAGCCGCAGCCAGAGGTGCAAGTCTTTCTGCATCTTCTAGTTCTATCTTTCGCAGTTCCATGTTCTATTCCTCATAATTCTGAATTTAAAGATCTTCATTTGCAGGAGTAATATTCCGCCAGCTGATCCAGAAGTCTCTTTGCCTCATTAACGACTTCTTTATTATCATTGTACTTTACAAGACTCCCCAGCATGTTCTCAAGTTCTCCCAGGTATACAGGGCCCAGGCCGTTTTCATCATCTTCTGATTCCATTATACTTATCCCTTTGCGCCACGGAGCAAGGCCAGGGACTCCTCTGTCCAGAAATGGCCGGAAATGATCCTTCATGCATGCCAGCATTCTGAGTATCTGGATGTTGTCCTCTGAATCAAGAACCTCTTCGATCAGATCGGTTCCCCACTCCAGGCACTTTTTTTCCAAAAGACCATATTTTTCAGAATAATGCCCAAATGGTCCGTTCACATCTTCCAGGCTTATGACACGTAATATCTCAGATTTAAAAAATAAAATCGGGGTAATATGCAAAGCTTCCTGATTACGGCCGTATTCATGGAAAGCATATTCTTCGCTGTCATAAGATGCGAGCCCCTCAAATACCTCTCCTGAAACAGTAATGATCCTTACGCATTTGCCATCATATTTATCAAGATTCATATATGTTTCCATTTCCTATACAGCAAAGTCCCTGCCGGCCTGATCGATTCATTTTCGCCGGTGACACGACAGCTGTCATAATTAACAGTATCAACCTGCTTGATCGAATTCAATAATAAGGGGATGGCTGACTGATTATTTGCGGGAGTATCTTCTGATATCCCTTCCGGAATTACGTCAGGCCATCTTTTCCCTTATTATAAAACAAACACAGGCAATCATCTGTTATCTGTGTTTCTGCAGTACAAAACCGGAATTTACCGTGATATTCAGCGCAGATTTCCCAGTACATGAAAGAAGTGCACCGCCAGGAATAAAACACCGGTCACAGTTAACGGCGTATTCTGCCGCCAAAGACCTATGGACACATAATACAGCGGCGGCATAGCTACGATAAAAAGCAGCATCACAAAAGTGCTCTGATGACCCATAAAGTAAAGCGCCCAGCCTGAAAAGTTGGCAAGCAGGATAACCACAGCCAGCGTGAAGAACAGTTTCTCCCTTGCGTTAGTTATCGAAAAAAGGGTCGCATCCTTATGAACGATAAAGACCATAAGGGCGATGCATAATGAACCGAGAGTCTTCTCGCACAAATCCAGTACCGCTGATGTTTCCGCCATGTTCATAATTGGATTTGCCTCA
>JAILCN010000112.1 GCA_024680365.1 Solobacterium sp.
TTTGATCCGGGCAGTATGCCGGGATCAGTACATATTTTTTCATATGTCACCTCCTGACGATGACAGTATGAAAGACACAGGCGAACCTGAAATGAACGGAAACTGAACTTTGGGTGAAAAAAAAGGATCTTTTTCAGATCCTCAGTGTTTTCTGTCTCTGAGCGCCATGCCGTAGACTGCGCCGATCGCTCCGCCGATGATGTGCGTCAGCTGTGATACGCTGTCGGTGATGACCAGTCCGTCATAGAGCTGCTGGGAGATATAGATGACTGCCGCGATGATCATTGTCAGCGGGATGCCTTTGTTTGTGCCGGTGACGCTTGCCATCAGGATGAAGGCGAAGATCACGCCGGAAGCGCCAAGCAGGGCAGTATGTCCGGGCAGGAAGATATGCACGACGCCGGTGACGAAAGCCACCAGCAGAATGGCTGTCAGGATCTGCTTTGAACCGTACTTTTCTTCCAGAAGCGGTCCGACCAGCAGGAAGAGGATCATGTTGTTGGCGTAGTGTGACCAGTCCGCGTGTCCGAGCACATGGGTGAACAGACGCACATAGAACAGCGGATCGGTGAAGGATCCCTTGTAGACGCAGAACAGCAGGCGGTTGGTCGTTCCGCTGGTCGCGATATTGAGGATCAGGGCGATCCCGCTCAGCAGCGCAAATGACAGGATCACCGGGGAATTGAACGTAATCTTTTTCATGGCTTTACCTCGATGATATCAATTATATGACAAAAACGGTTTCTGACAGTATACTTGTAAGGGAAAAAACGGAGGCAATATGTCAAAACAGAAGAAGAAAAAGAAAAAGACCGCGGGAACGCCGGCACCTTCCGGACCGGTATCGAATCCCGCTTTGAAAGAAGCCATGGCTGCTCTGAAGGAAGGCAACTCTCCGGAAAAGCAGAAGGCACTGCAGGAAGCGCTGAAAGAAGCCAGACTGCTCGCTCCGTGCGCAGTTGACGGACCTGTTCCCGAAGACGGAAGACCGGTCAGCGTAAGAACAAACAAAGTACGCTTCTTCCTGATCAATACAAATGACGGAAAGGTATTCTTCCCGGCTTTCACGGATCCTGAGGAAAGCACGAAGTTCAGCGCGGCGAGCGCGGAAAAGCCTGCCCTGATGGTCCAGACGATCAAAGACTATGACCGCATGATGCAGGATCCCAAGGGACCTGCTCAGGGCGTGATCATCAATCCGGGTTCTGACAGTCTTGTCATTCCGCCGTCTCTGGCTGCTCTGATCAGCGGCAGGATCCCTGTTCCGGTTACACCGGTCCCTTCCCAGGCACCGGTCAACGCGGTATACAGCGAACCGGCCGTCTATCCGACAAAGATGGTGAACGTGCTCTATGACTGGTGCTGCGAGAAGCCTGCGATCAGCAGAGTCTGGCTGAAGCAGAAGATGGTCGGCATCCAGATGTCCTTCTTCCTCGGTGTAGAAGCGGATACGAAAGATCCCGCGCTGCTGCAGGAAATGATCGAAGTCTGCGTGCCGCATGCCAAAGATATCCCGGTCGAGCCGGAGTTTGTGACCGAACATCTGATGAAGAATGTGATCAGGGAAGCCAACCCGCTCTACGACAGGGAGCTGGAACTGTAATGAAGACCGGAGAGATCCGTGATCTGTCAGAAAAGATCCGGACACTCGCTGCCTTTCTGAACCGTGATCAGAAAAACACTGTATCGGAAGAAAAGCTGACAGAGCTTCTGACAAAGCAGGAGAACCTGACCGTGTTTGCGGCAGGGGAGGACGGCGCTGCGCTGTATGACGCGGATACCGGCACGCTGCGGTATCTCGGCGCGCTGAATGAAGGAGCTGCCATGGCGCTGCTGAACAGCGTCTGTGAGAAGGCGTCAGCCATGCGGCTGGGCCGCATCACTGCATCAGCGGTGAATGAAGAGATGAAAGGGTATCTGACAAAGTTCGGTTTCGCGGAAGCTGGCGCTCAGCTGGAATACTTCCTGCAGAAGGAAATGCTGGGCAAAACGGTGAAGATCGTGATCGACCGTCCGTATGGCAGCCTGCATCCTCACATTCCTGATCTGGAATGTCCGTACAACTTCGGGTACGCTGCCGATTCCCTCAGCGGCGAAGGAGAATTCCAGGATGCCTATGTCATCGGACCGCAGTCTCCGCTGGAAACATTTACCGGCATCGTTGCCGGGATCATCTGGCATGAAGAGTCCAACACGACCCGCTGGATCGTCCTTCCTGCGGCCATGCAGGCGGATCATCATCAGATCCTGAACCTGATCGGTGAGGAAGAGCAGTATTACCATACAAAGATACTGTGGGCTTAAGGCTGTGCCTGCCTTGCAATCTGACGATGAAACTATATAATTGACACAAGAACAAAAAGCTGTGTCATGACTGCGTCCTGAAGCATACAGCTTGCAGGGCGCTTCTTTTATGGAGAAGGATATGAAGAAAGTATTCATTGACGGAAGCAGCGGAACGACCGGACTGCGGATCCGGGAACGTCTGGCTGAACGCGGAGATATCGAACTGGTCACGGTGCCGTATGAAATGCGCCATGATCAGGAAACCAGAAAGAAAGCGATGGAAGAAGCTGACATCGTCTTCCTGTGTCTGCCGGATGACGCCGCCAGAGAAGCGGCAGCGTTTGCGCCGGAAGATACTGTGATCATTGATACGTCGACTGCCCACCGCATCGATCCGGACTGGACGTACGGCATGGCGGAACTGAGCGGTCAGAAGGAAAAGATCCGGAATGCGAAGCGCATCGCCAATCCGGGGTGTCATGCCAGCGGGTTCATTGCCCTCGTGCAGCCGCTGATCGAAGCCGGCATCGTGAAGACTGATGCTCTGCTGACCTGTTTCAGTCTGACCGGCTATTCCGGCGGCGGAAAAAAGATGATCGCCCAGTATGAAGAAGGAAACGACCCGCTTCTGGAAGCACCGCGCATGTACGGTCTGACGCAGAAGCATAAGCATCTGCCCGAGATGCGGGTGGTCTGCGGACTGCAGAACGATCCCGTCTTCTGTCCTGTCGTAGCGGATTACTACAGCGGCATGGAAACAGTCGTATCGCTGTTTGGCTCTGAGATCAATGGAACACTGGAAGATATTAAAAACGTTTTCCGGAAAAAGTATGCGGACGGACTGATCCGTTATGCGGAAAGCGCGGATGAAAGCGGCTTTATGAGCGCTTCTTCCTGCAGAGACACAGACATCATGGAAGTCAGTGTATATGGAAATGAGGACCGCATCCTGCTGGTGTCAAGATTTGACAACCTCGGCAAAGGTGCCAGCGGAGCAGCGATCCAGAATATGAATATTGTCATCGGGGCGGACGAAACCGAAGGCCTTGTGACGGGAGGAATGAGATGAAGTATATAGAAGGCGGCATCTGCGCCCCGAAGGGATTCCAGGCAGCAGGTGTGCACTGCGGCATCAGACCCAACAAAAACAAGAACGACCTGGCGCTGATCGTCAGTGATGTTCCCTGTGCGGCAGCCGGTCTGTTTACCAGAAACAACGTCAAGGCAGCACCGGTACTGCTCAACATGGAAACGATCAGAAGCGGCAGAGGCAGAGCCATCTGTGTCAACTCGGGCATTGCCAATGCCTGTGCGCCGGATGACATGAAGAACGCGAAGCTGATGCAGGAAGCGGCTGCGGAGATCCTCGGCATTTCCGCGGAAGAAGTACTGGTCGGCTCGACCGGCGTCATCGGTACGCCGCTGCCGATCGATGCGGTCAGAAGAGGCCTGCCGATCCTGAAGGAAAACCTGGAACGTTCTGCGGAGGCGTCAGACGCAGCCGCAAGAGCGATCATGACGACTGACACAAAGAAAAAAGAACTCGCTGTCAGCTTTGAGATCAGAGGGAAAAGAGTAAAGCTCGGCGGCATCTCCAAAGGCTCCGGCATGATCCATCCCAACATGGGAACGATGCTGTGCTACCTGACATGCGATATCGCGATCGATCAGCCGCTGCTTTACAAAGCCCTGAAAGAAGCATGCAATATGAGCTTCAACCGGATCAGTGTTGACGGTGATACGTCGACCAATGACTCCCTGATCATTCTCGCCAACGGCCTGGCTGGAAATGCAATGATCACGGAAGAAAATGAAGCATACGATACATTCAGAACTGTTCTGAAAGAACTCTGTGTGGAACTGGCGCGGCAGATGGCTGCGGACGGCGAAGGCGCAAAGCATCTGATCACCTGCGAAGTAAGCGGCGCAAAGAGCGAAGAAGAGGCGGAAGTGCTTGCCAAGAGCGTGATCTCTTCTTCACTGACAAAAGCTGCTGTGTTTGGCGGCGATGCCAACTGGGGCAGAGTGCTGTGCGCGCTGGGCTACAGCGGCGTTACATTCGATACAGAGAAGACAGACATCTGGTTCGCTTCCGAAGCAGGTGAAGTCAAAGTGTGTGAAAACGGCAAAGGACTGCTGTTTGATGAAGCTCTGGCCGGAAGGATCCTGAAAGAGGATGAAGTGATCATCCGCTGCGCGATGCAGGAAGGCGAAGGCAGCGCGGTCTGCTGGGGATGCGATCTGACATACGATTATGTGAAGATCAATGGAGACTACCGGACATGATCGAGCGGGAAATTTCCAACAGCCTTCGGGCGGAAACGATGACGGCAGCTCTGCCGTTCATCAACAAGTATTCAGGCAAGGTCATCGTCGTCAAATACGGCGGCAACGCCATGTCCTCCGAAGAACTGAAACAGAGCGTGATGGAAGACATCGTTCTGCTTTCCAGAGTCGGCATCCGCATCGTGCTTGTGCACGGCGGCGGTCCTGACATCAGTGAAATGATGGACAGGATGGGCAAGAAGCCGGTCTTCTCAGACGGCCTCAGAGTCACCGATCAGGAAACCGTAGAGATCGTCCAGATGGTCTTGGCCGGCAAGGTCAACAAGGATCTTGTCAGACTGCTGCAGAAAAACGGCGGCAATGCGATCGGTTTATGCGGACTGGACGGAAAGATGATCACCGCGAAGCAGAGAAGCGAGAAGCTCGGCTTTGTCGGTGACGTGACGGAAGTCAATACCAAACCGATCCTGGATGTGCTGGATGCGGGATACATTCCGGTTATCAGCACGATCGGTGTCGATGAAGACAGCAATGTCTACAACATCAACGGCGATACGGCAGCCGCGGAGATCGCTGCTTCCCTGAAGGCGGAGCGGATGATCCTGATGACAGACATCGCCGGCGTTCTGCATGAGAAGGACGACCCGTCCTCCCTGATCGCGAAGCTGACCGTCAGTGAAGCGAAACAGCTGCAGGAGGAAGGCATCATTTCCGGCGGCATGATCCCGAAGATCCGCTGCTGTGTGAATGCCGTGGAAAAAGGCGTCAAGGCAGTCGTCATCCTCGACGGCAAGGTGCCGCACGCGACCGTTATGGAACTGCTGACCGAAGAAGGTGCTGGTACACTGATCACAAAAGGAGAGTAAGAAGATGAGCAGAATTCAGAATCTGGACCACCAGTATATCGCGTCAACCTACGGAAGATTTCCGGTTGTGATCAAAGAAGGAAAAGGCAGCGTTGCCGTTGATGAAAACGGAAGAATGCTCATTGATATGGGAAGCGGCATTGCCGTCAATGTGTTCGGTTATGCGGATGAAAGGTGGAAAAAAGCTGTCATCAGCCAGCTGGACAAGGTTTCCCATACATCCAATCTGTACTATACGGAACCGGATGTGAAACTGGCGAAGATGCTGTGCGACAAGAGCGGCATGAAGAAAGTCTTCTACTGCAACTCCGGCGCTGAAGCAAATGAATGCGCGATCAAGGCAGCCAGAAAGTACGCGGCGGAAAAGAAGGGAAATGACTATTATACGATCATCACTCTGGAACATTCCTTCCACGGCCGCACGCTGACAACGCTGGCCGCGACCGGACAGGACGTATTCCATCAGCTGTTCACACCGCTGACACCGGGATTCGTGCACGCGAAGATTAATGATCTCGAAGATGTGAAGCGTCTGGCGGAAGAAAACAAGACCGCAGCCATCATGATCGAATGCATACAGGGCGAAGGCGGCGTCAATGTCCTTGACGAAGCGTTTGTCCAGGGCATCCGCGAGCTGTGCGATGAAAAAGATCTCATCATGATCGTCGACGAAGTGCAGACCGGCAACGGCCGCACCGGCGTTCACTATTCCTATCAGAACTACAATATCCTTCCGGATGTCGTCACGACAGCCAAGGGACTCGGCGGCGGACTGCCGATCGGCGTTACGATGCTCAGCGACAAGGTGGAAAACATCTTTGCGCCCGGCGACAACGGCTCGACATTCGGCGGCAATCCTGTCGTCTGCGCAGGTGCCTGCAGCATCCTGGAACGGCTGGATTCCAAAATGCTGGCAGGCGTAAAGCAGCGCTCCGAATACATCTTCGCAAGACTCAAAGACGCCAGAGGAGTTCGTTCCGTCAGCGGCATGGGCCTGATGATCGGCATCGAACCGGAAAACGGAAGCGCCGGCGACATCGCGAACAAGTGTCTTGAAAAGGGCGTGCTTGTTTTGACAGCCCATGGCAACAAAGTGCGTCTTCTGCCGGCTCTGAATATCCCGATGGATCTTCTGGAAAAGGCAATGGATATCATTACCGAAGCATTTGAATGAAATGGAAGAGTACAGCCGGTTTATTGACTGGCTGTATTTTTTGCTGTTAAGAAAAAAGCATGACCATTTGTACCAAAAAACGACCATTTGTACCAAAAGACTGTCTTTTTCATAGGTTTCAAATAAAATAAAAAATGCTGCGTCTTTACACTGAATCAGATCTGCCGACATCTGATTATATGTTCAGGACCGGTTTATTCAAATCTGTTTTCAGACTGTAAGACAGTATGTTTGAATCACTTTATACATATGAAAGATTCTTTGAATTAGCTTTATACAGTCCTGCGGCAGCGGAATAAGCCTTATCATAATCCCGTAAATACAGAACTGAATCAGATAACAGTCTGAAAACAGAAAGAAAGCTAACTATATAAAAATCAAGCCCTTTCATTGAGAAAATATATAAACGTGACCTTTCCACAAACACAAGAACTTTTGAGAGATACCAGGAAACAAAGATTCCAGTATCTCATAAATTCATTGTTAGAACCGTTGGATGAAATATGGGAGGTTTGTTAAACCAATATGAAAAATAAAATGATGACCGGGCTTCTGCTCATTCTATGTCTTGCGGAAGCAGTGGTGATCGGGTTTCTCTGGAATCGTAATGAAACAGCGGCTGTACCGGTCACAGGCACATATGTTCTGGACCTGCATGATACTCCGGCGGAAAGTATTATCTTCGGTCTGGATGAGGAACAGAAAGAGTATTCGTATTACAACCATGCAGGAACAGCGATTCCTTCCGTCACAAAGGCAACCGGACAATATGAAATGACAGAGCCGGATACGATCCGTTTTCTGTCAGGTGATCTGGTGAAAACTGTTGCCGTACTTGATAAAAACGATCTGTTTCTTGTGACAGATCAGAAGAAAGTGATTCACTTACTGAAAAAGGACCATACATATACAGCGTATTGACCTGAAATAAGGTCTCTGCTCCGTTACGCATGATCCCATGTTTACAAAAATGATTTGCACCTCAGATCGGCGAGGTGCTTTTTCTGTAATGCGGTTGTCAGGGCTGATCGATCAGATCTTTCTCAATGATCTGGAAATTTGTCCGGTGAATGTACATCACTTTGTTGTCGACCATGAGTTTGGTGAACTTGGGCAGATCATCCGGCACGGACCATGTGATTTTCTTTCCCGAGAATGCGTAGAGAGGGACACCAGCCTGTGATTTGATGATCACGGCTGTTTTTTTCGTGATCTTTGCACGCACTGCGTTGACTGACCTTGTTTCTTCGTCTGCGAATACAACGTCCGGCGTCAGGCCGTCTTCAAAGAAGATCAGCGTATCACCGCATGTCAGCATCTCCCGGTTGTCAATATTCAGCGTGATCACGGAACTCAGTTCCGTTGTTTCCGAAGCAGAGCCGTCCGCAGATTCCTTGCGGATCATGTTGCCTCTGACACCGATCCGGGAACCGTGCGTCTTCAGCACCTTTGTTCCGTCATCGCTGAACGTCTCGATCGTATAGCGGTTGCCGTAAATATTGCCGTTGAAGTTGTTTTCTTTCTGTCTGATATCGCTGCAGCCGCAGAGCAGCGCGATCCCTGCTGCCAGAACTGCTGTCATCCATTTTTTCATCATCATAGAATGCCTCCTATCACATTATATTCGTTTTTGTTCACATAACGTTCAAATTTCAATCAGAAAGCAGTCAGATTCATCCGGTATTCTGAATGCGTAAACAGAAAGGAGAAACGAAATGACGCAGACAGAAAGCACAGTGATCGATACATTCAAACGGGTCGAAGACAAGTACTTCCTTACAAAAGAACAGATGGAAGAGGTAATCAGAAGAAGCGGCAGTCATCTGAAGGAAGATGTGTATTTCAAATATACCGTCCGTTCTGTTTACTGTGACTCAGGCAATGCGGATCTTGTGATCCGCTCCCTGATGGGCACAGGATACAAGGCAAAGCTGAGATTAAGATGCTACGGGGAACCGGAACACAGTCCGATCTTCCTGGAAACCAAAAAGAAATGGGAAGGCATCGTATACAAGAAGCGGATCATGCTCGGCGAACAGGAAGCGTATGACTATCTGAATGAAGGCGTTCCTCACCATGTACACAACAACACAGCCGGTGAGATCGACTACATGATCCGATACTACGGTCTCAAACCGAAAGTATTCATCGCGTATGACCGGATCTGCTACGCAGCGGCGGAGGAAAGCGATGTCCGCGTGACATTCGACTATAACATCCGCTATCGTCTGCACGATCTGGATCTGCGGGAATACGGCGATGAGATCCCCTTGGAAAAAGCGGACTTCACGATGGAAGTCAAAGCGATGGACAGATATCCGCTGTGGCTGACAGAGATCCTCAGTGATCTGAAGCTGTATCAGGGATCGTTCTCCAAATACGGAACGATCTATACACAGAATCTTGAAATAATGACGCCGCGTGCGCAGAAGCCGTACCGGTATGCACAATATGCAAATCAGAAGGAGAAAGCAATATGTTCAGTTCAATATTAACTTCAGGCATTACGGCCGGCGCAGTCGGCGCGTGTCTTGCGGCATCCGTCGTATGCGGACTGCTGTGCGCATTTACATACAGGGTGTGTGAAACACCCTCAAAAAACTTCCTGACAGCCCTGGCTGTTCTTCCGGCGATCGTCATGATGGTGATCCTGATGGTCAACGGCAACCTCGGTGCCGGCGTGGCAGTGGCAGGCAGCTTCTCGCTCGTCCGCTTCCGTTCGCTTCCCGGCAAGGCAAGTGATATCGTCATCATCTTCCTGGCAATGGGACTTGGTCTGTGCACCGGGATGGGATATGTCGTCTTCGCGCTGCTGGCGGCAGCTGTCCTGTGCGGACTGTACATGATGATTTCCAAAACAGGCATTCTGAATGAAAACACCAGTTACCGCAGCCTGCGCATTACGATCCCGGAAGATCTCGAATACACAGATGTCTTCGCGGAAGTATTTGACAAGTATACAGATAAAGCAGAAGTGGAAGCAGTCAGGACTGTCAACCTCGGTACGATGTATCAGGTGACATATGAGGTGCTTCTCAAAGACATGACGCAGGAAAAAGCCATGATCGATGAACTGCGTGTCCGCAACGGAAATCTTCCCATTATTTCCGGCAGACACGCCTCCGCCGCAGCAGAACTCTGAAAAAAACAGTCATGCCCGGGCAAAAAAGTCCGGGCTTTTTCTGACTTTGTGCAATAATAGTACGGAAAGAAGGAAAAATGATGAAAAAACTGTTTCTGATCTGCGCTGCGCTGCTTCTGACAGCGGGATGCGCGGAAGAAAAAAAGATGCATGTGGACGCGTCATTCGCGGATACAAGCTGGGTGGGTCTTGGCCTGAGCGAGCTGGTGCTCAGAGCGGACGGTACCTTCTCCTGGTATCAGAATGAAGGGAAGCCCGAAGGCGACCGCTATGAAGGAGTCTATGAAGCGTACCGGGCTGAGGACGCCGTGAAGTATGTGACGGGCATTGAAACATACAAGATCACGGAAGCGCAGCTGGAAGCGATGTTTGACGGGGAAGATGAACATACAAAGGAGAACTTCATCGTCTATATGTTAAAGGACGAGCATGTCTGGTATGAAGGCAAGGAAGCTCCTGAGATGTGCGATGAGCTGATCTACTACGGATATCTGACAGAAAACGATACTTTGCTGAATTCGGTGAACATGCGCACCGGTTCACTGTGCACATTTGAAAAGAAAAAGAACGGAGAGTAACACATGTCAATGCGCGGACGGGGAGGACCGGGAGGCCGGTTCCTCGATGAGGAAGAGAAGAAAAACGCTCCTAAGGTGACTAAGGAACTGCTGGTCAGAGTGTTTTCCTATCTGAAACCGTACTGGAAACAGATGATCCTTGTTCTGACATCGATCGCTGTTTCATCTATTCTAGCCATTTACCCGTCTGTTCTGACCGGCCGGATCATTGATGAAGGTCTGATCGGCAGAGATCTGAACAAACTTGTCACACTGATCGTGATCTCGCTGCTTGTCACGCTGGGATCCAATCTGATCGGCGTTCTGGAAAGCTATCTGAATTCCTGGATCGCCCAGCATATTACGTATGACATGCGCAACCAGATGTACGCGCATCTGCAGAAGATGCCGCACCGCTTCTTCACATCGGGAAGCCAGGGCGAGATCATCACCCGGATGACGAGCGACATCGACGGCGTCCGGCAGGTGATCACCAACACCTTTACGAGCATTCTGTCCAATTCCATCACCCTGATCGTGGCGGTGATCGCCATGTTCCGGAAAAACTGGATCCTTGCCGTCGTCGGCATTGTCATCATTCCGCTGTTTACGCTGCCGACAAGAAAAGCAGGCAAGACGCGGTGGTCGTTAACGAAGGAAAGCCAGGAATGCAGCGACGGCATCAACGGCATTCTCAACGAAACGCTTTCTGTTTCCGGCCAGCTGCTGGTCAAGCTGTTCGGCATGGAAGACTATGAATACAGAAAGTATGAAAAGCTGAACGAGAAGATGGTGAAGCTGAACATCCGGGAATCCATGGCCGGCAGATGGTTCCGGGTCGTGATCTCGACGTTCTCTTCGATCGGACCGATGGCGCTGTATCTGGTGGGCGGCATCCTGATGATGAAGTATGACAGCTCTCTGACAGTCGGCGACATTTCCGTACTGGTCGCGCTGCTGGGCAGGATGTACGGACCGGTCAATCAGCTGCTCAACATCCAGGTCGACTGGATCCGTTCCATGGCGCTGTTTACCCGTCTGTTTGAATACTATGACATGCCGGTGGAGATCGAGAACGCCCCGGATGCCATTACACCGTCCTCGGTGAAGGGCGAAGTATCGTTTGATCATGTATACTTCCGCTACAATGAAGACCGGATGATCCTGAAGGATGTCACATTCACTCTGCCGCAGGGCCGCAGCATTGCCATTGTCGGACCTTCGGGATCCGGCAAATCAACGACCGTCAATCTGATCCCGCGTCTGTATGACGTGACGGAAGGAAGCGTGAAATTTGACGGCATCGACGTCAGAAAACTCGATCTTGCCTTCCTCAGGAAGAACATCGGCATCGTGACCCAGGAAACCTATCTGTTCAACGGCACGATCCTGGAGAACCTGGTGTACGCGAAAAACGACGCAACGATGGAAGAGATCGAAGCCGCATGCCGAAAGGCGAATATCCATGACTTCATCATGAGCCAGGAGAAGGGCTATCATACCGAAGTCGGCAACCGCGGACTGAAGCTGTCCGGCGGTGAGAAGCAGAGGATCTCGATCGCCAGAGTGCTGCTGAAGGATCCGGCTGTGATGATCTTTGATGAAGCAACAGCATCCCTGGATTCCATCAGTGAAAAAGCGATCCAGGACGCGATCAATCCGCTGATCGATTCCCGCACCAGCATCCTGATCGCCCATCGTCTCTCTACGATCCTGGCAGCGGATGAGATCCTTGTCATGAAGGACGGCGAGATCGTTGAAAGAGGAAAACACCGCGAACTGGTCGAACTGGGCGGTGTCTATACGGAGCTTTACAATACGCAGTTCAAAGCGGAACTGCCGGAGGAATGAAATGAAAACAGCTTATATCAACTGCAGAATCAGAAATTCTGAAGCCACAGCAGTACTGGTCGAAGACAGTATCATCGCCAGAGTCGGTACGACAGAAGAGATCCTGAAGGAAGATCCGGAAGAGACAGTGGATCTGTGCGGGATGTATCTGATGCCGTCCTTTGCGGATACCCATATGCATCTGCTCGGCACCGGCAGATATCTCAGTGAGCTGATCCTGAACGGATCAACGCTGAAACAGATCGGTGAAAAGCTGAAGAAGGCAGAACCGCAGAACGGCTGGATCATCGGCCGCGGCTACAGCGAGAATGATTTTGATGAAGGCGAAGTGCTGAACAAGGCGTTCCTTGACAGCATCAGCACGGAAGTTCCGATCGCGCTGACCAGAGTGTGCGGACACAAGATGACCGTCAACTCCAAAGTGCTGGAGATCATCGGCATCTCGGAAGACTACATCGCGGAAGGCGCCAGGATCATCTTTGCGACCGGTGCTGTGGAAGAAAACGCGATCCCGATGGTGCATAACGCTGAACCGGTGCCGGATGAGAAAATGCTGAAGGAATACATCCGCAAGGCATCCGCGTACTGCAACGCCAAAGGCATTACCGTCTGCGGCAGCGATGACTTCCTGTCCGTTGTGAAAAACTACAAGCCGGTGCTGAACGCATTTGAGCAGATGTCCTTCCAGGAAGAGATGACAGTCCGGGTGAACCAGCAGTGTGAATTCAATGACGCGAAAGAATTCTCCGGGTTCCTGGATGAAGGCTATACGATGGACGTCGGCAATGACTTCTTCCGCATCGGACCGCTGAAGATGCTGGCGGACGGTTCCATGGGCGCGCATACGGCAGCACTCACAAAGCCGTATCTCAATGACGGCGACAATGCCGGCTATCTGTGCGAGAGCGAAGACGACATCCGTCTGTTTGTGAAACTGGCCAACCGCTTCAACATGGCAACGATCATCCACGCGATTGGTGACAAGGCTGTTGATACAGTACTGAAGGTATTTGACGAGGAAGTGCTGGAAGGCAATCCGCTGCACCATGGACTTGTGCACTGTCAGATCATGCGCGAAGACCAGGTGAAGAAGGTGCTGGAGAAAAAGATCAGCTGCTACATTCAGACACTGTTTATTGATGAGGATGCCCAGCTGATGAAGCAGATCCCGGAAGATCTCAGAAATACGTCCTATCCGTACCGGACACTGTTTGAAGGAACGATTGCTTCCAACGGCAGTGATTCACCGGTCGAGCTTCCGGATCCGCTGCGCGGCATCCTGCTTGCGGAAACGCGGACCTCCCTGAAGACAAATGAATTCATGGAACCGGAAACAGAGAAGATGAGCCGCACCCAGGCTATTGATTCCTATGTATCCGCCGGCTGCCGCCAGCTGTTCATGGATGACAGGCTGGGCGAGATCAGAGAAGGCTATCTCGCGGACTTTATCGTCCTGGACAATGACATCGATCACTGTGATCAGGAAACACTGAAAAAGACATCGGTGCAGATGACCGTGATGAACGGCCGCACCGTATACGAAAAACACTGAAAAAAGCTGCCCTGTGCCGGGTGACACCGGACAGGGCAAACGCTTTTTTTGTGCAGCCAGCAATGAACGGAGATATTTTATGTATATATTATTTGCGCTTGAAGTGATCGGAACGATCGCTTTCGCTGTATCCGGCGCGATCGTTGGCATACAGAAGAAAATGGACATATTCGGGATCTCGATCCTGGGTCTGACGACCGCGGTCGGAGGCGGGGTCCTCAGAGATCTGATCCTCAATATCACGCCGCCCGCAGCGTTCCGGACGCCGTCCTTCGCGGTCATCGCGGTGACTGTCAGTATGATCGTCTTTATCCGGTCGCTGCATTCATCGATCGACCAGAAGGGCACGATCTATGAAAAACTGCTTCTGATCATGGATTCGGTCGGACTGGGGCTGTTTACGGTCGTCGGCATTCAGGCGGCGAAGATGTCAAGCGTTGATACAAATCTCTTTCTGGAGACCTTTGTCGGTGTGCTGACGGGTGTCGGAGGCGGTCTGATGCGGGATGTATTTGCCGGTCAGACGCCCTCGATCTTTGTCAAGAAGTTCTATGCCAGCGCGGCTGTGATCGGTGCCTGGCTGTGCGTGCTTCTCTGGCCGTTTACAGGCGATATCATTGCCATGCTGGCAGGTGCTGTGACCATTGTGATCCTGCGCTTTCTGGCAGCCCATTACCGCTGGAGTCTGCCCAGAGCACGCTGAATCAGGAAGCCGAATCCGGCTTCTTTTTGTCAGAGACATGGTATGATTATGGTCGTATGAGAAAAGCAGTGATCGCAGGCGTATGCCTGAAAGAGAAAAAACGGGAATTTGAATCAAAGATGAGTGAACTGAGAGCGCTGTGTGAGGCATGCGGCATTGAACCGTGTGCTGAGGCTGCGCAGAATTCACGCTCCATGGATCCTTCCACTGCCTTCCGCAGCGGCAAGGCGGATGAGCTGAAGGAACTCTGCGAAGCGACCGGTGCGGAGCTTGTTGTGTTTCTCAATCCGCTCAGCATCCAGACCGCCCAGCGGCTTTCCGCTGTCTGCGGCGTGGAAGTGATCGACCGGACAGCGCTGATCCTGGATATATTTTCCCAGCGGGCAAGAACGAAGCAGGCAAAGCTGCAGACAGAAATGGCGCGCCTGCAGTACGATCTGCCGCGGCTTCTGGATACGGACAACGATTCCGGACATGAACGGGGCGGCTCAGCGACCAACAGAGGCGCCGGTGAAATGCGCTCGCGGCTGATCGAACGGCGCTACGCAGCGAGGATCAGAACACTGAAGGAAGAACTGGAGAAGATCCGGAAACAGAGATGGCAGGACGAAAGAAGGAGGACCCGCACGATGATGCGCAGGGCAGCGCTGGTCGGCTATACGAATGCCGGCAAGAGCTCGCTGATGAACGCCTTCCTGTCCCTGCGGGAAAATACCGGAACAGACGTATCGGCGGAAGACAAGCTGTTCGCCACGCTGGATACCTCGGTGCGCATGATCCGCTATGACGCGCGGTCCTTTCTGCTGTATGACACGGTCGGCTTCGTTTCCGATCTTCCTACTGAGCTTGTCGAAGCGTTCCGCTCCACGCTGGACGCCGCAAGGGACGCTGATCTGCTCATTCATGTCATCGACGCGTCTGATCCAATGTATGAAGAGAAAACAGCGGTGACCGAGGAAACGCTGAAGCTGATCGGCGCCGATCATATCCCGGTCGTGCGGGTCTACAACAAATGCGACCTGACCGATGAAGCGCTTCTGCCGGAGGGAAATCACATCTCCTGTCTGAAGGAGACCGGTGTGCGGGAGTTTCTCAAAAACGTATGTGATCTGCTGTATCCGGAGGAAGAATGTGCGGATTTCCTGATCCCGTATGATAAAATGGCAATGGTTGATTCCTATAAGACATCCCTGGTCTTTGAGAAGCTGGAAGACTGCGAAGGAGGCATGATGTTCCGCATCAGAGGACCGAAGCGGTATCTGGCAGCGTTCAGGGAAATGAAAATGATAAAGGAGAAAGAACATGAAGACAGTCTGGGAAAAGATGAACAGCAGACAGATGAAAGATCTGATGAAGTTCAATGAGGAGTACAGAGTATTCCTTTCCGCATCCAAAACCGAGCGCAGATTTACCGCCAACGCAGTTGAAGCAGCCGAGAAGGCAGGCTTTCAGGCTCTTGAAACTGTAAAAGAACTGAAAGCAGGCGACAAGGTCTATTCCGTCAACCGGGGCAAGAACCTGTGCCTGTTCGTGATCGGAACAAAGCCGCTGACAGAAGGCATGAACATCCTCGGCGCGCACATTGATTCCCCGCGTCTTGACCTCAAGCAGAAGCCGCTGTATGAAAAAGACGGCCTGGTCCTGCTGGATACGCATTACTACGGCGGCATCAAGAAATATCAGTGGGTCGCCCGCGAGATGGCGCTGGTTGGTGTTGTCTGCCTCAAGGACGGCACTGTCCTTGATATCAACATCGGCGACAAGCCCGGTGATCCGGTCGTCGGCGTTTCCGATCTGCTGATCCATCTTTCCGCGGAACAGCTCAAGAAGCCCGGTGCAACTGTCGTCGAAGGCGAGAAGCTCGATCTGCTGGCGGGATCCATCCCGGCGAAGAAGGAAGAGAAGGAACCAGTGAAGAAGTATCTTCTCGATGTCCTGAAGAAGGAATACGGATTTGAGGAAGATGATTTCATCTCCGCTGAGATTGAAGTCGTTCCGGCCGGCGAAGCGAGAGACTACGGTCTTGACCGTTCGATGATCATCGGCTACGGCCATGACGACAGAGTCTGCGCATATACATCCATGCGGGCAATCATGGAGATGCAGAAGCCGGAAAGAACATCCTGCTGCATCCTCGTCGACAAGGAAGAGATCGGCTCCGTCGGCAACACCGGCATGCAGAGCAGATATTTTGAGAACACTGTCCTTGAGATGCTGGAGAAGACCGGCAGCACAAAGATGAGCGACCTCAGCAAAACGCTGCGCGGCTCCAGAATGCTTTCCAGCGACGTCAGCATCGCGTTCGATCCCAACTATCCGGAAGTATCCGATCCGAAAAACAGCGCGTACTTTGGACGCGGCATCTGCTATAACAAATACACCGGCCGCGGCGGCAAGGGCGGCTCCAACGACGCCAATGCGGAATTTGTCGCGAAGGTCAGAAAAGTCATGGACGACAACGACGTCATGTTCCAGACCTGCGAGCTGGGTGCTGTTGATGTGGGCGGCGGCGGAACGATCGCCTATATCCTGGCGAATCTTGACATGGACGTCATCGATGCCGGCATCTGCGTACAGAACATGCACGCGCCGTGCGAAGTCGTTTCCAAGGCTGACGTGTATGAGGCATACCGTGCTTACTGCGCGTTCCTGAAAGATATGAACTGAGAAGGCCTTTTATGATCTGCCCGTGACTGCTACAATGAAAGCAGAGAAAAGATTGGGGAAATATTATGAAAATCACATTCTATTATGTCTGTCACGGTGAAACGCTGTTTGACCGCAAAGGCAGGATCTCGGGAGTCTCAGATTCCCCGCTTTCCAGACTTGGTGCGATCCAGGCGGATCAGGCCAGAGAAGCCCTGAAAGACGTCTGGTTTGACAAGGCGTTCGTTTCACCGAGCGAGAGGACTGTCACTACAGCTGAAATCATTATCGGCGGCCGGAATCTGAAGCCGGAAGCAGTGGAAGATCTGCATGAATTTGACTTCGGAAGATATGAAGGCACCAGATTTACATCCCATCCGGATGAACTGCGCAGATGTTTTGAAGCACAGGACTTTTCATCTGTCGACGGTGAAACAAAGGCAAAGATGGAGATCCGTGTCCGCAATACGATGCGTACGATCACAAACATGTGTGATGACGACGACCGCGTGCTGATCGTTTCTCATGCCATGTTTGAATCGTTCCTGATGGAAAAGGTACTGAACGTAGACGTTGACGTTCTGACGAAAATACGTGAAAAAGAGGGGAACAGCGCGATCCCCAGCGGCGGCATTATGGTCTTCACATTCGAAGACGGACGCTATGAAGTCGTCAGTCTTCCTGTGGAGGCACAGAACTTCAGAAAGCCGGTGGAGAAAAAGACTGTGCGCTTCTACTATGTCAGACACGGTGAAACACTGTTCAACATGTGGAACAGAATGCAGGGATGGTGCGATTCTCCACTGACAAAGAACGGCGTCGGCCAGGCGGAAGCTGCGGCAGATGCTCTGAAGCATGTGCGCTTTGACAAGGCATATACTTCCACCAGCCAGCGGGCAGCCAGAACTGCAGCTATTATATGCCGCTATCAGCCGGTCGATCCGACACCGACCCGGCTTCTGAAAGAAGTCAATTTCGGTGATTTCGAAGGCGTTGTCAGCGATTCCTGGCAGGAAGAGATCAGAGAACGCCATATGGAAGAGAGATGGGATGATGTCGGCGGTGAGAACGGGGAAGACGTGAAGCAGAGGATCTTCTCCATCCTGGACCGTGCCGTATCCCAGGCAAAAGACGGCGATACGATCCTGCTGGTCTCCCACGGAACGTATTATCTGAATATGCTCCGGTATGTGTTTAACATCGACCGGGAAGAGTACTTTGTTTCCCGCAGAAAAGCCGGCAAACAGGGAATGCCGAACGGCGGCATCTTCACATTTGAATACAAAGACGGATTCTACCATGTCCTCCAGCTGATGGAAGCGCCGGAAGACTTTAAAGAGGTCTGAGCAGACGGATGCCGGAATACAGCATTCAGTCATTTACATATCGTCTGAAACACAATACAGATCTGTCCTGGGTGAATGCCTGGGGACAGATCTTTTCCGTGTTTGATCAGACCGGCAGCGGCTGCATCTGTTTCGGGATCGAACGGGACGGACATCAGTTCTTCATGAAGATCGCCGGCGCGGATACGGAAACAGCCGAGATCAGTCCTGAGGAATCGATCGCACTGCTGGAACGCGCATACGGCCTGTATGAGGAACTGGCGCATCCGGCTCTGGTCACAGCGGAAGACGCGTTTCTGAAGAACGGACTGTTCGCGGCGCTGTTTGAATGGGCGGAAGGCGAATGTCTGTTTGATCACTGGAACTTTGACCGGTACAAAAGCGATCCTTCGGTCGTCACGCCGAAGCAGCGGTTTTCCGCGCTGCCGTTTGTAAAGAAAGCAGCTGTCTGTGAACAGATCCTTTCATTTATCCATAACTGTACGGCAAAGGGCTATGTGCCGGTGGATTTCTATGATGCCAGCCTGATCTACGATTTTAAAACAGATACGGTGAAGTTCTGCGACATCGATCTGTTCCGGAAGATGCCGCTGATCAATGAGGCGGGTGAGGCGTACTGGGGCACGAAGCGTCTGAAGGCGCCGGAAGAACATATAAAGGGAAGCGTGATCGATGAAAGGACTGCGGTGTTTACATCAGCCGCTCTGTGCACCGAGCTGCTGTCTGAACCAGGCAGGGTGCTGACCAGGCGGCGCTATGAGCAGGGGCATTTCATCCCGGTGCCGTATGTGCATTTTCATGGTCCGAAAAACGTGTATGATATCCTGCGCACAGCGACAAAGACATTCCCGGATGAACGGTATCAGACGATGGAAGAGCTGTACCGGGCGTTTGTCTCTGCCGTCCGCAGCATCGCATGAAAAAAGCTGTACATTTCAGTACAGCTCAGGATACAGATATTCGATCATCAGAGGAACGATCTTTTCCCAGGATGCTTCATTGTGACCGGCACCGACATTGATGTGCGGCCATGTGACGCATCCTTTTTCCGTGAACAGGTGCGATGTTTCCAGCATCATTGCCAGCATCCAGACGGTTTCTGTTTTGTCGCTTCTCTCTTCTGATCCCATGTCCAGATAGACGCGGGTCTTTTTGAATTCTGTCTCTTTGATCTTCTGATTCAGCGCTTCCCGGCAGTAATAGGATGCCGGGGAAATGCAGGCAGCCTTGGAATAGACGTCGTTGAATGCTGTGACGCAGTACTCAGCCATCAGGCCTCCCATCGAGGAGCCGCCGATGCCGACATGTTCACGGTTCTTATAGATCCGGTAGCGCTTTTCACATTCCGGCTTCAGGACCTTCGCGAACCACTCTGCCGTAAAGGCACCGTCGCCTTTCATTTTAAAAGGCCGCTTCGGATCTTCGAACGGCGGATACGGACAGTATTCGCTCATCCGGTTTTCATTTACATGGCTGCAGTCCTGGCCGATCACGACCAGGTCGATGCCTGTTTTGTCGAGATACTCTTTCATGCCCCATGATTTGCCGTAGGTCGCGGTCTCATCAGAGAAGAGATTATGTCCGTCAAACATATAGAGGATATCGTACTTTTTGCGGGTCTTTGCGTAGCTGTCCGGCAGGTAGACCCAGATCCTGCGCGGATCCTGCTTCAGCGGACTGATCGGCAGGGTAAAGGTTTCAATTGTTCCCATTGTTTATCCCATCCATTTCACTTTGCTTTCGGTTCCGTTTCTGATCCTCTCGATATTCGCCCGGTGGCGGTAGGTGACAAACGCCCAGAGGACAAGGAGAGAAACGGCAATGCTGATATCGATCTTTCCCATGAAGGAAAGCACGAAGGAGATCAGAACTGCAGCACCGATAGAAGCGATGGACGAGAGGCTTACCATCTTTGTCAGATACAGAACGGCGAAGAAGCAGATGATCGGTATGAAGAACTGCAGGAAGTAGCGCTGCGTCAGGAAGACGCAGATGCCGAGCAGGAAGCCGTAGCTGGTCGCTACCGCTTTGCCGCCGCGGAACTGGGCGAAAACGGGGAAGCAGTGGCCGATGCAGCAGGCCAGACCCGCATAGATCTCAAAGCCGGGCAGCAGGAAGTGGGCGATCATCATTGAGAAGAACGCTTTCAGCGCGTCCAGGACCGTCACCGCGATGGCGGCAGGCTTGCCGAGTACGCGTCCGGCATTGGTCGCACCGAGGTTGCCGGATCCTTCCAGACGGATATCCTTATGGTAGAATACCTTGCCGATCACCAGTGCCCAGGGCACGGAACCGAACAGATAACTGATCACAATGACCAGAAACATTTTCAAGTAGAACATCTGAATTACCTCCGATACCTAATTGTATCACAAACACATACAAGCGTATGAATGATCACAAAAGTTGGAAATACAAGTATTACAGAAAAACGGTCTTTTTTCTGATATAATACACTGGTTAACAGGAGAGTTGATGTGACGAATAAATATGATGACAGCAGCATCCAGATACTGGAAGGGCTGGAAGCGGTCAGAAAAAGGCCCGGCATGTATATCGGTTCAACAGATTCCCATGGTCTGCACCATCTGATCTGGGAGATCGTTGACAATGCTGTGGACGAAGCTCTGAATGGATATGGAAAAAAGATCTCTGTCGTTCTTGAGAAAGACGGCAGTGTTACAGTCAGCGACGAAGGCCGCGGCATGCCGACCGGAATGCATTCCAGCGGCGTGAATACGCTGCAGGTGATTTTTACCGTGCTTCATGCCGGAGGCAAGTTTACCTCCGAAGGCGGCTACAAGACTGCCGGCGGTCTGCACGGCGTCGGCGCCTCTGTCGTCAACGCGCTTTCCGAATGGCTGATCGTTGAATCAGCGCATGACGGAGAACTGGTGCGGATGGAATTCCGCAATGGCGGCAAGAAGATCGGCAAACTGGAAAAGCTCGGCAAAACGACAAAGACGGGATCCACGGTCCGCTTCAAGCCGGATCCGAAGATCTTTACGACAACGGAATACAAATTCGATACGGTCTGTGAAAGAGCCAGAGAGGAAGCGTTCCTGCTCAGCGGCATCTCCATCATCGTAGCGGACAAGAGAGGGAAGATGGAGCGCCGGGAGGAATACAGATATACCGACGGTCTGATCGCCTTCCTGGAGTATCTCCATGAAGACAGAAATCCGCTGATGAAGCCGGTCAAGTTCTCCGGTGATTCCCTCGGCATTCATGTCGACGCGGCATTCCAGTACACAGACGATTATCAGGAGAATACCTACAGCTTTGTCAACCTGGTCAGAACGACCGACGGCGGCAGCCATGAGATCGGCTTCAAGTCGGCGTTTACCAAGGCTGTCAATGACTACGCGAGAAAGTACGGTCTGCTGAAAGAAAAAGACAAGAACCTGGAAGGAAGCGACGTCAGGGAAGGTCTGACAACAGTTCTTTCCGTGTCTGTGCCGGAAGAGCTTCTGCAGTTTGAAGGACAGACAAAGGGGAAACTGGGAACGCCGGCAGCGAAGAACGCTGTAGACAATGTCGTGGCGGAAAAACTTTCCTACTGGCTGGAGGAAAACCGGTCCCAGTCAGACATGCTGGTGCGGAAGATGCTGAAAGCATCTCTTGCCAGAGAAGCTGCCCGCAAGGCGCGGGAAGAAGCGCGGAAGGGTAAACGGGTCGGAAAGGGAGAGAAGGTTCTTTCCGGCAAGCTGGCCCCGGCTCAGACGAAAGACGCGTCGATCAAGGAACTGTTCCTGGTCGAGGGCGACTCCGCCGGCGGCAGCGCGAAACAGGGAAGAGATTCCCATTACCAGGCGATCCTGCCGCTGCGCGGCAAGGTCCTGAACACAGAGAAATGCACGATCAGCGACATTGAGAAAAACGAAGAGCTGAATACCCTGATCTATACGATCGGTGCCGGGGTCGGCGCAGACTTCGACTACCGCGAATCCAACTACGGCAAGATCATTATCATGACCGATGCTGACGACGACGGATCACATATCCAGATCCTTCTGCTGACGTTCTTTTACCGCTACATGCGGCCGCTGATCGAAAACGGCATGGTATACATCGCTCTGCCGCCGCTGTACCGCGTCAGCAAGGGAAAGATGATGCAGTACTGCTACACGGATGATGAGCTGGAAGAAGTGCGCAGAAAGGTCGGCAAGGCAGAGATACAGCGCTACAAGGGTCTTGGTGAGATGAATGCGTCCCAGCTGTGGGAAACGACGATGGATCCGGCCAGCCGCACGCTGATCAGAGTCGGCATTGAGGACAGCATCAAAGCGGAACGCCGCGTTCAGGTGCTGATGGGAGACAAGGCGGAGCGCCGCCGTCAGTGGATCGAAGATAATATCTCCTTTACGCTGGAAGACAGCTTCCGTACGGAGTGAAGATGGCAAAGAAGAAAACGATAGAAGACAAAACAAAATATGTCCCGGAGCTTCTTGAAGACATCATGGGCTCCGGGTTCGGAAGATACGCGAAATACATCATTCAGGAACGTGCGCTGCCGGATGCCAGAGACGGTCTGAAACCGGTTCAGCGCCGCATCCTGTATGCGATGTACCATGACGGAAATACCTGGGATCACCCGTACCGCAAGTCGGCCAAGACGGTCGGTCTTGTCATCGGCAACTACCATCCGCACGGCGACAGCAGCGTCTATGACGCAATGGTCCGCATGTCACAGGACTGGAAGGTCAGACTGCCGCTGATCGACATGCACGGCAACAACGGTTCGATCGATGACGATCCGGCTGCGGCGATGCGGTACACCGAAGTGCGTCTGGCCAAGGTCACTCAGGTCATGGAAGACGACCTCGACAAGAATACAGTCGAGATGGCTCCGAACTTTGACGATACGGATACCGAACCGACGGTCCTGCCGGTTCCTTTTCCGGTGATGCTGGTCAACGGCGCCACCGGCATCGCGGCAGGATACGCGACCAACATGCCGCCGCACAACATGAAGGAAGTCATTGACGGTACGATCTACCGTCTGCACAATCCGGAGTGTTCACTGACTGATATGATGGATCTTGTCAAAGGACCGGACTTTCCGACCGGCGGCATCGTCCAGGGTGAAAAAGGGATCCGGGAAGCATTTGAAACAGGCCGGGGACGCATTGTCGTCCGCGGCAAGTGCGAGATCATCGACGCGAAGACGATCCAGCAGATCGTGATCACCGAGATCCCGTATGAAGTGATCAAGGGACAGCTGGTCAAAAAGATGGATGAGATCCGCTATGCCAAAGAAATCGACGGCATCCTGGATGTCCGTGATGAGACCGACAGGAACGGCATGCGCATCGTGATCGATGTCCGCAAAGACGCTGACGCGAATCTGATCCTCAACTATTTCTACAAAAACACCGATCTGCAGGTGTATTACAGCTATAACAATGTCGCGATCATCGACAAGCGTCCGGTCCAGATCGGACTGCTCGGTCTGATGGACGCGTTTATCCGATTCCGCAAGGAAGTTGTTCTGCGCCGTTCCCGCTATGAGCTGGATAAGATGGAAGCGAGATGCCACATCATCGAAGGTCTGATGAAGGCGGTCTCGATCCTGGATGAAGTGATCCGCATCATCCGCGCTTCAAAAGACAAGGCGGATGCGAAAAAGAACCTGATGCATGAATTCGGATTTGACGAGCCGCAGGCAGAAGCGATCGTTACGCTGCGTCTGTACCGTCTGTCCAATACGGATATTCTCACCCTGCGGAGCGAATTCGCCGAGCTGGTGAACAAGATCGAAGAAACCAGAGCGATCATTGAAAATGCGAATGTCCTGCGCAGCGTGATCGTCAAAGAACTGCGCAAGGTCAGAGATGAATATGCGACGCCGCGGCGCACCGTGATCCAGGAAGAAGTGGAAGAGATCGTCATCAATAAGGCGATGATGATCAGCAGCGAGCGGGTCATGGCGACAGTTTCGCGCGACGGCTATGTCAAGCGCGTCTCGATGCGTTCGTGGAACGCGACGATCGGCCAGCCGACCGGCATGAAGGAAGGCGACCGTCTCGTCGGCGCAGTCGAATGTGATACGACGGATACGCTGCTGCTGTTCACTTCCGGCGGCAACTACGCTTCGCTGCCGGTCTGGCAGATCGAAGAATTCAAATGGAAAGACACCGGCATGCATCTGAACAAGGCGGTCAGGATCACCGGCGATGACAAGATCATCAATGTGATCCGGATCAGCAGCTTTGATACCTATGCCTGGATCGTGACTTTCTCATCAGAAGGACAGGTCAAGAAGACGCCGGTATCGCAGTGGCGCGTGGAACGCAACAACAAGGTGATGACGGCTATGAATCTGCCGCCGCGCGGAAAGATGATCTCTGCCTGCCTCGCTTATGAAGGCCAGGAAGTGCTGATCGTTTCCCGGGACGGCTGCGCGTACCGTTTCCCGCTGTCTGAGATCCCGTCCACCGGCGTCAGATCCAAAGGCGTCAAGGCGCTCAATCTTGCCAAAGGCGACAGCTTCGGCTTTGGCTGTGTGATGAATCCGGCAGATCCGGCAGTGATGTTCGTGACGGATCAGGGTCTGATGAAGCGGGTGAAGATGGATGAGATCCCGCTCGGCAGCCGGCCTGCCAAAGGCAATCTGATCTGCCGCAAACTGAAGACGAATCCGAGCCGCATCGTATACGCCAGAAGCGTCAAAGCCGCGGAAGAACTGTCCTTCAGCGATCCGGAGATCAGGACAGCAAAGGCAAGTGATATTCCGCTGAAACCGCGGGAAGCAGGCTTCTCGGCTGTGCTGGAGCTGGCAAAAGACTGGTCGCTGGTCCCGGGTATTGAAGAATGCCGGATCATTGACGTACCGGCGGAAGCGGATGAGGAAGTCCACAGCGACGTGGAAAAGATCAGTCTGTTTGACGGGGAGGAATTCTGATGAAGATCTGCAGAGGATGCGGCGCTGTGCTGCAGAATGAAAACAAACAGCTGCCCGGCTATACGCCGAAAGAAGACAGTGAATACTGCCAGAGATGTTTCCGGCTGATCCACTATGATGATCTGACCGTTTCCATGAAGACAGGGATCGATCCGGATCAGGTGCTTTCCCGGATCGCGGAAACAGAAGGCCTGATCCTTTGGGTCACGGATCTGTTTGACTTTGAAGCGGGCATGATCCCCGGTCTGAACAGAAAACTGGCGGGCAGGGATATCATCATGGCAGCTGCCAAGAGAGATATTCTTCCGGAAACGCTGAATGAAGAAAAGATCGCGAGATTCGTATTCTCGCGTCTGAAGGAAATGGGCATCCGGATCAAGGGTCTGGTAACGGTGTCCGCTCTGCAGGGAACGGGCCTGGATGAGATCCGGGAAGCTGTCCGCATGAACGCGAAGGGACGTCCTGTCATCGTGATGGGGCGGGCGAATTCCGGCAAGAGCACGCTGCTTAACAATCTGGCTGGAAAGAACATCCTGACAGCGTCCCGCTATCCGGGCACGACGCTGGATTTCAATACGCTGGTGATCGACGGCCAGGAGTATATTGATACGCCGGGCATTGAGATCGAAAAGAGCCTTCTGATGGCAGTGAAGGAAAGTGATCTGAAAGAGATCATTCCTTCCTCCGAACTGAAACCGGCTGTCTATCAGGTGAATAAGGATCAGTCATTCGCCGTCGGCGGCCTGGTGCGCATCGATCTGGCGGGCTGCGACCACGCGAGCTGTGTGTTCTACATGTCTGACAGGCTCAGGATCCACCGCAGCAAAACCGAAGGCGCTGATCAGCTCTGGCAGAAGCACTACGGAGAAATGCTGAAGCCGGTCCCGGTGAAAAAAGCATTCCGGACATTTACTGTCCGCAAAGATATGGATAAGATGGATATAGCCGTTGACGGTCTTGGCTGGGCCTGCGTCAGCGGTCAGATGAGAAGTATAACGGTCAGGGTACCGGAAGGTGTCAACGTGACCTTCAGAAAGGCAATGCTGTAATGCTTACAACAAAACAGAAAGCATATCTCAGGAGTCTGGCGCAGACCGAGAGACCGATCTTCCAGGTCGGAAAAGACTCCATCAGTGAAAACCTTGTCAAAACTGTCAGCGACGCTCTGCGTGCGCGTGAGCTTGTCAAGGTATCGATCCTGAAGAACGCTCCCGGCGATGTCAAAGAGATCGCGTTTGATCTGGCGATGCTGACAAAGAGCGAGCTGATCCAGGTGATCGGCAGACAGTGCGTTCTTTACAAACGCGCGAAAGAACCGAAGATCCTTCTGCCATGACAGTACTGGTATGTCCGTTTGATCCCGTCACGCAGAAAGAAAAAGAAGCAGTGCTTGCGTACCGGAAAGATCATCGGGAAACAGAGATCTGTGTCGTTCCGGCGGCAGAGGGGACGCTTTCCTTTGAAACCCGTCTGCGGCTTCTGAAAAAAGCGTTTGCCCCGTACCGGCATGTGCATGTGCTCAGCGCGGCGGAGGATGCAGTACAGCTGGAAGAAGCAGATGAAGAAGCGGTCAGAAGCGGCATGTTCCGCTTAGCGGCATCCGGCATCCGCAGGATCCTGATCGAGGAAGGGTTCTTCCTGCAGGAAACGGCAAAGGCAATGTGCAGAGAAAGACGCTATGTGCATTCTGCCGGCGTCGCGGCAACCTGCAGACGGCTTGCTCAGGCACATCATATGGATCAGGCAGAAGCGCTGAAGGCCGGCTGGCTTCATGATGTGACCAAGGCAATGCCGGATGAGGAAGCGGAAAAGATCATCGCTGTGTGGAAGCCGGAATGGCTTTCGATCAGCCCGAAAGTATGGCACAGCTATACCGCTGTTGTCTGGCTGAAACAGAATATGGGACTGCATGACAGACGCATCCTGAACGCCATCGAGCATCATACGCTGGGCGACGGAAACAGCAGTCTGGACCGGATCCTGTATATCGCCGACAAGATCGAGCCCGGCCGGGGATATGATACGAGCAGGGAATGGGATCTTGCCGCAAAGGATCTGAAAAAAGGAGCCGGACTGGTCAGAGAAGAATCAAGATCCTATATCTATGAAAAGGAGGGAATACATGTCTGATTTACTGAATACAGTGCTTCATGTCCTGGATGAAAAACTCGGTGAAGACATCGTCGTGATCGATATGTCAAAGGCGTCACCGTTCACGGATTATTTCGTGATCACGACTGCCAGAAATATCCGCCACGCCCAGTCGCTTGCCGAAGCGGTGGAGCAGGAAGCATCCAAATACGGCTACTCTGTACGTCTGCGTGAAGGGGAAAAGGACAGCACCTGGGTGCTGGTAGACCTGCATGAAGTCATCGTGCACATCTTCACAGCTGACACGCGGAAGATGTACCGTCTGGAAGCGCTCTGGGCAGATCAGCCGCAGTCATCCTATCCTGAATGAGAACAGCCGCAGGGCTGTTTTTTCACAAAGAAAAGGAAGCATGCGCTTCCTAGTGGATCAGTCCGTTGAGTTTCAGCCACGCTTCGATCTCGTCCGCTTTCATCGGCTTGCCTGGATCATACTGCAGGGTGTTGTCGATGATCACTGTACTGTTTTCAATATGTACGGCTGCGAAGGCCGGATAGGTGGCAATGCCCCATTCATCCATCAGCCGGTTCGTCGTCATATCTTTTTCCAGCTTTGTGATGTCAACTGCTTCGATCAGCTTGCCGATCTGGATGTTTTCGTCCTGGTTGACGGTCGGCATGACGGAATACATCACATACTGGCAGTCCGCATTGCTGCGGCTGCTGAAAAACAGATAGTGGATCGATCCTTCACCGGTGCTGACGAGATATTCTTTCAGCGATTCATAATCGAGATAGAAGTCTGCGGGCACCGTTTCTTTATTGTCTCTTGGCTCAAAGATCCTGTAAACGACAGCGGCAGTGCTGTACAGCATGATCAGAGTCAGAAGTGAAAACATGATTTTCTTCAGCATAGTTCTTTTTACCTGATGCAGATATTCTACCAAATACATGCTGTAAAGACAAATTATGCTTGTTGAGGCAGGTCATGGGCAATATAATTATTCTCACACGGAGTGCCGCTATGAAATGGTATGAACAGAATTTTGTAAACAGAAGAGACTGGATCATGGACAATCTGGAGCTTCTCGGACTGGATCCGGAAGAGACTGTCCTTGTTCTGCTGATCGACTTCATGAATGAACACCGGATCCCGATCGATCTGGAAGTACTGCATAAGAAATCAGGTCTGAGCATTGAAAAGGTGGACAGCGTGATCTCGTGTCTCTGCGCGAAGAAGTATCTTGAGATCAAGGCGTCCTCCCGTTCTGTCAAATTCATTCTGAACGGTCTGTATGAAACAGATACTGCCCGCAGTGAACAGATCCTGGACAATTCTCTGTTCGATGTATTTGAATCGGAATTCGGACGTCCTCTGACAAATCATGAAATGGAAAAGGTCAGTGAATGGAACCGGACGATGGAGAAGAAGCTGATCCTGTACGCGCTGCGGGAAGCAAGCGCTTACCAGCATCTCAAGATCTCCTATATCGACAAGATCCTTTCGGAATGGAAGGCAAAGGGCGTGACCGCTGCCGAGTATGAAAAGGGCAGGCACTGAGTATGAAGCGGATGGCAAGTGAAGAGATCCTGCGGCATCTGGATGAGATGTTTCCCGACGCACACTGTGAGCTGGATCATAAAAACGCATATGAGATGGCTGTGGCTGTGATCCTGTCCGCCCAGACGACGGATGCGTCCGTCAACCGCGTCACGAAGGATCTGTTTCAGAAATATCCGGATGTCTATGCTCTTGCCGGAGCGGACCTGAAAGACATCGAGGCATGCATTGCCTCGCTCGGTCTGTACCGGAACAAGGCAAAGGCGATCCGCGGCTTCGCACAGGGCGTTGCTGAGAAGCACAACGGCGAGATCCCGGCAACGATGGAAGAGCTGACAGCGCTGCCCGGCGTCGGCAGAAAATGCGCCAACGTGATCCTCAGCGAATGCTGGGGCATTCCGGCACTGGCAGTTGACACCCATGTATCCAGGATCGCCAAGAGGCTCAGACTTGCGTTTCAGAACGACACGCCGGATATCATTGAGCGGAAGCTGAAGAAGCTGTTTCCGAAAGAACGCTGGATCAGAACACATCACCAGATGATCTTTTTCGGACGCTACCGCTGTCACGCAAGAAATCCCGAATGCGCCGGCTGTCCGTTTGCGGACTTCTGCCGGGAAAAGAAAAAAACACTGGAGGAAGGGAAATGAAGATCCTGATCACCGGTTTTGAACCATTTGACAAAGAAACTGTCAATCCCTCCTGGGAAGCAGTGAAACGGCTGCCGGATGTGATCGGCGGCTGTGAAGTGATAAAGCTGCGGATCCCGGTCGTCCGTTTTGAAGCACTGGATGCGATTGCGGAAAAGATCCGGGAATCTCATCCGGATATCGTTCTTTCTGTCGGTCAGGCCGGCGGCAGAACTGCTGTGACGCCGGAAAGGATCGGCATCAACTGCGACGACTACCGGATCCCTGACAATGCCGGCAATCAGCCCGCCAATGAGAAGATCGATCCGGAAGGACCGGACGGCTGGTTCTCATCTCTGCCGGTAACGGACATGTGTGAAGCGATCCGCCGGGCAGGCGTGCCTTCCTCGCTCAGCAATTCCGCCGGAACGTTTGTCTGCAATCATGTTCTTTACGGAGTGCGGAACCTGTGTGAAAAAGAATTTCCGGAGATCCGGAGCGGCTTTATTCACGTTCCCTATATTCCGGAACAGTGTCTTGATAAGAATGCTCCGTCGCTGGCGCTGGACGATATCGTCAGAGCACTGCAGGCGGCTGTGGAGGTGTGCATATGATCGATCTGCCGGAAAACTGGGATCTGATGGATGAAATGGAACAGGACAGCTGGTTTGCCCGCTTTGCCTGTTTTTACAGTCATGACGGTGAAGTCAGGGGACTTCTGCCGGATGTGTCAGAGGAAGTAAAAGCGGCCTGGGAAGCCAGAGAGGCTTCAAAATGAGGCTGCTTCTTTCTGCAGCGGCACTGATCGGTCTGTTCCTGTGTCTGATCCCGGTGTTTACCGCTGCCGTATTCAATCTGGGAACGGCTACGGGACTTGCTGTATTCGGTCTGGTTCTGCTGTATGGGCTGTTTCCCAGACAGCTGATGGCCTTGTTTCATAAACTTCCGGCGTTCTGCCGCGTCGTTCTGACTTCGGCGGCTGTGATCATACTGGCGCTGACGGTGCTGATCAGCGCGCTGATGGTGAAGGCGTGCACGCAGAAGCCGCAGGAAGACTGCACAGTCGTCGTGCTTGGCTGCGAGGTGATCGGCGACAGGCCGTCCCTGATGCTGGTCGAGCGTCTGGAAGCGGCCAGGGCCTTTCTGGCAGCCCATCCCGGTTCTTCTGCCGTCCTTTCCGGCGGCATGGGATCCACGGAAGAGATCAGCGAAGCGGAGGCGATGTACCGCTGGCTGACAGCCCGGGGCATCGATCCTTCCAGACTGTATAAAGAAGACAGATCCGAAAGCACCCGGCAGAATCTGCAGTATTCCCTGGAGATCATCCGGGAAAACGGTCTGCCGGAACATAT
>JAILCN010000169.1 GCA_024680365.1 Solobacterium sp.
TAAAACAGGCGTTACAGGCGCGCTGGATGCAGTAGGGATGCGTGCGCAGAGTCTGCTCGGTAATGAATTCCAGTTCCGGAGAAAAGCCGTGGACGATCGCCTTATCGATCTCAGCGCAGTAGATCTCTTCTGCCTCCGAAAGTCCCATCTCCTGAAACTGGTCATGCCAGAGACAGTTCGGGATCGCGATCACGTAGTCCGGCGAATAGGAAAGCACCTCAGCCTTTGGGCGCTGAAGACTTTGCGAATATTCACTGGGACGCCATTCGCCATAGCGGAAGTAGCTGCGGAAATCCGAACTCTCCCCATCCTTCAGGGCATGAGCGGCCATCCGTTTTCCGCGGCTCTCCCCATGCAGGATCGTTCCCTTGCGGAAAGCCTCTTTCCCCTTTTCGGGATCCAATGCGCAAAGTTCGCGATAATACAGTCCGGCGATCAGCGCGTGCGTTTTTTCCGTGAATTCTTTCATCATTCTTATTTTAGCAGAAACAAAAAAGCCATCTTGCGTGAAGACGGCTCATTTTGACTTATCAGCGCTTGCAGGCAACGATCCCGATATAACCCCGGATCGAATCACTGAAATCACGGATCTCTGAGAATCCGGCTTTCACGATCTCCTGCAGAATAGCGCTTTTTTCTTTTCCTTTTCCCTCAAGGGCATAGACGAGCAGGATCCCCTGCGCTTTCAGCACCCGGTAGATCTCTTTCAGGGCACCCTCCGGGAAAGTATCGATATTGTCCGCGGAAACTGCCAGCTCAAAAGCCCGGGAACGGAACGGAAGCTCTTCCAGCGGACTGCAGACCAGTTCGCAGCGGCCTTCGCTGATATCTTCCTTCAGCATCCTCTCCGCTTTTTCGATCGCGATCTTTGAAGGATCAACGCCCGCGACTTTGGCCTTGGGACAATGTTCCAGGAATGTCGCGACTGTCTTTCCGCCGCTGCAGCCGGGAATGAATACATGAAGACGGCTCTCGGTCGGCGTCAGGGACAGTGCCCATTCCGTCAGTTGTTTCCGGCGATGACCCAGAAGCGGGACCGGAGAACCGCTGAAAAAGGTCCTCGGCGTTCCGCCATCGGTGACTCTTCTTTCTTTTGCCATCAGCAGCAGAAGACACGTCCTTCGCGTTTTTCCTTGGGCTGCGGCAGATCTCCGTTAGGATGACCGAGGATCAGATTGCCGATGCCTTCGTATTCACCTTCGACACCGAGTTTTTTCAGAAGTGCTTTTCCCTCTTCTCTTTCGAAGGTCTCTCTTGCGCGGTGGATCCAGCAGCTGCCCAGACCAAGTTCCGAAGCCGCCAGCATCATATTCGCCATCGCGATCGATCCGTCATAAACATGTGTCGGAACGTTCTTATCCGCCAGGACGACAATCAGCATCGGCGCGCCGTAAAAGGGATCACCTTCGCGGCCCATGATCTCAGCGTTGATACGGCTGAGTTCGTCACGCACTTCGCGGTCCGTGATGACCAGGAAGATCGGGGACTGACGGTTCATTCCCGTTGCTCCCGCAAGACCGGCTTTCACGACCTTTTCGATGTCTTCTTTGCAGACTTCCTCCTGTGTGAAGGAACGGCAGGATACACGTTTGGAAATTGCGTTCAGTACTTCGCTCATAATAGTTTCTCCTTTCTGAACAGGATCAGCCGATGACCCGCAGGTCATGCGGATAATGATTCAGGATCTCCACACCGTCTTCGGTGATCAGGACCAGGTCCTCGATACGGACACCGACGCCCTCTTCCAGAGAGTAGATCCCGGGTTCGATCGAGAAGGTATTACCCGCTTCAGCGATCCGGGGATTTGCCTGGGAAACGTCGCCGGCTTCATGGGTCTCGATCCCGATAAAATGTCCCAGACGATGGGTAAAATCTTTTCCGTAACCGCCTTCGGTGATGATATCGCGGGCTGTTTTATCGATCTGCGAGATCTTTCTTCCCGGGGCGCAGAAGGCTTCCGCGCTCTCATTGGCCTTGCGCACGAGTTCATAGATCCTTTCAGCTTCCGGTTTCGGGCCTTCCTTGAAGAAGAAGGTCCTGGTCATATCGGAACAGTAATCATCGACGACACAGCCGACATCAAAGAGAACGGCGTCGCCCACACGGAGCTTCGTGCCATCGGGCATATGGTGCGGATCGGCCGCGTTCTTACCGAAAGCGACGATCGGTTCGAAGGAATACGCACTGGCACCGAGTTCCTTATAGATACCGAGCATCTGGTCAGCGATCTCGATCTCCGAGATCCCCTCTTTCACAAGTTTGGTAAAGCGTTCCATGGCCTGATCGTTGACCAGGCTGGCACGGCGCATTTTTTCCTTTTCTTCCTCGTCCTTGATCGCTCTTGCATCATCGACCGCAAAGGAAGCGTTGATGAATGCGGAAGCGGCTTTCGCGTCGATCAGCGGAAGAAGGAAACGGGCAGGCAGATTTTTATCGACGCCGAGCGTTTCGTTTTCATTGAGATACGGACGCAGCAGAGCTGTAAGATCATCGCCGTCCTTGAAATAGACTTTGGTAACACCGATCTCTTCCTCGAAACGGAAGAGCTCATTCAGCACCAGGACCGGACGGGCGTCCTCTTTTAAGATCAGTCCCAGGAAACGTTCTCCCGGAAAGATCCATTTGCCGCAGAGGTAATACACGGCATAGGGATCACTGATCAGAGACTGGTGCAGATCGTTTTTCTTTAAATTGGAAAGGACTTTTTGTCCCCGCTGAACATTGAACATAGTGTTGTATCTCCTCTGTTCCTATTATATAAGCGAATGAAAAAAGAGTGTGAAATTCACACTCTTTCATTTAACTGATCGCCTTCTCGAAATACTTTAGGACATCTGCGAGAGAATGAGCTCTGAGGTTCTTTTCGAATTCCTTCTGGATAGCAGTGAACAGATCGTAGAAAGGTTCCTTCTTGCGTTCTGCCTTTGTTTTGGGAGCCTTTCCGGCCAGGGTCCTGTCGAGCAGCATTGTGTCTTCCGAAGTGCTGAGAATATCGTATACAGAGATCTCAGTCGGATCTTTAAGAAGTCTCCATCCACCCTTAACACCGCGTGAAGCTTCGATCAGTCCGGCTTTACGCAGTTTTCCGAGAATGTTGTAGAGAAATGCAGTTGGAATCTTCATCTCCTGGGAGATTTCGGATGTGTTGGTCACTCCATCTTGAGTGGCAAGATATACCATTGCTTTCAGGGCATAATCTGACGCCGCATTCAGTTGCATAAACTACCTCCAACCTAAAGCAATTACATTTTATAAAATTCAAATCAAAAAAGATATATTTTTAATTGTATTTCACAAAAAATTCAGTTTTGTAGTAATTTTGTCACATTTCAGCAAATGGGCAAATCTGCTAAAATAAAACCATGTTAAATATCAACCAGATCGATCAATGGCGTAAGAACCGCCTCCCCTTCTTCCTCAAGGAAGAAACCGCTTCTACCAACGCGGACTGCCGCGTCTATGCTGAAGAATATGATGGTGACTTCGTGTTCCTGGCCGAGAAACAGACTGCTGGCCGCGGACGCCGCGGACGTAACTTCTACTCCCCGGATCACGGATTCTATTTCTCGATGTGCGTGAATGCCGTTACCGGAAAGGAGATCCTTTATACGCTCGTCTGCGCTGTTGCGGCCGCTGAAGCGCTCGAAGGCTGCGGACAGCATACCGAGATCAAATGGGTCAATGACCTTTACCAGAACGGAAAGAAAGCTTCCGGCATCCTCTGCGAAGCCATCCGTTCCCCGGAAGACTTCTCCCTGAAAAAGGTCATCATCGGTATCGGTATCAATGTATCCGAGGATCCTTTCCCGGAAGAACTGCAGGACAAGGCCGTTCGTCTTGAAGGAGTCGACCGCAATAAGCTCGGCGCACTGCTCTCTGACTCCATCCTGAAATGGCTGCATGCGCCGGAAGAAGAACTGCTGAAAGAATATAAAAGAAGATCCTTCCTGATCGGCAGAGAAGTCGTCTACGAACTCAACGGAAAGGAAAAATGCGGAGTCGTCCGCGATATCAACGACAAGGGAAACCTCATCGTGCAGACACCGGAAGGAACGGACACCCTCTCTTCCGGAGAGATCTCGCTGAAAGAATGGAAATGAAAAAAAGCAGCTGTCATTCAGACAGTTGCTTTTAATTGAAACAGAAAGGATTCCGGACTAATAACGGTTCGGAACAAAACGCTTAAGCGCATCACGCAGAATATAGACCACGATCATCTTAAGGGCATCACCGAAGAGGAACGGAATGACACAAAGACCCAGAGAAGCCATCAGATCCATTTTCGTGACATACATGAACCAGACAGTACCCAGCGCGTACAGAACGGCTGTGCCGATCAGCATTCCTGCGACCAGCATGGTCTTGTTTTCCTTTTCGGCAAAAAGACCGGTAAGATAAGCAAGCGGCAGATAACCGACAAGATAACCGCCTGTCGGACCGAGAAGCACATGAGCTCCGGAAGAATATCCGGCAAAGACCGGCATTCCGATGCATCCAAGGATCAGGTAGATCAGAGTGCTCATCGTTCCCATTTTCTTTCCGAGGACAGCACCGCACAGCATGACGCCGAGAGTTGCCAGAGAGATCGGAACGAAGTTTCCAAGCGGGATCGAGATCGGAGAGAGCGCGGAGATGATCGCTGCTCCAAGAGCAGTCATGACCATTGCGCGTGTTTTTTCACGTGATGACATCTGCGTTTTTTCAGTTAATTGCATAACATTGTTTTCCTTTCGATTGTAGAGTGTTTTAGAGATAAAGGAAGGCGGCAGAAGCCGCCTTACGTCTTAGCAAAATAATATAGGTGGAAAGGGGAGTTTTATATTGCTAAGAAATCTTTTATATGCAGCTTAGTGTCCGAAGAACAGGAGCAGCATACCGGCCGCAACAGCGGAACCGATAACACCGGCAACGTTCGGGCCCATAGCGTGCATGAGCAGGAAGTTGGAAGGATTGTATTTCTGGCCTTCCTTCTGGACAACACGGGCAGCCATCGGGACTGCGGATACACCGGCAGCACCGATCAGCGGGTTTGTCTTACCGCCGTCCAGCTTGCACATTAATTTACCTAACAGGACACCACCGGCTGTACCGAGGGAGAATGCCAGGATACCGAGGACGATGATCTTGATGGTCTCAGCTCTTAAGAACATTTCTGCAGTTGCTTTCGCACCGACAGTAACGCCTAAGAAGATGGAGATCATGTACATTAAGGAGTTCTGCAGAGCATTTACCAGATGCGGAACAAGTCCGGATTCCTTAGTCAGGTTACCGAGCATGAGCATGCCGATCAGCGGTGCAGCATCCGGGAGAAGCAGACATACGAAGATCGTAACAACGATCGGGAAGACGATCTTTTCTGTCTTGGAGACCGGACGGAGCTGTTCCATCTTGATCTTTCTTTCTTCTTCCGTTGTCAGCAGTTTCATGATCGGAGGCTGGATGACCGGAACCAGAGCCATGTAGGAGTAAGCAGCGATAGCGATCGCACCAAGGAGGTTCGGAGCAAGCTGGGAAGTCAGCAGCAGAGCTGTCGGGCCGTCAGCACCACCGATGATACCGATGGATGCAGCTTCCGGACCGGTGAAGCCCAGGGCGATAGCACCAAAGAAGGTGGTGAAGATACCAAGCTGAGCAGCCGCACCGAGCAGTAAGCTCTTCGGGTTAGCAAGCAGCGGACCGAAGTCTGTGCCGGCACCGATACAGAGGAAGATCAGCGGCGGATAGATACCGAGATCAACACCCTGATAGAGATAGTACAGAAGACCACCCTTTGCGGATTCAGTAGCATGGTCCATCAGACCTGCGAACGGCAGGTTGACGAGCAGCATACCGAATGCGATCGGGATAAGAAGATACGGTTCGAATCCTTTATGGATTGCGAGATAGAGGAAGAGGCAGGCCAGGCAGATCATGATCAGATGTCCCGGAAGCGGAATTCCGAAGAGCACCGTGTCGAGTTTGAAGATCTGCGAAAAGCCCGTACTCTCCCAGAAACCTAAGAGTATGTCGAGCATTGGCTAATAACCTCCTAGCCGAGGGTTACCAGCGGATCACCGGCAGCAACGGATTCACCCTTGTTGCACTTAACAGCAGTAACTGTGCCATCAGTCGGAGCAACGATTTCGTTTTCCATCTTCATTGCTTCGATAACGACCAGCGTCTGACCAGCCTTGACGGAATCGCCAACCTTAACGTTAACGGAAAGAACTGTACCCTGCAGCGGAGCTGTAACATCGCCTGCAGCAGCAGCTGCCTTCGGAGCAGCCTTCGGAGCAGCCTTCGGAGCCGGTGCGACCGGAGCCGGTGCAACCGGAGCTACCGGAGCAGCGACCGGAGCGGAAGCAACAGAACCAACTTCTTCAACTTCTACGACATGAGCAACACCATCAACGGTGATATTGAATTTTTTAACAGACATTTTAACTATTGTACCTTTCTTTTATCTTAAGGAAGAGCTGCGGCTAATGCGGCCCCATTCGGAATCCTGGTTTAAAGGACGGATGCTTTTGATGACGAAGGAGCTTGCGCTCTTTCCGGTTGCGGCGGCGATCGCAGCTGCGATAACAGCTGTCAGAGCGCCATCGTCTTCGGGTTCAGCCGTTTCTGTTACGGTCTCAACCGGTGCCGGCGCAGCTTTTGTTGCTGGCGCCGGAGCCGATTTTTTCTGTGTGCCGTTAATGATAGCGGCGACAACATTGATGAGAACAGAAAGCAGGAACAGAACGAAGAAGACGACCGCGATTGAGAATACACAGACAGTAATTGCCTGAGGGATCGTTACTACATCTCCGTACATGATTCCTCCTTATAACGGCATGTTACCGTGTTTCTTTAACGGATGAGAAACTCTCTTTCCCTTGAGGGAAGCGAATGCTTCGATCAGGTGTTTACGTGTTTCATGCGGCATGATGACATCGTCAACATAGCCTCTGGAAGCTGCAACGTACGGGTTCATCATCAGATCCTGGTATTCAGCGATCTTCTTAGCTCTTTCAGCTACCGGGTCAGCAGCATTCTTGATGTCCTTGGAGAAGATGATGTTAGCAGCGCCTTCGGCACCCATAACAGCGATCTCTGTATCCGGCCAAGCGAAGACAACGTCAGCACCCAGGTGCTTGGAGCACATACCGATGTAAGCACCGCCGTATGCCTTACGAGTGATCAGAGTGACCATCGGTACACTTGCTTCTGAGTAAGCGTACAGCATCTTAGCGCCGTGACGGATGATACCACCATGTTCCTGAGATGTACCCGGCATGAAGCCCGGAACGTCTTCGATTGTCAGCATCGGAACGTTGAAGGAGTCACATGTGCGGATGAAGCGAGCAGCCTTATCTGCACCGTTGATATCGAGGGAACCACCGATAACTTTCGGCTGGTTAGCGATGACACCGACAGAAGCACCGTTCAGACGGATGAAGCCGGTGATGATGTTTTTAGCATAGTGTTCCTGAGTTTCGAAGAAGACACCGTTATCTGCTAAGGAGCGGATAACTTCCTTCATATCGTATGCCTTACGCGGATTTTCCGGAACGATCGTGTCGAGGCTTTCGTCTTCACGGTTCGGATCATCGGAGGAAGCATATTCAGGAGCTGTTTCGTTGTTGTTCTGCGGCAGGTAGGACAGCAGTTCACGGATCTTGTTCAGGCATGCGTCTTCGTTTTCGCAAGCGAAGTGTGCACAACCGGAAATGGAGTTGTGAGCCATTGCACCACCGAGTTCGTTAGCAGTGACTTCTTCACCGGTGACACTCTTGATGACAGCCGGTCCTGTGATGAACATCTGGGAAGTGTTCTCAACCATGAAGATGAAGTCAGTGATAGCCGGGGAGTAAACGGCACCACCTGCGCACGGTCCCATGATAACGGAGATCTGCGGGATGACACCGGAAGCCATTGTGTTGTTCTTGAAGAGCCAACCGTAACCGGCTAATGCGTCAACGCCTTCCTGGATACGAGCTCCACCGGAGTCGTTGATGCAGATCATCGGAGCGCCGACCTTCAGAGCAGCCTGCTGGCAAGCTGCGATCTTAGCAGCGTGCTGTTCGCCTAAGGAACCACCGACAACAGTGAAGTCCTGAGCTGCAGCGTAAACGAGACGACCGTTTACATAACCGTGTCCGGTTACAACACCGTCACCGGCAAGGTCTTTCTTTTCCATGCCGAAGTTGGAGCAACGATGCTTAACGAACATACCTGTCTCGACAAATGTGTTTTCATCGAAGAATTTCTCGAGTCTTTCTCTTGCGGTGTATTTGCCGAGAGAGTGCTGTTTTTCAATAGCCTTCTCGCCGCCGCCAAGAGCTAACTGCTCTTTTTTCTTAAGAAGTTCCTCTTGTTTTTTTGTTGGCATTATTCTTTATCCTTTCTTATTTGTTTTCTTCCGGCTTGTATTTCAGTTTTTCCGGGATCTCATAGAGGCCGCCGGAGATCTCTGCGATCTCTTCGAGGGATTTCGCAGCAAGCAGGTCCTTTGTAGCGCGCTTCGGATCGATGTCCAGATCTTCCGGTAAAGCAACCTTGCCCTGACGACGCAGTGTTTCGAGTTCGGAAGCGGAAACTGTTTCTCCGAGCGGAGTACCCTGGGCAACAGCAC
>JAILCN010000173.1 GCA_024680365.1 Solobacterium sp.
ATGCTGTTCTTGATGACAGCACCCTTGCGGATGGTGACACCACGGCTGATAATGCAGTTTTCAGCTGTTCCTTCAATGACGGAACCGTTGGCTACAACAGACCCTGTGACCTTTGAACCGGCCTCATATTTTGTCGGGCTGGAGTCATTGGTCTGTGTGTAGATCGGCCATCCCGGCTTGAACAGGCCTGCAGCTGTTGTTCTGTCTCTGAGTGCCATGCTGACGCGGAAGTATTCGGGCAGGCTGTTAATGCATGCGACATATCCCTTGAACTGGAAGCCTCTGATGTCGAGTTCGCCGACGGAGTCTCTCAGGATGTCCTTGAACCAGTACAGGGAGGATGTTTCCGCAGCCTTCTTGACCAGGTCAATGAAGAGTTTCTTTGTCATGACATAGCATTCCATGGAAACGTTCTTTCTGACTGTGTTGCCGCGGTTTCTGTCGATCGCTGTAACCTTCTTTTCCTTGTCCAGTGTCAGGACGTCGCATCCCAGATAAGAAGTCTTTGCTTCATTTGTGGATGTGTAAAGAACTGTTACGTCAGCACCTGTTTCAAGATGCTTTGCGAGGACTGTGCTGTAATCGAGGCTGTACATGAAATAGCTCGGCGCAACGACAACATACGGATTGTTGTCACGTTCGATATACTGCATGTTCAGCATGAAGTTCGCGATGTCATGATTGTATACAGGTGACGCGAAATTCTTTTCACCATAGAGGATGCGGAGCTTGCCGCGCTTAGAGTTAATGTTGTAAACGGAACCGTTGCCCAGGTGTTCGATCAGGTTGCGGGGTTTTTCTTTGCAGTAAACCTGCACTCTGTCGATACCGGAATTCGTCATGTTGGAAAGGACGAAGTCGATTACGCGGTAACGGCCGAGAATGGCAATTGCGGGTACCGGACGATATTCGCCCAGGCCGTCTACTGTCGCCACATTGTCTTCAAAATTGATAATTCCCAATGCTTTCATCCTAGCTTCCTCCTACTCCACGAATTTCTTCGCAACGAGTTCAATGCCTTCGCTGTCTGCGGATCCTACCGTTACGCCCGGAGCGATTTCCACATCATCAGCTACGATGCAGCGAATGACCTTTGCGCCTTCACCGATCTTTGCGCCGGGGTTGACGACGGAATCGATGACTGTTGCGCCTTTTCCTACGAGGCAGTTTGTGCCGAGGACTGAATTCTTGACTGTTCCGAGAATGACGCTGCCCTGTGTAATCAGGGAGTTGTCGATCTTGGCTTCTTCACCGACATACTGCGGAAGAGCATTGACGTCTTCTGTGTAGATCTTCCAGGTTTCATCACCGAGGTCGAGCTCGTTGTTGTTCTTGAGCAGGTCCATGTTGGATTCCCAGAGTGAGTCAACTGTTCCTACATCCTTCCAGTAGCCCTTAAATCTCCAGGCTGCGAGCTTTCTGTTGTCATTCAGATAAGCCGGAATGATGTCCTTACCGAAGTCATGGCTGGAATTCGGATTCTTGTCGTCAGCGAGAAGATACTTTCTCAGAGTCTTGTATGTGAAGATGTAGATACCCATGGAAGCCAGTGTGGACTTCGGATGAGCAGGCTTTTCTTCGAACTCATAGATCATGTCATCTTCGTCACAGTTCATGATGCCGAAACGTGTAGCTTCCTTGAGGGAAACTTCGAGAACGGCGATCGTTGCGTCTGCCTGCTTCTCCTGATGATATTTCAGCATCTTGTCATAGTTCATCTTGTAGATGTGGTCGCCGGACAGAATCAGAACATATTCGGGATCAACCTGATCCAGGAAATCGATGTTCTGTGTGATTGCGTCCGCTGTGCCTCTGAATACTTCAAAGCCCTTCTGGTCTCTTTCACGCGGTGTCAGGACATAGACGCCGCCGTCCTTGATGTCAAGGCCCCAGAACTGGTCTTTTGCAACGTAAGAGTTCAGAAGAACAGATTCGTACTGTGTCAGAACACCGACAGTTGAAATGCCTGAGTTCGCACAGTTGCTGAGGGGAAAGTCGATAATACGGTACTTGCCACCGAAGTGGACAGCCGGCTTAGCGACTTTTTTGGTCAGGTCCAAAAGGCGGGTACCTCTTCCGCCTGCAAGGATCATGGCCGCCATTGTGTTAGCTCTCATTATTTTGCCTCCTGCAATACTTAAATGACATCTTCATTATATTACAGTCTTCAGCAATTTAGTTATGCAAAATGTAAGCACTTCCAACAAACAGAAAAAAAACGGTCCCGCCGATGCGGGACCTTTAGTTATTCGTTTAAAAAACGGCTGCGGACAACGGAAACAAAGTACAGTGAACCGGTGATG
>JAILCN010000193.1 GCA_024680365.1 Solobacterium sp.
CTGGGATGGCTGGAAGAAGCTCAACAAGGCTCTCGGCAGCAAGGTCCAGCTCGTCGGTGACGACCTCTTTGTTACCAACACCGAATACATCGCGAAGGGTATCAAGAAGGGTGTCGCGAACTCCGTTCTGATCAAGGTCAATCAGATCGGCACCATCACAGAAACGATCGATGCAGTTGAGATGGCCAAGAAAGCCGGCTGGACTGCTGTTGTTTCCCACCGTTCCGGTGAAAGTGAAGACACCACCATCGCAGATCTTGTCGTCGGTCTGAACGCCGGCCAGATCAAGACCGGTTCCCTGTCCAGAACCGACCGTATCGCGAAGTACAACCAGCTGATGAGAATCGAAGAAGAACTCGGTCCGTCCGCTCAGTACCCGGGCATCCATACTTTCTACAACCTTAAGAAATAGGATTAAGAAACGGTTAAATTGAAAAAAGGAGGGTTAGTGAACCCTCCTTTTTGCTGTAGAATAGTTAGTGTATATGTGACCGGCGAGCGTCTTTTCCGGTCTTTTATGTAGAAGGGTCTTTTTGCGTGCGTTGATACGAATTGACACCGTAATAAGAGAGGCATATACTGATTAGTACAGATAGTACAGATTATGGAAGAGGTCAAGATATGAGTGAAAAAGATTTCCTGAGCCAGTTTTCCACTGAAAATAAACCGGACAGCTTCAAGGAGGAGGAAAGAGTCCCCGTCCAGAAGCCGAACAGACCGGTACCGGTAAAAGCAATCGTGATCGGCGCTGTTGCTCTGGCAGCGATCGCCGCCGTGGCATACTTTTTATTTTTCCGCCCGAAGATCGTAATGCCGAATTTCGTCGGTCAGAAAGAAAGCGAAGTCGGGATCTGGGTCCGCCAGCAGCAGATCGATGCCCAGGGCATCGTCATGAAAGGCGAGTACAATTTCGACTATGACGAAGGGATCATCATCGAGCAGAGCGTCAAGGACGGAACGAAGGTAAAAAACAACGTAAAAGTCACCTTCATCGTTTCCAAAGGCGCTGACCCGGATGAAAAAGTCCGCGTGCCGGACATCGCTTCGATGAACCGTGCCGAGATCGACAGCTGGATCCGCGACAACAAGATGCAGAAGATCCGGATCACCACCACCTACAGCGAAGATGTCCCGGAAGGAAGCGTCATTTCCTTTGATATGAAGGGGACTGATCCCGACGAGTTCACCCGCGGGAGCGCAATGAATATCTCGATCTCCAAGGGTCCGCAGCCTGCTGGCACGGTCACCGTTCCGGAATTCACCAGCAAGGAACAGGCGGAGACCTGGGCGAAGACAAACAAGGTCAAGCTGGAAGTCGTCGAAGCGTTCAACAACGAAAAGATGGCCGGTACGGTCTATGACCAGAGTCCGAAGAAAGATCAGACCATGAAGTCGACAGACACAGTCACGATCTACGTTTCCAAAGGAAAAGGCATCACTGTTCCGAATCTGACGACGATGACAAAAGTCCAGTCTGAGGAATGGCTCTCCAAGCATCCGGTCAACCGGAAGGAACGTTACTCGAGCGTTACGCATCATATCGTTTCCCAGAGCATCCGCGCCGGAACGATGGTCTCCGAAAGCGAGCTCGCGGAGATGGAAGTCGTCGTCAACCTCGGAAGCACGTTCTATGCGGACGACGTCGGTATCGTTCTTGTCGGCGGAGACTATCAGCGTCTGGTCGATAAACTCAACGATATCCGTGGTCTTGGCATCGATGCCTTTGCGGCGAACTGGACTTCCGGCAATGAGATCTATTCCGAAGAATTTGAAAGAGGAAGGATCATTTCTGCGGAATGCACCGGCTACAGCAACAATCAGGTATATGCCTGTGAAGGCCCGCTGCCGCTGGATACGCGTTTTGATGTCGTGATCTCGAAAGGCAAAGTATACTCCATTTCGACCGAAGGTACTGTGTCTGACCTGATGAGCGAGCTCAGCGGGAAGGCCACTTTCAAACTCGATTCAAACATCAAGACGGAATACTACAGTTATTACGCAAAAGTCGTTAACGCGGACGGCAGCGCGGTCACGGACGGAAAGATCTACGAAGACAAAGAGTATAAGATCGTTCTGACACAGGCGCCGCCGGAGCCGTCTCCGGAACCGGAACCGACACCGGATACTTCCGTTAAACTCAGCAAGACCAAAGGAACGGCGCAGGAACTGGAACAGGAACTGGATAGCCACGGCATCAGCTATGAGCGCAATCCGGATGAAGTTGCCCTTACTGACAGCGCAAAGATCGTTACCAGCGATGATAAGGATCTTGAAGGCATGATCGCCTATACCGATCAGACATATAAGATCGTTCCTTATAAATAAGCAAAAGGAGGAAAAGAACACATGAATTTCTTTCAGCGTGCGATAAAGAACATTACCCGCCGGAAGACCAAGTCGATCCTGCTTTTGATCACGTTTTTCGTGATCGGCAATTTCGTTATCATTGGTCTGGGCGTTTCGCAGGCCTCACAGAGCGCCAAGATCCTGACAAGACAGAAAATGCGTGCAGTCGTCACCTATTCGACTGACTGGCGCAAGATCGATAAGTATGTTCAGGAACTCGAGGATGAAGACGAGATCAACAAGTTCTATGAGAACTACCCGCGCATCAGCATCACCGATGTCCAGGAGATGCTGAAGGATGAGCGCGTGCGGACTGCAAATGCCGTTTCCATCAACCCGGTCTATGCGAATGAGGAACTTGATTTCGTTCATCTCGGCAATCAGGCGGAAGAAAACCGCGGAGGCGGAACGTCCTGCTATTACGATGATGTGACCGGTGAGCAGACCTGCGTAGAGTACATTGAACCGAATTTCCTGATGAAAGGAAACTACTTCCCGGATATGATCGAATTCGCCGACGGCGGATACACGATCAGCGAAGGACGTTTCTATACGCAGGATGATCTGGACAATGCGCATCCGGTCGTACTGGTGACCCGTGCTCTGGCTGATCACAACAACCTTCGTATCGGCGATACGATCACGCTCATGCTGCAGAGCCCGACGGATATCGAGACCTATTTAGGCCAATACGGCATCACCTTAGAGGATGTCAGCCAGGAGTTTGAGATCATCGGCATCTTCGAGCATAACACCCCGCTGCTTCCGGATGCCCCGAACTACGATTATGCTTCACCTTTTGAGAATCCGGACAACATGATGCTGATCCCGAATACGGCGTTCGACGGCATGCGTCTGTCGATCGCACAGAAGCAGTTTGATTACTGGGCTGAGAACAATCCGGAAGAGGAATACTATCAGAACCCGGATAACCGTCCGACCGAAGAAGACGTCCTGTATCTGAACGATGTCACGCTGCTGCTGAACGATCCGCTGGAAGTCGACAGTTTCGTCGAGGAATACAACGGGAAAGTCGGAGAATTCTTCTCACTCAGCGCCAATAACGAAGAGTTCCAGCGTCTGTCCAAACCGCTGGATACTCTGAGCCTGTATGCCAAATTCATTGTCTGGCTCGTCGTCATCAACGCCGTTGTCATCATCACGCTGGTGACTGCGCTGACACTGAAGAACCGCGAATACGAGATCGGCGTCCTGCTCTCGATCGGCGCTTCCAAGGCAAAGATCGTTGCCCAGTTCTTCATCGAACTTGCGATCGTCGCGATCCTCGGTTTCACTTTATCGATCGTTTCCGGTTCTGTAATCGCCAATAAGGTCGGTCAGACTGTCCTGGATTATCAGATCGCCAGTTCCGGTGTCAACGAAGGCGAAGACTATGACTACTATGACTACAACAACATCTGGGATACGGATTACAGCTCCGATGTCACCCTGGATGATCTGGTCAGCGAATACAATGTCTCTGTTTCCCCGCTCATCATTGCCGAGATCTATGTCGTCGGTCTGGGCATCGTCCTGGTATCCACGATCATTCCGTCCATGATGATCATGCGCTTCAATCCGAAACGCATTCTGATGAATCAGAACTAGGAGGACTTATGGCAGAAATCTTACGTTTGGAAAATATCAATTACTCCTATATCG
>JAILCN010000202.1 GCA_024680365.1 Solobacterium sp.
TTCCACCAGCTTTGATGAAAAGATGAAAAAGCTGATCAATGAGATCATCAGCTTCCTGGGCGAACCGGACCGCATCGAGATCGAAAAGAAATATCTGATCGAAATGCCTGATCTTGAGAAGCTGACAGAGAACCATGGCTGCCGGAAGATCGACATCATCCAGACATATCTTGCCAGGACCGAAAGCCTGACAAGAAGAGTACGGCAGCGCGGCGAAGACGGAAACTACGTATGCACGGAAACGATCAAGCGCAGGATCTCGCCGACACGCCGTCTGGAAACCGAGAGAAGACTGACGGAAGACCAGTATCTCGAACTGCTCGAACAGGCAGATCCGAGTGTGCCTGTCCTGCACAAGACGCGCTACTGCTTTGCCTATGACAGACAGTATTTCGAGATCGATGTCTATCCATTCTGGAAAGACAGGGCGCTTGTGCAGATCGAAGTCGCTGATGAAACGACGGATGTCCGCTTCCCGGAAGATGTGCATGTGATCCGGGAAGTGACAGGCGAAAAGGAATACCGCAATTCAGTCATTGTCCTGGCGGCAGGCGCACAACAGGCATGAAGCACGGAACCATCCGTGTTTTTTAGAAAGAGGGAAGAGGCATGAGCGATACCATCTACTGTGAACACTGCGGCGCTCCGAACGCTGCCGATGCGAAAACATGTGTTTCGTGCGGGAAGGATCCGCTTCCCGAGGAACATCTTCTGCTGGATTTTCTCAAAGAACATACGAAAAGCGCGCTGAAGGACAAGGCGGAAGACAAGGTCTATAACGTGATCAAAAACTGGCTCCTGTCGCATCTGTACGGACTGCTGGTGACAGTGACTGTCATTTCTTCCACGGTGGCTGCGGTCGTCTCCAACAGCGCAAATCCAAGAGTCGTGCACTTTCCGGAAACACCGGTCCGGGCATCTTCTCCGTCCGCCAGCACCGGTCTCAGGACGGAAGGTCTCTACAGCGGCGAAGTCATCCATTCCGATGCCGGCGATCTGTACTGGAAATATGATCCCCGGAATATCGCGGATACCGGAGCGCTGGGCAGTTTCACCAGGACAGGAGAATATGAAAACAGCTATGTTCTGAACAAAAACGGAGCAGAGCAGATCCTGTTTACGGCATATGGATTCGGCGATACGGCGCTGCTGAGAAACAGGATCTACTACAGCGAACTCATCAACGGGATCAATATTCTTTCCTGCATAGAAACGGACGGTTCCTATTCCAGACAGTTCGGGGAAGGTGAGATACAGGGTACAGACAGCACCGGAAGATACCTGTATTATTCCCCGTCCGGAAGCTACGGCATCGGCGTGATCGACACCGATACAGACCGCCAGAGCGTCGTCAGCAGCGATCTGAAATATCTGACATGCCGGCGTGATACCGTCTACGCACAGCGCACGGAGGGAAACATCCTGACGCTGTACGCGATGAATACCGACGGCTCTGAACTCCGGGAACTCTGCAGGGTGGAAGGAAGTCAGTATATTACTACCGCGAAGATGCACTTCAATAACGACACCGTCTACTTCTCCTGCGGATCCATTGAAGGCACCGGCGGCTTCTATCAGGGCGGCAGAGTCATCCGCGTGAACAATGACGGCAGCGGCATGCAGGTGCTGGCCGGGGAATCCGTTCCGGCCGGGGCTGATTTCACGGTTCATTCTGACGGATCTGTCAGTACGCATACCAGAGACCAGGAAGAGGATGTCCTGTTTTTCCAGCCGATGCGCAGCTGGAAGCGGACAAACAGCGGCGTATACTGGATCAATGCTGAAACAGGGGAAGAGGAGCTGATCCTGAGCAATGAGGAATACGCCTCCGGTTCACTGAGCACGGCATTTGAGACAGTGCGCCGCAGCGGCAGCCTCGTCTATTTCCGGATCCACTATATGGAAGAAGACAGCAGCAGCGATCTTGGCTGGCGCCAGGGCTACCGGCGCATCAGAAGCGTTCTGATGATGAAGGATCTGAAATCGAAAACGATCCGAATCCTGAATGAATACTAGGAGGTAAGCGGAGATGATGAAATGTCCCAGATGCGGATGCATGAATACCACCCGCGCTTCTTACTGCCACCAGTGCGGCAGACAGTTCACAGCGGAACAGCAGCAGGCCGCCTATGACCGTACGATCTATGGAAAGATCGATAAACTGGAAGAACTGAATGCCTGGCTCACGCTGTCCAAGATCACCGGCAACATATTTGTCCGGATCGCCGTCATCGCCGTGATCGCACTGTGCGGCATCCTGTCCGTGATCCAAAAGGGCACCAATCTGAAGCTTCTGAACGGGCCCGGCTATACGTGTGAATACAACGAGACCCTGAGCGAATACTATGTCTACACCGATAAGGACGCGGTGTCGCTGTCTCTGTATATTCCCCGCAGCGAAGGAAGCCTGCGGGCAGAATACTATGAAGGTGAGCAGCTGATGACATCGTCCCTGCATGAATTCAGGGAGTCCGTGACGCTGACAAAAGGGCAGGGATACTACCTGCTGAAAGCAGAGTATCCCGACGGCGAAGATACAATTAAGATCATTCTTTTTGAGAATCAGTGAGAAAACCGTGATTTCCGGCATATATGTTCATTGAAAGAGAGGATTTGAACATATGAAGGAGATCACGTTTGAGGAATTCAGGGAGGAAGTGCTGGCGGAAGCCGGACGGCAGCTTCCCGGCGAATACAGAGACTGCCGCATTGTCGTGCACCGCTTCAGGAAACTGAACGGCGTCTATGACGGTGCGGCTTTACTGCGCAGCGATGAAGAATGGGCATGCGGCGGAACTGTCGCGGATCTGGAAGAGGCATACCGGACGTTCCGTGAACACGGGGATCTGATCCGCTCCGCAAAAGAGATCGTTCAGACTGTAACGAGGCAGGCGCCGGCGTTTCAGATGCCGGATATGGACAGCTATGAAGAGATCCGGAAACATCTGTTCATCCGGCTTGGCAGCCGTGCGAAAAACAGGGAACTGCTTCAGAAAGTTCCTTATCGGCAGATCGGCGACATGGCGCTGACATATCACATTCGCATCGACTGCGACGTGAAAGGAGTCGTCAGCACGATCGTTACAAATGATCTGCTGGAACGGCTTGGCGTCAGTGTCGAAGAGCTGGATGAAGACGCCTGTGCCGGCGGAGCCAGGATGTTTCCCGCTGTCGTCAGCATGACGCCTGCCGGAAACAGGAAAGCAAAGATCTTTACGCTGACCAATACCATTGAAACGAACGGCGCATCAGCATTGTTCTATCCCGGGATGATGCATATCATGACGCAGATCCTGCCGGAAGGATTCTTTGTGCTGCCGGTGTCGGTCAACCAGGTCCTGATCGCCTCAGGAATGGAAATGGGACTGAAGGAACTTGAACGCTGCCAGAAGATCATGGTCTCCCAGCTGGATGATCCAAGAGAATTTCTGTCTGAGACGCCGTATTACTATGACCCGGAAAAAGACAGTCTGATCACGGCAGAACAGCATTTTCATGACATCAATGTTCAGTGCGCATAGCATGATTCTTTACCATCTGTCAGAAAACGTATATAATTTTTCTGACAGGAGGCGTGAATCATGGCAGAAAGGATCATTGTCCAGAAGAAAATAGAAAATGCGGTCCTGCAGATGAAACCAGGCACAGCGTTCAGCGCGGCAGACTTTGCCGGCATGAATGATACCGACGCCGTCAACAAGGCACTTTCAAGACTTGCCGAACAGGGCATCATACGCAGAGCTATGCAGGGCGTATATGACGTTCCGATGAAGATCACGCTTCTTGATGAAGACTGTGACCCGCTGATCCCGGAGATCATGAGAGCGGCTGCCAGAAAGAACGGCTGGAGCATTGCGGCTTCCGGTGATGCGGCACTGTATGAGATCGGTATCGGACCGCGGCCTGTCAGTGAATGGACGTATGTCAGCGACGGACCTCCGAAAGTGTACGAGATCGGCACCCAGAGACTTGTGATCCGGACCGGCAAGCCCCGTGAGATCTCCGGCAAGCATCCGAAGACTGCGCTGGTGATCCAGGCGATCCGTGCCATCGGCAAGAATATCACGCCGGAACAGATCGACGCGATCAGCGAACGTCTGTCATCAGAAGAAAAAAAGATCCTGCTGGAAGAAAGCAGGACAGTCAGCGTCTGGATCCGGAAGATCGTGATCCAGATGACGGAATTCAGGATCCAGAAATTCCGCTATGAGGAGTAAGACAATGAAGTCATTCATGGTATTTCAGTCTGATTTCGGACTGGTGGACGGAGCAGTCTCCGCCATGTACGGCGTTGCCCTGTCAGTGGACGGGGAACTGCGCATCTTTGATCTGACGCATGAGATCCCGCCGTTCGATATCTTTGAAGGCAGCTACCGGCTTCTGCAGGCTGTGCCGTACTGGCCGGCCAATACGGTTTTCGTCTCCGTTGTCGATCCGGGTGTGGGAACCAGGCGGAAAAGCTGCGCAGCCCGCACGAAAGGCGGTCAGATCATTATCACGCCTGACAACGGCACCCTGAGTCATATCGCCCGTACGATCGGCATCGCGGAAGTCAGAGAGATCAGCGAAGCGAAAGGACACCGCAGAGGAAGTGCGACGTCCAATACCTTCCACGGCCGTGATATCTATGCCTATACCGGGGCGCTGCTGGCTTCCGGACAGATCAGCTTTGAAGAGATCGGCGAAGCATATGATCCCTCGGACATCGTCATGCTGGAAGATCTGTATCCATCCCTTGAAGGCGATACTGTCTCGGGTACGATCGAGACCCTGGATGTCCGCTTTGGATCACTGTGGACAAGCATTTCAAAAGAATTCTTTGAACAGCTGGGGATCAGACCGGGCGAAACAGCTGACGTCACGATCATGAACGGCAAGATCCGGGCATACCGTTCGTTTGTGACATACGCGGATACCTTCAACGATGTCGAGATCGGCGAAGCGCTGCTGTATGTCAATTCCATGGAGCATATCGCGCTCGCGATCAATCAGGGCAATTTTGCCAGGGCATATAACATCGGCACCCGCAGTCCCTGGCGGATCCTGATCCGCAAAGCGCGTGATTAATTTCTTAACTGTACCCTGAAATGTACAGGACCTTCTTTCTGCAGGCGTATCATTGCCTTGAGGAAAGGAGGTCTTTTTCATGGAAGAAGGGGATGAGAAGAAAAAAGAACTGGAGGAAGAAGAACTGGAGGAGATCCTCGCCGAACTGCGCAGCGCGTGAATTGCGCCCAAAAGAACCGCTGCTTGTGGTATATTTGACACATACCGGAAAGGAAGCTGGTAAAAATGAATGACAATGACAAAACAAAACAGGGAGGGATCCGGATCGGCAGAGAAGAATCGTCCCTGGAGGCGATCCGCAGTGCCATGCCGCACTGGATCCACAAAACAAAAGAAGATCCCGCTTCTCTCAGCGGTTTTCTGTATCTGCCCCAGTGCAGCTGCAGCGTCTGCGGTTTTGAAATGAGTTATGAGAAAGAATTCTGCCCCCATTGCGGGACAAAGATGTACCGCGGGTAGAAAAGAGGAAGATATGCTGAAAAACAGACAGTTTCCATATGTCAGGATCACGGAGAAACAGGAACGCACAGTGCGCGCCGGTCATCCGTGGATCTATGAAGATGAGATCACGGAAAGCAGCGGAGAAATTGAAAACGGCAGCCTGGTCGATGTGTACAGCAGAAAAGACAGATATCTCGGCACCGGTCTGATCAGCCATGCCTCAAAGATCCGCATCCGGCTGCTTGGCAGCGATGCCAATGAGACGTACGGCGATCCGTTCTTTGAAAGAAAAGTGAAATATGCCCTGCAGTACAGAAGGGACATCATGAAGGAAGACATGAATGCCTGCCGGCTGATCCATGGCGAAGCAGACGGTCTGCCCGGACTGACCGTTGACAGATACGGTCCCGTCCTTGTCAGCGAGGTCGCTTCCTACGGCATTGATCAGCGGAAGGATGTGATCTACAAAGCGCTGAAAGAGCATTTGGAAGGCATTGAAGGCATCTATGAGCGCAATGAAGGCGAGCTGCGGCTGAAGGAGGGACTGCCCCAGTATAAAGGGTGGTACGGCGAAATACATCCGCAGAACACCGTGATCAGCTTTACGGAAAACGGTATCCAGTATGAAGCGGATATCGAAAACGGCCAGAAGACAGGCTTCTTCCTGGATCAGAAATACAACCGTCTGGCAGTACGAAGGGCGGCGGAAGGCAAAACCGTGCTGGATTGCTGCACGCATACCGGAAGCTTTGCCCTCAACGCGGCAAAAGGCGGAGCGCTCAGTGTCACCGCCGCAGATATTTCCGAAACGGCACTTGCCATGACGAGGAAGAATGCCGAACGAAACGGCGTCAGTCTGAAAACGATCCAGGGTGACGTATTTGACCTTCTGCCCAAACTGCGCGAAGAACACGCGTTCTTTGATTTTATTGTTCTCGATCCGCCGGCCTTTACGAAATCCTCGAAGACATTCCGCAGTGCCAGAGCCGGTTACCGGCAGATCAACGCGATGGCCATGCGCCTGCTGCCCAGGGGCGGCTATCTTGCGACTTGTTCCTGTTCCCATTTCATGCCGAAAGAAGAATTCCGGATGATGCTGAAAGATGCGGCACTGGACGCCGGCGTCGGGATCAGGATCGTGGAAGAACGCGGCGCTGCTCCGGATCATCCGGTGCTTCCTGCTGTTCCTCAGACGGAATATCTGAAGTTTTTTCTGCTGCAGATCATTTAGTCCGCAATCAACGAATCGCACAATTTGAACAATTTGTGTTCCGCTGCTTTGTAAAATGGTATAATTACAGAGTGAAAGAAGGGCGGGCAATGTATAATATCAATGATATCGTTGTTTACCGGCGCGACGTCTGCAAGATCATTGGCAAACGGAGAAGCGACTTTACCGGTGAGATGTGTTACATCCTGGTTCCCTATGGAAAGCAGGACGGTTCGGTTCGGATGCAGGTCCCTGTCTCAAACAAAGGCGGTCATCTGCGCGATTTGATCACAAAAGAAGAAATAGACGATCTGATCCTGAAAGCGCCTGATATCGAGACGCTTGCGAATAAATCCGCCAATATGAAAAGTCAGTACGCGACTTTGCTGAAGGGTGACGATATCAGCGATCTGATCTGCATTATCAAAACATCCTACGGCCGCAATAAAGCAAGAATGGACCAGCATAAAAAACTGGCTTCCATCGATGACGAATATCTTCAGAAAGCAGAAAAGTATCTCTATGATGAGATCGCTGCTTCACTCGGCATGACATATCAGGAAGCCAAGGATTTTTTCGAACGGGAAGTCGAAAAAGCAGCGGGAGAGAGCGACTGAAGGGCAACCTTCAGTTTTAAATATATAAGGGAGGACATCTATGGATACCAAAGGGATTCTCATGTGGGCGGCATTTGTGATCGTCTGCGCAGCGATCTACTTTTTCTCGCATAAGATCAAGAAAGAGATCGATACGGACGGCATCGAAGCTGACGGAGTCATTTCCCGCATTACGCAGAGCGGCACTCCGGGAAGACTCTCGTACGATTATTACGCTGTATACCGCACGGAAGACGGCGAAGAGACCGAAGGTGTGATCTCCAATCCGCGCGGAGATCTGAAAGAGGGCGATCACGTCCGTCTGAAATATCATCCGGTTCACAAAATGAACTGCAGACTGATCGACTGACAGAAAAAACGGCGATGCCGTTTTTCATTTACTCAGCGAATGAATTCACGGAAGAACGCGCATTCCTCGTCATTGCAGATCTTCGCGTCTGCCAGACGGATATTGCAGTGGAAGACGTGGCCAAGCCGGTTTTCCTTTGTTCCGTAGAAATGGAAATTGAAGGGGATCTCCTTTTTCAGGAAGATCGGAATGATGACATTGACCTGTTCTTTCAGGAAGTCGTCATTGCTTGTCATCAGATAGACAGGCGGGTACTTTTCCGTGATGTGATAACAGCTGCTGATCATCCGGATCTCTTTTTCACTGCCGCCCTCCGGCAGGAAGTCTGCCATCAGCTGGGTCGTCAGATCCTGTTTGGAAACATCGATCAGGAACGCGCCGCAGTTGAGGGCAATGGCTTTCAGTGCGAAGCCTTTTGGTGTTCTGAAGGAATAGTTTTCCGCATATTCAGGATTGGTCAGGATCGCTGCGTACAGGGAAAGATTATGCGCGCCCGCGGAATCGCCGACGGCGAAGAGATTGTCCGTGTCGAAGCCGTACGTTTCCGCGTTGTCCATGACGAAGCCGCAGACGGAGTTGAAATCTTCCAGGGAAGCGGGGAACTTATGTTCCGGGGCAAGGCGGTAGGAGAAGTTGACGACCGCAAAGCCGTGCTGAGCGAGTGACATGCAGTAGAACTGATACACGTCCTTGTCGCCGTAGACCCAGCCGCCACCGTGAACGCTGATGATGACCGGAAGCTTTCCTTCTTTTCCTTTCGGACGATAGACATCCAGCAGCTGCCAGACGGGGTCTTCGCCGTAGGGGATGCTGTCAAAGCGGACAATGTCTTCCGGCGTTGAAAGACCTGCGTCACGCTCTTTGTCGCCTTTGCCGAACATTTCCCGGATCATCGTGCTTGTTTTTGACATATATGATATTTCCTTTCACACATTTGCGATCTCATTATAACAAAAACCGGCTGGGTTTCAGCCGGTTCAGTTTCATTCGCCGATCTTCTTGCTGAGGTCTGCGATATCCTTCGCAAGTACTTCGTATTCTCTTTCCTTGGAATCGATCTCGCGTTCGATCTCTCTCTTCATTTCTGCTTTCGGAGTGATCGTGACTTTGAATTTCAGATCTTCGATCTCTTTCTTCAGAGCGTCAGCGCTGGCCTGCTTTCTTTCTGCAGCGTCCTTGAAGCGCTTGACAGCTTCTTCATGCTTGCCGTCCCAGAAAATGTTCTTGACTGCTGTGAATTCATTCCACAGTCTGTCGTTGTCAGCTTTTCCGGAATAGCCGGCTGTCTTCCATTCCTGATCCAGCTTCTTCATCGCTTCGGTGTTCTCCTTGGAGAAGACCTTGGATTCAGCGATCTCTTTTGCCTTTTCGATCAGGGCTGTCTTGGCTTCGCAGCTCTTGCGGAAATTTTCATTTCTTGTCTCGAAGAATGCCTGTCTGCCGGCATTGAATTCCTGACGGAGAGCATTGAACTTTTCCCACAGCTCATCGTCAATGCCGCGCTCAGCGCGTCCAGCTGCCTTCCAGCGGTCGAACAGTTCGTTCATCTGATTGCCGGCTGCTTTCCAGCTTGTTACATCTTTGATCAGCTTCTCAGCTTCCGAGATGATCGCTTCTTTCTTTTCTTTTGCTTCAGCACGGAGAGAGTCAAGGTTGTTATAGTATTCTTTTCTTCTGTCGCGGAAATCATCCTGCAGTTTACGGAATTCGCGGCGGATCTCGTTATCCGCATCTTCTCCTGCTGAACCGATCAGTTCCAGTTCTTCACGGAGGAAATCGAATTCGCTCTGAACTGCCTTCCAGTTTGTCGAGTCACCGAGTGCTTTTGCACGTTCGATGATCTCCTGCTTGTCAGCGCGGTTCTGGCGCACATACTGGATGCGGTCGAGGAACTTTTTCTTTGCTCTTTCATAACGGGCGAGATATTCTTCTTCCTTCGGAGTTTCCCAGTTTCTCATGGCATTCCATTTGTCCATGATCGCGGCGAGTTTTTCTTCGCCGTCATCGCCTTCATAATATCTGCCGATTTCTTCTGCTTCTCTGGCAAGCTGGAGTTTTTCCGCGATGTTGTTCTTCATGACTGCGAGGGCATCATCTTTGTATTCTGTGCCGTATTCAGTCTCGCCGCCTTCGGACGCGGATTTCTTCCAGGAAAACATCTGGTAATTTCCTTCGGTTTCAATACCATACCACCGACCGTGACCGTCATCTTCTCCGTCTTTCGGCACGATGGAATTGCCTTCCGCATCTTTCGCGCCGTAGAGGACCTCGATTACGTAGCCGTTGAAGGTGTTGTGGAATTTCCTTCTGGACTTCGCGTTGGGGTCATTAAATTCAGGTAATCTGTTCTGTGTCATAGTACGTCTCCTTAAGTTGTTACCTTCTTATTATTTCATATTCTCAAAAAAAAGAAACAAAAATGATATCTAACAGATGATTCTTTTTTTTATTTAGATCCTGCAGTGGAAAAAAGTGCAGAGTATATGTAGAATGAAAAAGCGCTTCAGATATAAGGAGAATGTCAGAAGCGCAGGAGTGTGTGTATGGAGTGGAATCTGATCTTTTTTCTCAACAGCGCAGCCCTGGGCGTGGGACTGGCGATGGACGCTTTTTCCGTGTCGCTGGCCAACGGTCTCAACGAGCCGGACATGAAGCATTCACGGATGGCTGTCATTGCCGGTGTGTTTGCCTTCTTTCAGTTTATGATGCCGCTGATCGGCTGGGTATGCGTTCATACGATCGCCGTCATGTTTGAACAGTTTCAGAAAGCGATCCCGTGGATCGCTCTGCTTCTGCTTGGCTATATCGGCATCAAGATGATCCTTGAATCCCGCAGTGAAGGGGAGAAGGATGATGAGACCGACAGTTCCGTCGGCAGCGCGGCGCTCTTCGTACAGGGCATCGCAACGTCGATCGACGCTCTGTCGGTCGGCTTTACGATCGCGGAATATGAAGCTCTGGCAGCCTTTACGGCATCGCTGATCATCGGTATCGAAACTTTCTTCATCTGTGTCGCCGGTCTGTATCTCGGCAGAAAGTTCGGCATGAAACTGGCCGGCAAGGCATCGCTTCTCGGCGGGACCGTGCTGATCCTGATCGGCCTGGAGATCTTTATCAAAGGAGTATTCTGACTGCCCTGCGGTCAGATTTTTAATTTGGGGAAGACGTTGGCGAAGCTGTCCTGGATCAGCAGGTCAGCGGAGGAATCATAGGCAGTGACCGACCGGTTGATCAGCACCAGTTTCTTTCCGCCGAAGTAGCGGATCAGTCCGGCTGCCGGATAGACGACAAGAGACGTGCCGAGAACGATCAGTACGTCAGCGCTCTGGATCGCCGCGACCGCACCGCGCAGCACCGGTTCGCTCAGTCCTTCTTCATACAGGACGACATCCGGCTTGATGATGCCGCCGCAGCGGTCACAGCGGGGGATCCCGGTGCTTTCCGTGATCGCTTCCATCGGGAAGAACTTTCCGCACTTCATGCAGTAGTTGCGCAGGACTGAGCCGTGCAGTTCATAGACGCGCTTCGATCCTGCCTTCTGATGCAGACCGTCAATGTTCTGGGTGACGACGCCGAGCGACTTTCCTGCCTCTTCCGCTTTTGCCATGAACAGATGCGTCTGGTTCGGCTTTGCATCCGGATACAGCATCCTGTCCCGGTAGAAGCGGTAGAATTCCTCCGGGTTTTCCATGAAGAATGTATGAGAGATGATCGTCTCCGGCGGATAGCGGTACTGCTGGTTATACAGTCCGTCCTGGGAGCGGAAGTCGGGAATGCCGCTGTCGGTGGAAACGCCGGCGCCGGTAAAGAAAACGATCTGTTTTGCGCTGTCAATGATTTCCTGCAGTTCTTTGATCTTATCTGTCATAATGATCCTTTCTTTTCTGTGCTGTAGCGGCTGCTGATCCGGGCTGACAGATCAAGCAGCGAATCGATCAGTTCCTGCGGTCTGACGACAGTGATCCTGTCTTCAAACTGGAGGAGCCAGCTGATCAGGGTAGGGGTAAGAGCAGTCCGGATACTTGCCCGGAACGTCGTGCTGGTGACGGCTGAAATGATAATGTCAGAGCCGAACTGGTCAAAGACGAGCGACGCCATCGAAAGATCAAAATCGGCAGTGATCGTCTGTGCTTCCCCGTGATACATCTGCAGGGAAGAACGCAGATGTTCGCGGAGATCGAAATAGACGGGGTCCATGATCTCTTCGCTCAGCCTGACATTGTCCATCTTGTCCAGCCGGTAATTGGCAAATCCCTTATGTGAATCTGAATAGAAGATGCAGTAGTATCGGCCGCTGTTTGATACGACGGCGTAGGGGACCATCCGGTAGGTCCTGTTCTGGCGGCGGTACTGTTTCTTTCCGCTGACCGTCATATCGTAATAGCGGAATTCCGTGACCCGGCGGGTACGGATGCCCGCAAGCAGGACTTCGATGATGCTGAGCACGCTGTGGTCCGGCTTCGGCGGCGTCATGGGATTGAACTGCAGTCCGCTTCGCTGGGCAGGACTGAGAAACGACAGGATCGTCTGTTCCAGCTTTTCCGTTTCAGCTGCGGAAAGGAAGGAGGACTGCCGTACGGCGTCAGTCAGGAAAAATGCCTCGGCAGCGGACAGCCTGTGAACGATCCGGTAGCCTTTCCTGCTTTCATAAACGATCTCTCTGCCGCAGTCCCGCAGACAGGAGAGTGCTTTGTATACAGTCCGGCGGTCAGATCTGATGCCGAGGTGCTCCAGCTGCGTCTGGATCTCAGGCATTGTGATAAAGCGGTTTTCATCCGTCTGCTCTTCCAGCAGTTTCTCCAGGTAAAAGGGAAGAAATGTTTTATCTGGATAATTCATGTTTTTTTCCTCTTTTTTCTTTATTGTACACCGCAATGTACAGTACCGCATCAGAAATTCTCTAGAATACATGTGTATCCGGGAGGTATGCGGAAATGAAAAACAAAACAAGACTGATCGTTACTGAATCACTGATGTTCCTTGCCTTTGCCTATGCGGCAGAAAAAATGGATCCTGCTTCAGCAGCCTGCGCCGTGCTTTCCGCGCTGCTTGCGGCGGACGGCATCAGAATCCGGCATTTCTTCCGGCTGGTGCCGGAGATCCTTGCGGCAGCGCTGCTTCAGCTCGTACTGGCGCATTTTTCCGGTCTGTATGAAGAGATCCCCGTCATCGGTGTCCTGATCCTCTGCAACACCGTGACAGCCGTCATGCACGCTCAGCGGCAGACACGGCCGGCTGAGGCAGACCTGAAGCCCATTACCCTGACAGCCCTGGCATTCTATACGGCAGCTATGATCCTGCCGGACCAGAGATTCGCGGCCGGCATGACGCTGCTGTATGTTTCGCTGATCTTTCTGCCGCTCTACGCATGCAGACTGCTTGCCCTGGGCAAAGAACAGTTGAAAACCGGAACGCTCTTCACTAGAATGAAACCATGAAAAAATGGCAGGGAAATCTGATGCTGACAGCTGCAGCTGTGATCTGGGGATGTGCGTTCACAGCCCAGAGCAGCGCTATGGATCATGTTGGTCCATGGACTTTTGTCTGCGTCAGAAGCCTGCTCGCTTCTGCTGCGCTGTATGCGCTGCGGCCGTTTCTTTCCGCCGGACGCAGAAAAACACCGGCTGCGGACCGCAGGGCAGGCATCCTGCTCGGCGTGATCCTGCTGGCAGCCTGTGCCTTTCAGCAGTTTGGGGTGCTGTATTCTTCCGCCGGGAAAGCCGGCTTTCTGACGGCGCTGTATATCATCATCGTGCCGCTGCTGTCAGTCGCTTTGAAAGAAAAGATCCCGCTGCAGATCTGGCCGGCTGTCCTGCTCGCTGCTGTCGGTCTGTACTTTCTCAGCTTCCGGGGAAAGCCGACGCTTGAGCGGGGCGACTTCTTCCTGCTGTGCTGCGCGCTGATGTACGCGCTGTATATCATCGCCATCGACAGAACGGCGTCTGAGGCCGATTCTGTGCACGTCTCCTGCATCCAGTTTCTGGTGACCGGTCTGCTGGCAGTCATTCCGATGCTGACGGAACAGCCGCAGGCATCCTCTCTGCTGGGTGCCTGGAAAGAGATCCTGTATGCCGGCATCTGCAGCAGCGCCGGCGGCTATACGCTGCAGATCATCGGTCAGAAATACACCGATCCGTCCTCAGCCGGCATGCTGATGTCGCTGGAATCCGTATTCGCCTTGCTGGCAGGTGTGATCATTCTGCATGAGACGGTATCCTTTCAGGAAGCAGCCGGGTGTGTTCTGATCTTTGCGGCGATCCTGCTTTCCCAGATGAATTTTGCGAAAAGAAAAAGCTCATGACCGTACGGAAATGAGCTTTATTTTTTTAGCCGATCATCAGATCAGTGATCTTGCGGGCGTATTCGACAGGATTCTCGATCGGCAGTCCCTGAATGAGAAGCGCCTGATTAAGCAGAACATCTGCGTAATCCGCAAGCTTTTCAGGATCGTTCTGATAGATCTCCTGCAGCTTTGCGAAGATCGGATGAGAAGGGTTGATCTCAAGGATCTTGACGGCTCTGACGCCGGTTCCCTTGTTCATCGGATCGTTTGCCATGTATTTTTCCATCTCAAGGGAAATACCTTCATCAGCGACGACGCAGACCGGATCGTCCTTCAGACGGGAAGAAACGCGGACTTCCTTGACGCGGCTGCCGAGGGCATCTTTCATCGCTTCGAGCATGCCTTTGCTTTCCTGCGCTTTTTCCTCTTTTTCTTTCTTCTCTTCTTCCGAGTCAAGATCAAGACCGGCGGAAGAAACAGACTGGAATTCCTTGCCGTCATAATCTCTCATGATGCCGCTGACGAACTCGTCACGCTCATCCAGGAAGTAAAGAACTTCATAGCCCTTGTCTTTGATCCTGCTCATGACAGGCAGCTGTTCGATCTCTTCAACGGATGTGCCGCAGGCATAGTAGATCTTGTCCTGGTCTTCTTTCATGCGCTCTATGTATTCCTTGAGCGTGACATATTTGTTCTCCGCGGAAGAGCGGAAGAGGATCAGATCCTGCAGCTTGTCTTTGTTGATGCCGTAGTCCTTGTAAATGCCGAATTTCAGATTCAGACCGAAATTCTCAAAGAACTTTTCGTAGCCTTCACGGTCGTTTTTCAGCATGTCTTCCAGAGCATTCTGGATCTTCTTCTCAATGGATCTGGCGAGGGCGCGCACCTGACGGTCCTGCTGAAGGATCTCACGGGAGATGTTCAGATTCAGATCTTCACTGTCGACAAGACCGGTGACGAAGCGGAAGTAGTCCGGCAGAAGGTCTTTTGCCTTGTCGAGAATGAACACGCCTCTGCTGTACAGGCGCAGTCCCGGTTCAAAGTCCTGATAATAGAAGTTGTAAGGTGTCCGGGAAGGGATGAACATCAGAGCTGTGTAGGACAGTGTGCCTTCCACGTTGTAGTGAATGACTTTCTGCGGGTCCTCCCAGTCATTGAACTTTGACTTGTAGAATTCGTTGTATTCTTCATCCTTGATCTTGGATTTCTGCTTTTTCCAGAGCGGGATCATGGAGTTCAGCGTTTCCATCTCTTTTGTGTCGATCGTCTTCTTGTCGTCTGTCGGATCCGGAATGGAGCGGGTGACTTCCATCATGATCGGATAGCGGACATAGTCTGAATACTTTCTGACGAGGTCACGGATCTTGTATTCTTCCAGATATTCGGAATACTTTTCGTCGTCTGTGTCTTCTTTCAGCGTCAGGGTAATGCGGGTCCCGATCTGTTCCTTTTCGATCGGGCTGATGATATATCCGTCTTCACCGGAGGAAGACCAGGAATATGCCTGATCGCTCTGGGCGCTGCGGGTCTCGACAAGGATCCGCTTTGCGACCATGAAGGCACTGTAGAAACCGACGCCGAACTGGCCGATGATATCAATGTTCTTTTCCGCTTTTTCCAGCTGGGCACGGAATTCTGCCGATCCGCTCTTCGCGATCGTTCCGAGGTTCTTCTCCAGTTCCTCGGCGGTCATGCCGATGCCGGTGTCCTGAATGACGAGCGTGCGGTTTTCCTTATCAGCTTCCAGAGTGATCTTCAGGTCCTTGGAGGAAACCTTCCGGGAAGGATCCGTAAGGGAAAGATAATGCCGTTTGTCCAGCGCGTCGGAAGCGTTTGAGATCAGCTCACGCAGAAAGATCTCCTTGTTTGTATAGATCGAATTGATCATCAGTTCCAGCAGACGCTTCGATTCTGCCTTGAATTGTTTCTTTGCCATAGTAAGCCTCCTTTAGCACTCTTGCTATCTGACTGCTAAGTAATCTTAGCACCGCTCAGAAATATATGCAAATTTTTTTGTGCACACTGAACAGAAAATAATGGTAACGTTTTATTTCAGGGAGGAAAAATCATGAAAAAATACAACAGCAGGGCAGCCGCCCGTCTGGCAGCCTGCCGGATGCGCCTGCACCTGACCCAGAAAGAAGTAGCTGAACTTCTGCGCAACACAAACAGCAGCATTTCCGATTTTGAAAGGGGAAAGCGGAAGCCGTCACTGGATCTGCTTGCCGAGAGCTGCAACATCTTCGGCAAAGATCCGGGCGAACTTCTGTCCGATGACAGTTCGAGAGTGACATTGTCTCTGGACCGCAGAGAGTGCAGAGTGATCGAGCGGTTCCGGAACAGTCCGGAACCAGGCAGGCAGATGATTGAGACCCTGCAGAACTTTATCCAGTACTGCATGACAAAAGGCATTCGCAGCATGCTGTGATAAAAAGTGCAGATCTGATGTACGAAGCACAGAAAGAGGGCTGTGTCAGAAACGCCTATCAGTGATATGATAATCAGTAACAGGAGATATCAGTATGCTTGAAGTAATTGAAACTGCCGTTCATTCCATTGCGGAGATCGGCGAAATGATCCTTGAACTCTGCGGCGTCGGCGTGCTTCTTTATTCAGGCGCGAAGGCATTCTATCACTGGGCATGGGAAAGCCACGCTTCGGGAGGCATCCATATGGGTGAAGGTATTTCCATGACGCTGGAATTCCTGCTGGCAGCCGAAGTGCTTCATACAATGAATGCGCACGAACCGAAGGAGCTGATCTTTCTGGCCGCAATGGTAGCGATCCGTGCGGCAATGACGCTTGAGATCCACCTTGAACTGAAGAGTGAAAAAGCTGCCAAACGGCTTGAAGCAGAAGAAAAACGCAAGGAAGTCGAGCGCAGGGAAAAAGAAAAAGCAGAAAAAGAAGCACAAATGAGGAAACTTTGGGAATGAAGTTTCCTTTTTCCTTTCGTGACTGTGATGTATAATGGAAACAGTTTTTTGAGGGGGCAGTTATGACAGAGACAAAAAACATCGCCAGCCTGCTTGCAGGGGCAAGGGAAAATGACAGAGATGCAATTCAGCAGCTGCTGAAAGAATATGCAACAAAAATGTATTTTGTTTCCCGTCTTTATCTGAAAGACAGGGAAGCAGCCAAAGATACCGAACAGGAAGCACTGCGGGAAGTTTTCAGCAATCTTGATGATGTTGATGAAAACAACTTTGAAGACCGCATGCGGGAAGCGATCCGCGCGCATGCGCTGAACAGACTGCAGCTGGATCTGAATGATCCGGGTGAGATCCTGATGCGGAAAAGACATTCTGATACAGAATTGAAGGAAGACGCCGACAGTGCCAGGAAAAACGTTCTGAAGGCACTGGACAGACTCAGCGATACATCCAGAGTCATGACGGTTCTTTCGTCATACGAAAAAATGGACAGTGAAGCGATCGCGCAGCAGCTGAACATTGCGCCTGCGGCAGCAGCCAATCTTGTTTCGGCGGCTGACCGTGAAATGTCCGAAAAGAAGATTTCCTCATCCATGCTCAGACATGCGATGGAATTCCTGAGTCCGGCAGCAGCCAGACCTGAACCGCTTCAGTTCCTGACACCGGATGCACCGGCGGAACCTGAGGTCATTCCTGAGGAGACACCGGAACCGGAGATCGTTCCGGAAGAGATCCCGGCAGAACCGGAAGAAGTGCCGGCAGAGCCGGAAGTGATCCCGGAAGAAATCCCTGCGGAGCCGGAAGCAGTCTCCGAAGAGATCCTGCCTGAGCCTGAGCCGGCGGAAGAAACAGATCCGATGGAAAATACAGCAGAACTGCCTGCCTTTGCACCGGCGGAAGAGACCCCGGCACCGGTGCGCGAGGAGATCAGCATTTCCGCGCCTGCCGCAAAAAAAGCACCTGAAGAACTGCCTGAACCGGAGGAAGATGAAGAAATGGAAAAGAAGGGACTTCCTGTACTGACAAAGATCCTGATGTTCCTGGCGGCGGCTGCCTGCCTGGTTCTGCTGATATTCGACAGCAAGCTGCTTGGCATTCTGCCTTCGGGAAAGAAGAACAATACGCCGTCCCAGCAGTCCGGCGAACCATCCGCGGAAGTCACGCCTTCAGCAGACCCGGCGGAAGTGACACCGACACCTGTACCGCATCCGGAAGGATCGGTAGGAAGCGCCAGAGTCCAGATCACCGGCCTGCGTATCCGCAAAGGCCCCGGAACAAATTATGAAATTATAGGGGAAGCGTCCAACGGCGAGATCTTCGACGTCTATGAGATCAAAAACGACGGTACCTTTGACTGGTACCGCGTCGGTGAAAATAAATGGATCGCCAATAACGGCCAGTATGCCGTCTATACGCCTTACGAATGATCAGAACGGTTTCTGATACACTCTGACAACAAACTCTGCGAGAATGCGCATCTGCAGCGTCCTGCGGAGTTTTTCTTTTCCGCTTTCCGCTGTCCGCCAGGCATACGGCGTCATCATGAAAAGATTCATCAGATCTTCGCCGGAACAGTCAAACGGCTGACGGATCTCATCCGTACGGATCAAAGGCAGGGCCATATTGAGAGGCGTTACCTTGTTTTCATACGGCGTTTCATACAGCAGTTCCTTCAGCTCAAACAGATGTTTTTTCCCCGGCGTGACAAAGACGAATACGCCGCCCGGCTTCAGGATCCTTTCAATTTCTACACAGGCAGCCGGCGCGAAGCAGGTCAGAACAAAATCACAGGAGGAATCCGGCATGGGAAGATGAAAGATCGAAGCAACGCAGTAGGCGGTGGAACGGTCATGCTTTGCGGCATGCTTCAAAGCATCCTTCGACATGTCAAAGCCGTATTTCTCCTCCGCTTCCAGAGCGGCTGTATAATAGCCTTCCCCGCAGCCGAGATCAGCGATGACCTGCGGTCTGAATTCCCGGCTGAGCGCTGTCAGATGCTCTTTCAGGAACGCGTAGGCGCCGCTGTTCAGAAAGCCGGTCCTTGCCTTCACCATTGCTGCGTCATCGCCGTGCACCTTCGACTGTTTCATCAGAAGATTCAGATAGCCGCTTTTCGCATAATCAAAATGATGCCCGTTTTCACAGACAGCTTCCCGGCCGTTTTGTTTCAGTGCCTTGCGGCATACAGGACAGATCAGTTTCATGTCTTCATCATACCATAATGTTCTTGACTGACGGTCAGTCGGGTTTTATATTAAACATGGAGGTGGTAATCGTGCAGGAAAACAGGGACAGTGAAGAACGCAGAAATGAATTTGTTGCAGCGGCTGAAAAACTGTTCAAGGAAAACGGGATCGTCGATACCACGATCAATTCGATCGTCAAGGAAATGGATGTGGCGAAAGGACTGTTCTACTATTATTTCAAATCGAAAGATGACGTCGTCGAAGCCATCAGCGAGAAGTACAACGAAGTGTTCAATGAAATGCTGAGATTCTCAATGGATCAGCCGGCATATACATACGAAGAAAGGCTGAAGCAGTTTGTGGACAACTCGGTGACTTCCTTCCGGGAACTGAACGGAAATCTGCAGGGACAGGATGAAGACGTCGATCTCTCCCAGCTCTCGCAGCGTTCTCTGGAAGAAGCCAAAGCAGCGGCGATCGAAGGACTGACGGAACTGTTTGAAGAAGGAATGGCAAACGGAGAAATGCATTTCGAACATCCGAGGTATTACGCGAATATCCTGATCAGCGGTATTGTGGAACTGATCCAACAGCAGGAAGCTGCCGATGATGAGATCAGATTTATTATTTGGGACCTGATTGAAAGGGCCGGAAAGGACTGAAAACTATGGCTGAAGATTTCAACACCAAACTGAATGATTTTGTGGACAAGGCGTCCAAAGTGATCCAGGACAGCAGTAAAAAAGCTTTAGACAGACTTGATCTTGAAAAACAGAAAAGCGAGATCCGTGCTGAGATCGGTCACAACTCCCGTGATCTGACCAAGGCATATGAGAAACTCGGCAGAGCATATTTCGCCGCGAAAGAAAAAGGCACAGCAGTGGAAGGCGAGGAAGGAACGCTCGATCTGATCCGTTCCAAGGAAAAAGTGCTGCAGCTGCTGCATGAAAAACTGACCGTACTGGAAAAGTAAAAACAAAAAAGACTGTTCGCGCAGTCTTTTTTCATTGATCTTTGTTTCGCAGGGAATACACGCATCCGCAGTAATCCTGTTTGTACAGACAGTATTCATCACAGATCTGATTGGATCTGAGCTGACCGCTGTCTTTTTTGAAATCTGAGACGAAGTATTTTGTATGGGAGAATTCCTTCTGCAGTGCAAGGCCGATCGCGTTAAGCTTCTGGGAATCCTTCTGCCGGGAGAAGGTCATGACGGTGGTGAACCAGTCAAAGCCGTTCGCATCGGCATAGGCGAAGCCTTCCCGCATCCGTTCCTCATAGCAGAAGAAGCAGCGCTTCCATCCTTCCGGATCATCTGCCCGCGGCGCGAGTTTTTCCGTATAGGAGACGTTGTCATAGGGCATTTCGATCAGCGGGATCTCATCCTTCCAGCGCTCTTTCAGATACCGCTTCAGCTCTGCCAGGCGATGTTCATATTCTTCTGAAGGATAGATATTGGAATTGTTGTACATGACGGTAATGTCGAACGCGTCATGCAGGAATTCCAGCGGCCAGCAGGCGCAGACGACGCAGCAGGCATGCAGAAGGATCGTTTCCTTCTTTCCGCTTTCCGTTATGCGGGCGATCTCCTTCAGCGATTCTTTGTGATAATTCCGCTTGAAGGAGCTCTTTCTGGAACGCAGATATTCCAGATATTCTTCCTGATCATTCATTCGTGATCAGCATGCAGTCGCCGAAGGAGAAGAAGCGGTATCTTTCTTCGACTGCGTGACGGTACGCCGCAAAGGTCAGATCGTAGCCGGCAAAGGATGCGATCATCATGATCAGGGTGGACTTCGGCAGATGGAAATTCGTCAGCATGCCCGAGATCGTATGCCATTCATAGCCGGGATAGATAAACAGCTTTGTTTCACCCGTGCATTCCGCAAAGCTGCCGAACCGGTTCCAGACAGATTCCAGGGTGCGGACGCTGGTCGTGCCGATGGCAAAGATGCGGCGGCCTTCCCGCTTGGCGGCATTGAGGATCTCGGCGGTCTCCGCAGACATCCGGTATACTTCCTCATGCATGTCATGTTCCTCAACGTTTTCCGTATCCATTGGACGGAATGTACCGAGACCGACATGAAGAGTAACATCGGCGATGATCACGCCTTTTGCACGGAGCGCCGCAAACACTTCTTCGGTAAAATGCAGGCCGGCAGTCGGTGCCGCCGCGCTGCCTCTGACTCTGGCATAGACCGTCTGATAGCGGTCCGGGTCGTTCAGCTTTTCGTGGATGTAAGGCGGCAGGGGAACGTTGCCGAGCTGATCCAGGATCTCGTTGAAGATCCCGTCATAGATCATCTGCATGCGGCGCAGTCCTTTCTCCCGGACTTCCACGCACTTTGCCCGCAGTCTGCCGTCATGGAAGGAGATCACGGTGCCGGGCTTGATCACTTTCGCGTTTCCGGCCAGGCATTCCCAGATGTCGTCTTCTTCCTGCCGCAGCAGCAGAAGCTCAACGTGAGCGCCGGTCTCTTCCTTGGTGCCGAACAGCCGGGCAGGGATCACTTTCGTATTGTTCCGGACAAGCACGTCACCGGCCCGGAAATATTCCGTGATATCGCTGAAGATCCTGTCTTCCAGCATCCCGCTGTTTTTATGAACGACCATCATCCGGGAAGAAGAACGGTCGCTGAGCGGGGTCTGAGCGATCAGTTCCTGGGGCAGGTCATAATCAAATTCACTTGTTTTCATCAGAAACCTCTTTCGTCAAATTTCATATTCCGCAGTGTTTCCTCTTTGAAGTCGAGAAAACGGTCTTCTCTGATCGCTCTTCTGGCGTCTTCCATCAGACGGATCAGGAAGCGGATATTGTGGATGGACATCAGCCGGGTACCGAATCCTTCATCGGTCCTCTGCAGATGATTCAGATACGCTTTCGTATAGTTCCGGCAGCAGTAGCAGTCACATTCCGGATCAAGCGGCGTGAAATCTTCTTTGTACACCGCCTTGCGGATGTTCAGTCTTCCCTGGGATGTCATCAGGGTGCCGTGACGGGCAATACGGGTCGGCAGCACGCAGTCGCACATGTCGATATTGAGGGAAACAGCTTCCAGCAGATCGTTGACCGCGCCGACGCCCATCAGATAGCGCGGCTTGTCAAAGGGCAGGGCTTCCGCTGACCAGCGGACCATGCGCACGAATGTTTCCTTGTCTTCGCCGACCGAGGTGCCGCCGATGGCGTAGCCGGGGAAGTTCATTTCAACGAGCTTTTCCGCGCAGTATCTGCGCAGATCCTGGTAGTCGCCGCCCTGGACGATGCCGAAGATGGCCTGCTCATCAGGCCGTTCGTTGGCTGCCTTGCCGCGCTGTGCCCAGCGCAGTGTTCTGAGCATGGAGTCTTCCGCGTACTGACGGGTCGCCGGATAGGGGATGCACTCGTCAAAAGACATCATGATATCGGCACCGATCCTGTTCTGAATATGAATGGACTTTTCCGGGGAAAGGAAAAGCATGTCTCCGTTCAGGGTGTTCTTGAAGGTAACGCCTTCTTCGCTGATCTTGCGCATGTCGGCAAGCGAGAAGACCTGGAAGCCGCCGCTGTCCGTCAGCATCGGTCCGTGATAGTTCATGAATTTCTGTACGCCGCCGGCTTTGGCAACGATCTCTTCGCCGGGTCTCAGCCAGAGATGATAGGTATTGGCAAGGACAACACCGGCACCCATGTCATACAGTTCTTCCGGTGAAACAAACTTGACGGTTGCCTGGGTCCCCACCGGCATGAACATCGGTGTTTCCACATCGCCGTGCGGCGTATGGAGGATTCCTGTTCTGGCGCCGGACTGCCGGCAGACATGTGTGATCTCAAAAGTGACTGGTTCCATGATGCGTTCCTCATTTCCGACAACCAGTATAGCAGAGATTCCTGCCGTCTGCTGTGTTATAATTACGGAGATGAAGAGCAGAAAACTCAAAACAAGAAATATTCCTGACACCCAGAGAACGCATACGATCAATATCAAGCCGACGATCCTGCTTGTGATCCTGCTGATGATGGGAATTGCCCAGATGGTGATGAAGCTGTATCTGGTGTTCGTCGGACTGATGATGACTGTCATCAGTATTTTCTGCATTGTCGTGATGCCGGACCGTACGCTTGTCAGCTGGGACAATGAGTATCTTGTTCTCTACAACCGCAGGGACAGAAGTGAATGCATGATGATCGCCTGGGATGAGATCCTTTCCTGGCACTATGAATGGCATCCGTCCGCTGATCTGCTGTCAGTCACGCTCATTGACGGGTCTGTTGAAACGCAGGAGATGTATTCCTCCCGCCGCATCCGCCGCGTCATGAAGCAGCACGCTTCCGGAAAGGAAGTCAGATACAGCGGTCTGAAAAGGAGAAGAATATGAACTGGATCGATCCCGAAGCAGTTGAAAAATGCCGTGCGGCAATGATCAGCGAAAATGATTACGATGACATGAGTCTGATTTTTGACATGTTTTCTGACAGCACCAGACTGAAGATCATGAGTGCTCTGTTCACCAGTGAGCTGTGTGTCTCGGATCTGGCGGCACTGCTGGAAATGAGCACCAGCGCTGTCTCCCATCAGCTTGCGTCCCTGAAGAAGACAAAGCTTGTCAGATCCAGAAAGATCGGCAAGAACGTGTTCTATTCCATGGCGGATGAACATATCGAGAATATTTACCGGATGGCGTATGAGCACATCAAGGAATGAAAAACGATGAAGATCGCGGCAATCGATTTTGAAACAGCGAACAACAGTCCGGCCAGCGTATGCTCGGTCGGTATTTCTGTGCTTGAGGACGGATGCGCGGAAGAAGCATATTATTCCCTGATCAGACCGGAAGCCAATGTATCCCGTTTTTTATGGCAGAACATTCAGATCCACGGCATTCACCCGGAAGACGTCGTCAATGCGCCTTCCTTCGCGGAGGTATACCGGGACATCGTGCCGCTGCTGGAAGGGTCGCTCGTGACGGCCCACAATGCCCGGTTTGATATGGGCTGCCTGAAAGCTGCCTGTCTGAATACCGGAAGGAGAGTTCCGTATCTCAGATACTTCGATACCGTGGAGCTCAGCCGCCGTGTCTTTCCCCAGCTGGCGCACCACCGCCTGAACGACATGTGCAGCTATCTGAATATCGAACTCGATCACCACAACGCGATGAGCGATTCCTGGGGCTGTCTGATGATCGTCGCAAAGGTGATGGATCTGACCGGCATCTACGATGTCAGTGAGATGCTGGATGCCTGCCGGACACGGATCTGCACGCTCTGAAACAGGCAGTTTCCTACGGTAGATATTGCTAACTCTGAAAAGTGCGGCAGACAGAAAAATGAAAGATTTTCAGTAAAATGTATAGGTTTACATAATTGCTTGCTGATAGTATAATGACCCTTGAGGTACTTAAAATGGCGCTATATGAAAACAATGCATACTTCTGGCAGAAAGTTGACACATTGTATCTGTCCAGCGGGTTCAAGCAGACAAGAAAAAAAGGGGATGTCCACCCCGTATTCAAGAATCTGATCTATCCGACAGATTACGGACATGTCAAAGATACCAGAAGCGTCAGCGGTGAAGGCGTTTCTGTTTACGCGGGAACACTCTCCCGCAGCAAGATCACGGCGCTGGTCGTGGCAGCTGATATCCTGGCCAAGGAGCTGGATGTCAAGATCCTTGTCGGATGCACGGAAGAAGAAGTGGAAGCAGTGCTCCGCTTCCTGAATCAGACGGATTATCAGAAAACTGTACTGATCCGCAGGGGCAGGGATATTCCTTCCTGGGGACTGAGCGATAACTGAAATAAGCGTCTGCACAGACGCTTTTCAGATGGGTTCACCGGTGAAATTCACCTGGAAGTCTTCATCACTGTGGGACTTCAGCAGACGGATCGCCAGATATAATGCTTTGCCATACAGTTCCGGGAATGAGGAACTGATCGTTTTATTCTCGTCATACACAAGCGTGTATGTCTTTTTTTCAAGATTCAGTACAGAGAATTCATGATCTCTCTTCAGCATCATGCCGGAGATCGTATGCGGCATGCGGATCATGTCTTCCAGGGAACTGATGATTTTATAGCGGACTGTGCTGGGCCGGATCAGGCTGGTCAGGAGCGCTGTTTCGTAAGCGGAGCGGGCAGCATCTGCCGCGCTGATCTCAAGTCCGAATACGCTTTTGAACATGGAGGAGTACATCGCTCCGAGCTTCTTCCGGTCCTTCGCGGAGACTTTCAGATATTTGTATACATCATAGGAAGAGATCTCCCGGCCGCGCTGATGCAGGATCCAGGTATCAATGTCGCCTTCCATCGTGATGTGCGCTTCACCTTCATGGATGCCGGTCGTCTCATGGGCATATTTCGCGACGGCACAGATCAGCGGATGGGCGAGGGAATCAAGGGAGTAGTGGCACAGATAGCCGCAGATGTAGCTGATCAGGTCAGGATCATCTGCCGCGAAGGCTTCAAAGTGGCTGATGACTTCCTTCACGCATTCATCATGCATCAGATTGCCGTATTTCTTCAGCGATCCGGGCAGCAGGGAAGCACGGGAAAAGAACAGCATGTCAGGGCCCTGCGATCCGAGATAGAACATCGGAAGGCTGGTGATCTTTTCTTTCGTCTCTTCAGGCAGATGCGCATACACATCGCGGGCAAATTCAACGTGGGTGGTAGCTGCTGGCATTTTCTTTTCCGGAGAGTCCGGCTCTCCGCCTCCATATATTTTTCATTCCTGAAACAGATAGGTTCCGATCCGTACCATCGTGCTTCCGCAGGAAAGCGCGAGGGGGTAGTCGCTGCTCATTCCCATCGAAAGGATCCGGATCCTGTCACTGCCGTAAGTATTCTGCAGTTCGTCAAACAGTGCCTTTCCTTCCCGGAAGACGGAACAGATCCGCTCACTGTCTTCCGTATGGGGTCCCATGACCATGATGCCGCAGAGATCAAGATGCTCATATTTCATTACTTCCGCGAAGAAAGAAAGAGCGTCTTCTTTCAGCAGTCCGGTCTTGTTTTCATCCTCTTCGGCAAGATGAAACTCAGCCAGTACGCTGACGGTCTTTCCGATCCGGGCCGCTTCCTTTTCGATCACCTTTGCGAGTTCCAGGGAATCCAGAGACTGGATGCAGGAAACATACGGCAGGATGCTGCGGACTTTGTTTCTCTGCAGATGGCCGATGAACTGCCAGCGGATATCAGCGGGCAGAAGGGGTGCTTTGGCAAGCAGCTCCTGGGCGTGGTTCTCCGCGAAGATCCGTTCTCCCTCCGCATAGTACGAAAGGATCTCTTCCGTGTTTCTGTATTTGGTGACGATGCACAGTTCGGCGCCGTTCAGGCTGTTTTTTACAGTTTCATAATGGTTTCTGATCATACCATGACTATACCACCAACAAAAGCGTCATGAAAAGAAAAAACCTGTTTCCCGCGGGAATACAGGTGTTTCAGAACAGCTTCAGAGGAACTGCTGTCTCCGGTCCGATCAGACGGCGGTGCTGGAGCACCGGTACGATCACATTGAACAGGGCGACAAGCGCGATGATCTCAAACGGCAGGGCAGTCGCGTTCTTCACAAGACTTTTTGTCATGTAGTAGATGAAGCCCTTGCTGTAGAGAACAGAAGACCAGTAAGAACCGATCAGGACGTTGACGCCGAAGTTGATCACTGTCTTGGCAAGCGCCAGGCGCAGCACGGTGATCCTGGTCCGGTACAGGAAGAGAGCATAGATGAAGCTGCCAAGCATCTCGGAGATCGTGTAGCCGATGAAGAAGGGACCGGTCGGATGGATCATGAATCCGACCAGATCAGTGACCATGCCTGACACCAGACCGGCAACCGGACCGATAATGCTGGCTTCCACCGTAACGAACAGGAACTTGAAGATAATATTCAGATTTTCACCAACCGGGATCCGGAAGAAACCGGCAACTACCTTTACTGCGATGAACATCGCGATCAGGGCAAGATAGCGGGACTGCTTCAGCTTCGAAGCAGAGGACGACCAATATTCTTTTGTAAACATAAATGCCTTCCTTTCTTCGCCATCAGTGAAGTCCGGAAGACATCTTTCACATAATGGGAATATTCATCAACCGCAAGCATAGCTTTTCGTCCGTGAGGTCCCTTTATCTCACAGCACTTAACGCCAATGAATAATAATAAAATAGCACAAGCGATTCTCCTGTCAATAGAAATACCCGGTATGATACAATTAGCAGAGTATGAAAAAACTATGTGCTGCGTGCGGGTCGCTGAATGAGATCAGAGCGGCCTGTGCATGCGAATGTGATGAGATCGTGCTGATCGGCGAAGACAGCATCTGGGGCAGGAAACAGCTTTCCGCCAGTGAACTGCCGGCAGCACTCGATATGGCAAAGGAAGCCGGACGGCCGGTCTCGGTCCTTTTTGACCGTTTGTTTTCCGAAGATGAGATCGCGGATGCGCAGATCCTCCTGAGGGAAATGCTCAGAGACGGAGCTGAGGCAGTCTGGGTCAGCGATCCGGGACTGATGCAGGAAGACGTGATCGCAAAGCTGATCTATCAGCCGGGTATGCTGGTGACGGACAGCGCTGACGCTGCCTTCTGGATGAAGTGCGGGTGTCTCTCCGCTGCCGTTTCGCCGCTTCTGACATTTGAAGAACTGTATGAAATTGTAAAGAAAGTGCCGGATCTTTCGGTGATGATCCACGGCTGTTTCCCGATGAGTGTTTCCGGCCGGAAACTGATCAGTGCCTATGAACAGGAAAGCGGCTGTGCAGACCTCAGCGGGCGCAGTGACCTTTCCCTGATCGAGGAGAAACGCAGCGAACGGATGCCGGTGAAGGAAAATGCCTGGGGAACGGTGATCTTTAATGACCGGATCCAGGAATCCTTTGAGGAAGTCCGCCGGTTAAGAAATGAAAAGATCAGCCGTTTCGTGATCTTTGCGGAAGAAGGCACGGAGTACCTTTGTGATACGATCCGGCTGTACCGGAAGATCCTGGACGAGAAAGACAGTGACGAAGATCTTGCGGCATACCGTGAAAGATGGCAGTCACTGCCGCTGTCCAAAAGCTATTACATGGAGAAAACGATCAAATGAAGAAACCGGAACTGCTGGCTCCGGCGGGAGATCTCAGCAGGGCAAAAACCGCAGTGCGCTACGGGGCAGACGCTGTTTATATCGGCGGCCGCCGTTTTTCCCTGCGCTCCAGAGCATCCAATTTCACGCTGGATGACATCCGGGAAGCCTGCGCGTATGCGAAAGACTTCGGCGCGAATATCCATGTCACTGTCAATATGATCCCGCACGATGAAGATCTTGAAGGCCTGCAGGAGTATCTCAGAGATCTTGAGAAGGCAGGCGTGAAGGCGATCATTGCCGCTTCTCCGGCAGTGATGGCTGTCTGCCGCGAATGCGCCCCGTCCCTTGAGATCCACTGTTCCACCCAGATGTCTGTGACCAACACGGAAGCAGTGCGCTTCCTGAAAAAGAATATGAAGATCGACCGCGTCGTTCTGGCCCGTGAATGCACGATGGATCAGATCCGCAGGATCACAGCGGAATGCGGCATTGAGACCGAAGCGTTTATTCACGGCGGCATGTGCGTCAATTATTCCGGACGATGCACGCTGTCCAACCGGATGACGCTGCGCGATGCCAACCGGGGCGGCTGCGCCCAGAGCTGCCGCTGGCAGTACAGTCTGTACGCGGGAGAAGACAAAGTATCCGACATGCTGTTTACGATGGGTTCAAAAGATCTGTGCGCCTGCGCGTCGCTGTATGACATGATGGAAGCCGGCGTATCCAGTCTGAAGATCGAAGGACGCATGAAGACAGAATTCTATATCGCTTCCGTCGTCAGCACATACCGGCGCATGATCGATGAGGTCGCCGAAACCGGCACCCGTCCTTCCGGAGAGCGTCTGACATATTACATGCATGAATTTGCGCGGACGATGAACCGTCAGTCCTGGGGCGGCTTCGTGCAGGAAAAGGCCGATGCGTCGTCCCTGATCTGGCATAATATGAGCAATGCCGATGTCAATCACGATTTCCTGGCGAAGGTCGTGAAATACCAGCCGGAAACCGGTACGGCATGGATCGAGAGCAGAAACTATTTTGAAGCCGGCGAGGAAGCGGAAGTGCTGACGCCGGGCAGGGAAAACAGATCGTTCGCAATGACATTCATCAGAAACGAAAAAGGGGAATACCAGGATGTCAGCCGGCATCCGATGGCGCTGCTGGAAGTGCCGGTCCCGTTTGAAGTCGGCGCAGAAGATCTGATACGGAGAAAATGAACATGATACTGGAAGGGAATGTCAGCGTGAAAGCAGCCGTCATGGGCAGCTGCCGGAACGTAACAAAACTGATCATCGACAGGGAGAAGCATGACCGGGATACGGCGTTCATCATTCACCGCGCCGAAGAAAAAAAGATTCCGGTGGAATATGTGAGCCGGGCGGAAGCAGACGCGATGGCGGAAGGCAGGACACACGGCGGCGTGCTGTGCGAAGCGGAAGGAAGGATGTTCCAGTCTGCGGAAGACTGTCTGAAGGCAGAAGTGCCGCTGCTGTTTCTGATCGAAGGCGTTGAAGATCCGTTCAATCTCGGCTATATCATGCGGACTGTCTACAGCGCCGGATGCACCGGGCTGATCCTGCCGGAGAGAAACTGGGAGAATGCGGAAAAGGTGATCATCCGCTCCAGCGCCGGCGCTTCGGAATACCTCAATATCATAATGGAAAAAGATCTGCCGGCTCTGATCCGCAGACTGAAGAAAGCCGGTGTCGCCTGCTATGCAGCGATGCGGAAGGATGCCAGAGTATACGATGAGATCGACTGCACGGTCCCGCTTCTGATCGCCGTCGGCGGCGAGATGCGCGGTCTTTCCGCGGCAGTGCGCAGGGAGATCACAGACAACATCTACATTCCCTATGCCAACGATTTCCGCAACGCGCTCAACGCTGCCAGCGCAGCAGCCGTACTGTCTTATGAAGCAGCCAGACAGAGACGGAAGAAAGGAATGTGACTATGGAAAAGATCGTATCCCTCCAGAATGCGAAAGTGAAGACATGGGCGTCCCTGCATCAGAAAAAATACCGGGACAGGCTCGGTCTGTTTCTGGCGGAAGGGGAACATCTGATCGGCGAAGCAATGCAGGCAGGGGTGCTGGAAGCGCTCATCTTCGATGAACCCTGTCCGTTTGACTGTCCGCAGATGTATGAAGTCACGCCGCAGATCATGAACCGGCTGTCTGCCAATGTCTCCGACGTGCATATGATCGGCGTCTGCCGCATTCTGCAGAGTGCCCCGCAGAATATGAAGCGGGTCGTCCTGCTGGACGGCGTGCAGGATCCCGGCAATCTCGGAACGATCGTGCGCACAGCCAGGTCATTCTCGTTTGACGCTGTCTACTGCTCACCGCAGTGCGCGGATCTGTACAACGAAAAAGCAGTCCGCTCCACCCAGGGTGCGCTGTTCCATATTCCCGTGATCCGCTGCGAACTGCCGTCACTGATCCGTGAACTGCAGAAGGACGGATTTACAGCGGTCGGCACATCGCTGCAGGAATCTTTACCGTTAAAAAAACTGCCGGAACAGGAAAAAATGGCGTTCGTGTTCGGCAGTGAAGGACAGGGGGTATCCGCCGGCGTGCTGGATCAGTGCGATGCGAATGTGCGCATTGAGATGGACGGATTTGAATCGCTGAACGTCGCTGTGGCGGCCGGCATCATCATGTATCAGTTTCAGGTGAAGTGATTCACCTTTTTTTGTTCCAGGTCCTGAGGTTTACTTCATGCAGACACCAGGCGCTGAGGACAGCGATGACAAGAACGCTGAGCGTCCACAGGGCTTCACTGGCAATGACGCTGCGCAGGAAGGTGACCGGGATCCCGTGCAGGAGATAGATCTCATAGGAGACAGTGCCGAGAAAAGAAATTGCTTTTCCGCACGGTCTCTGCTTCATCAGCGCGGTGTTCAGAAAGATCATGAACATGACAGCGGAGAAGCTGTATCCGATGATCCTGATGACCATACCGGCAGGCCGGATCAGGGACAGGACAAACAGAAGGAATGAAACTGAAAGAACAGCTGAATAATGCCTGCGGATCATGCCTGTGATCTCCTGTTCCCGGTATGCCCAGGCACAGCCCAGAGGGATCATGAGGACCGTGTCATAGATCCAGAAGAGGCCCGGTGCAGTCATGACAAACAGCGTGACGAACAGGCAGGCGAACAGACCGGCGGCAAACAGGATCTGCACATCCTTCTTCATGAACTTTAGTCCTGCACCGAGAAACAGGATCCAGAAGACATAGACAAACACATACCAGAGAAAGGAAATGCCGCTTGCGTTATTGAGATGTTCCAGCATCAGGGAAGCAGGACTCTTCACATCACCGGCAAGGGCGTAAAGGATCCAGTAGATGACCATGGTCTGGATATAGGGGATCGCAACGGAAGGAAGTCTCCTGCGGAAATAATTCTGTTTCTGCCCGATGCCTTTTTTCAACAGCCCGTATCCGGTATAGAAGAAAAACATCGCGACCGGCAGATATCCGATATCGTAATACATGATCAGCAGGCCTCTGTCGCTGCACCGCTGGGCCATGTGATGCAGTATGACAACAAGAGCGAAAAAGCCGCGGCACCGGTTCGTGACATTCCGGTCCGCCGGATCAAAGGACCCTGCTGTGCGTTCCGCGGGAAAAAGCAGCAGCACAAAGGGGATCATGGCAATGAGACTGTTCAGTACAGCTGTCATGCTTACAATATAATACAGAAAAAACGTACAGACAGGTCTTATGCCCGGAATGACGGGAAGACTGCTGTGTTATAATGAATATGCAGTTCCGGAGAAAACAGATGAGAAAACTGACACAATACAACAATAAGATCGTACGGATCCACTGTGATTACGGGGATGTTTTTACCGGTCCCTGTGACTGGTATCCTCCTGATTTCTGGCCGGGATTTCCGGACAGCGGGGAAGAGAGCCTGAAGATCGGCGAGAATGTGATCTTTGCGGATCAGATCAGTAAGATCGAAGTGCTGCGCAATGAAGTATGCATTCCTGTCCGTGACTGGATCGAGGCTTCCGAAGAGATCGCGGAATGGTTTCATGTACGATGGAATATTCCGGTAGAAGCCTATCGCGAAAGCATCCGGGAATGTCTCGGCAATGAAGCTTCCGTCCCGCAGTGGTATGTCGTGGTGCGGGGAGATCAGATCATTGCCGGCTGCGGCGTGATCGAAAATGATTTCCATGAGCGGAAGGATCTGACGCCGAATGTGTGCGCGGTCTATGTGGACGAGGAATACCGGAACCAGGGCATTGCCGGCTTCATGCTGGACTATGTGTGCAATGACATGGCGGAACTCGGGTATCCGACATTATATCTGCTTACGGATCATACCGGCTTCTATGAAAGATACGGATGGCAGTTTGCCTGCGAAGTCCGGGGAAATGACGGGGATCTGTCGCGGATGTACGTGCATCACGCCTGATGCGCCAGACTGATCTGCATATGAAAACCCTCTTCTGATCGATGAAGAGGGTTTTGTTATATCTGTCAGGTGTTATCTCAGTGCTGTGGATAGGTGATGACTTCACCGCTCCAGGCTTTTTCGAGGATCTCCTTCATGTCAGCGACCATCGGTACGCGCGGGTTGGCAGGAGAGCACTGGTCTTCGTAGGCAAGATATGCCAGCTTTTCCGAAGCAGCCATCCAGTCTGCCTCATTGAGGTAAGGCAGGGAACTGAACTTCATGTCGATGTTGCAGTCGGTGCCGAGCTGCCAGACAGCTCTCGCGAATTCAGCGACACCCTGTTCCAGGGAATCAACGCGCAGGCCGACAGCCTTGGCCAGCTCGCAGTAGCGCAGGTCAGCGTTGTAGAATTTGTACTTCGGCCAGACGCCCGGCTTCTCGGGCTTTGTGCCGTTGTAGCGGATCGTATACGGCAGAAGGATCGCGTTGGCAAGACCATGCGGCACGTGGAACTCAGCGCCTACCTTGTGGGCCATGGAGTGGTTCATGCCGAGGAACGCGTTGGCGAATGCCATGCCGGCCAGGCAGGAGGCATTGTGCATCTTCTCGCGCGCTTCCGGATCGTTGGCGCCGTTGTGGACGGCACGCGGCAGATATTCAAAGACCATCTGCACAGCTTTCAGAGCCAGAGCATCCGTGTAGTCGGAAGCCAGTACGGAAACATATGCCTCAACCGCGTGAGTCAGGACGTCCATGCCGGTGTTGGCAGTGATGGAGGACGGCAGCGTCATCGTCAGCGCCGGATCGATGATGGCGACAGTCGGCGTCAGCGAGTAGTCTGTCAGAGGATATTTGATATGTGTTTCTTTGTCAGTGATGACAGCGAACGGTGTTACTTCCGAGCCGGTTCCGGATGTGGTCGGGATGCAGACGAGGGATGCCTTCTTGCCGAGTTCCGGATACTGGAAGGCACGCTTGCGGATATCCATGAATTTCTGTTTCAGGTCGTCGAAGTTGACTTCCGGATGTTCGTAGTACAGCCACATTCCCTTGGCTGCGTCCATTGCCGAACCGCCGCCGAGCGCAATGATCGTATCCGGCTGGAAGGCTTCCATCAGGGAGAGACCTTTCTTGACGGTCTGGATGGAAGGATCCGGTTCAACGTCGCAGAAGAGTTCATATGTGACTTTGTTGGATCTCAGGGCAAGCTGGTCGGTGACTTTCTGGACATAGCCAAGCTGAACCATGGACTGGTCGGTAACGATGAATACTTTCTCCATCTCACGCATGTCGTGGAGGTATTCGATTGAATTCTTTTCAATGTAGATCTTTGACGGAATCTTGAACCACTGCATGTTATTTCTCCTCTCACCGACTTTCTTGATGTTCAGCAGATTGATGGTGCTGATGTTTCCGGCAACGCTGTTGTGGCCGTAGGAACCGCAGCCCAGCGTCAGAGAAGGAATGAAGGAGTTGTAGATATTGCCGATGCCGCCGAAGGTGGAAGGGGAATTCCAGATCAGACGGCATGCCTTGACGCGCTTGCCGAATTCTCTGACGAGATCCTCGTTGGCGGTATGGATCGCAGCACTGTGGCCGGTGCCGTTGAAGAGGACCATCTGTTCCGCTTTCTTCAGACCGTCTTCGACATCGGATGCTTTTAACATGGCCAGGACAGGGGAAAGCTTTTCTCTTGTCAGCGGCTCATTCGGACCGACTTCCTTGCATTCAGCGATGATGATGGAAGTCTTCGGATCGACTTCAAAACCAGCCTGGGAAGCGATCCAGTACGCGCTCTTGCCGGCGACAGCGCCGTTGAGCTTCGCAGTATCGCAGCCTTCGCCGTATGCCTTGGCATTGAACATGAACTTTTCCAGCATCGCTTTCTGTGCTTTGGTGGCGAAGTGAACATTGTAGTGCCTGAATTCCGTTTTTACATCGTCATAGATCTCCTGATCGGCGATGACTGCCTGCTCAGACGCGCAGACCATGCCGTTGTCGAATGATTTCGACATGACGATGTCGCTGACTGCCTGACGGATGTCAGCAGTTGTTTCGATATAGGCAGGAACGTTGCCGGCACCGACGCCGAGGGCAGGCTTGCCGCAGCTGTAGGCTGCCTTGACCATCGCGTTTCCGCCGGTCGCCAGGATCGTTGAGACACCCGGATGATTCATCAGGGCAGAAGTCGCTTCCATGCTGGGAGTTTCGATCCACTGGATGCAGTCCTCCGGAGCGCCGGCAGCGACAGCCGCGTCATACATGACTTTGGCTGCAGCCGCGGATGACTTCTGGGCATTCGGATGGAACGCGAAGATGATCGGATTTCTTGTTTTCAGACAGATCAGAGATTTGAAGATCGCAGTGGATGTCGGGTTGGTGACCGGGGTGATGCCGGCGATGACGCCGACCGGTTCAGCGACATATTTGAGTCCCTTGACAGGATCTTCATCGATAATGCCGACCGTCTTCTGTCCGCGCATGTGGTTGACCACATATTCGCAGGCAAACAGATTCTTGGTCGCTTTGTCTTCAAAGACACCGCGGCCGGTCTCTTCAACCGCAAGCTTTGCCAGCTCACCGTGTTTGTCCAGTGCCGCAACGGAACACTTGGCAACGATGTAGTCGATCGCTTCCTGATCGAAGGAGGCATACGCATCCAGTGCCTTTAATGCTTTTTTTACTTTTTCGTCAACTTCTGCGATGGCGGGTGATACTTGTTCCTGCACGGGTGCAGGATTTGCTGCTTTCTTTTTTTCAGCCATTTTTTCACTCCTTTGATTTATGACAATATAAAAATATCATTTCGAGAAAAAAATCACAAGTATAATAATTCCTTTTGCTGAGCAGAGAAAAAAGCGTTTCAGCTTATCTTGCATAGCCGAAACGCTTTTCATTTTCTACAACGGCAGTTTCCTTGACAGAAATGTTGTCGACCCGGATAAACCTGTCGCCTTTTTCAACAGCTGCCAGGAATTCGTCGATCTTTGCTTCATCTCCCTGAATGAATACCTCAACCATACCGTTGGTCAGATTTCTGACTGTCCCGGTCAGATTCCGGCGCTGTGCCTGCAGCATGCAGAAGCCGCGGAAACCAACGCCCTGCACCCGGCCTTCGACGATCACATGATATCGTTTCATAGCGAAAAACCTCTCCCGGCTTCATTATAATTGCATTTCCTGCGGATGGAAATATGATTATAATATCTGCTGCGGAGGTGCTATGACAAATATCCTTCTGAACAAATCAAATTTTGACGAATACTGGGCGTATGAAAGTCTGAGCCCGTATCTTTCCGCTGATACAAAAGTCCTGATCCTGCCGCTTTCGTTCCATGAAAGCTGGATCACGGATTCGTTTGAGTGGCATGAGCGCTACGGCAGGGGGAAAGATGAATATGAAGAGATCATCCGGCCGTTTCTTTCCTACGGGATCCCGGAAAAAAGGATCCGCTGGATCAATTACTTTGAAGATACGCAGGAAAGCTGCCTGCGGAAGATCAGGAATGCGGATCTGCTGTTCTTTACCGGCGGTTTTCCGGACTGGATGCTGCAGAGACTGTATGATCTCGGCATCAAGGAAGCGGTGCAGAACTTTGACGGCATCATCATGGGAACGAGCGCCGGCGCTCTGATCCAGCTGGAACAGTATCATCTGACGCCGGAATACGATTATCCCTACCAGTACCAGGAAGGCCTCGGCCTGCTTTCCGGTTTTGATATCGAAGTGCATTATGAGGAAGATCTCAGACATGTGGAGGCTGTGATCCGGACGCTGGAAGATCTCGGCTGTCCGGTGATCGTCATGCCTGATGAAGGCGGCGTTCTGATCGACGGCGACCGGTTTGAGCTGCTCGGCGGCGCGTTCGTCGCGGACGACAGCGACCTCGACGATCTGTACCGGACATATGATTATCTGAGTCAGTTCGGCGGCTGGCCGGAATACTGAGAAAGGAAAACGCTGATGAAGAAGCTTGTAATGGGGATCCTTGCGCATGTTGACGCAGGCAAAACGACCTGCATCGAAAACATGCTGTACACAGCCGGCGCGATCCGCAGTCTCGGCAGAGTTGACAACCGGGACGCTTTTCTTGACTTTGATTCGCAGGAAAGAGAGCACGGGATCACGATCTATTCCAAGGAAGCGTACATGACATATGACGATACCGAGATCTATGTGATCGATACGCCAGGCCATGCGGATTTCTCGGCGGAAATGGAACGGGTCCTCGGCGTGCTGGATCTTGCGGTGCTTCTGATCAGTGCCCGCGACGGTGTGCAGAGCCATACGGAAACGATCTGGAAATGTCTGGAACATTACCATGTTCCGACGGTCGTCTTCATCAACAAGATGGATCTGGTGCATCCCGGAAAGGATGCGCTGATGGAGGATCTGCACAGAAGATGCAGTCCGAATATCATCGATATGACCGATCCCCAGAAAAATGAAAAACTGGCGCTTGTCCATGATGACATTCTGAACCGTTACATGGAGACCGGTGAGATCGATCAGGAACTGCTGCGTGCTTCATTTGCGGAGCGGAACATGTTTCCTTGCCTGTTCGGGGCAGCCCTGAAAGGGGAAGGGATCAGGGAACTGATGGATACGGTGACGCACTTTGCGCCTGAGAAAACATATCCGGATGAATTCGGCGGCCGCGTCTATAAGATCTCCCAGGATGAAAACGGCAGCCGGCTGAGCCATGTGAGGATCACCGGCGGCGTCCTGAAGGCAAAGCAGAAGCTCGGCGAAGAAGACAAAGTCGATCAGATCAGACGGTACAGCGGCAGAAACTATACGCTTCTGCAGGAAGCGGAGGCAGGTTCGGTCTGCGTGCTGAAAGGACCGCAGACATTGGAAGCAGGCATGGGCCTGGGCTTTGAGGAAGATCTGGAAAAACCGGTCCTGGACGCCTGCATGAGCTATCTGCTTACAGCTCCCAGAGGCGCCGACATGCTGGCGCTGAGTGAAACATGCCGCCGGCTTGCCGAGGAAGATCCCCAGCTTCATATCCGTACGGATGAAGAGAGCGGAAAGATCGAAGTGCAGCTGATGGGTCTGATGCAGATGGAAGTGCTGCAGAAAAAGATCGAGGAGAGATGCGGGATCCACACGGAATTCAGCACAGGCCGCATCCTGTATAAAGAAACAGTTGCCTCTTCCGTGATCGGCGTCGGTCATTTTGAACCGCTGCGTCACTACGCGGAATGCGTTGTCAGGATCTCGCCGCTGGAACGCGGCAAGGGCATTCTGATCGATTCCCGCTGTCCGACTGATGAGCTTTCTTCCTCCTGGCAGAAACAGATTCTCAACGCGCTCGGCAGAAGAAGACACCGCGGTGTGCTGACCGGCAGTGAACTGACTGATGTCAGGATCACCCTGATCGCCGGCAAAGCCCATCTGAAGCATACCGAAGGCGGCGACTTCGCCCAGGCTTCTTCCCGGGCGGTCAGACAGGGTCTGATGAAAGCGGAAAATGTTCTGCTGGAGCCGTTCTATTCCTATGAACTTGAGATCCCGGAAGAATATCTGGGCCGGGCGCTGTTTGATCTGGAGACCCGTCAGGCTTCTTCCCAGGTGAAGCAGGAAATGTATCACAATCCGGTGATTACCGGCCGCGGTCCGGTCAGGACCATGCAGAATTACCAGAATGAAGTGACTGCCTATACGAAGGGCAGAGGACGCTTCAGCTGCGAAGCAGACGGCTATGATGTATGCCGCAGCAGCGAGGCAGTGATCGCAGAGACCGGCTATGACCCGGACAGCGATCTGCGGAATCCGACCGGTTCTGTTTTTTGCGCCAACGGCAGCGGTTATTATGTTCCCTGGTATGAGACCGAGGACCATATGCACATTGAACTGCGGACAGCGTCGTCGACCGGCGTTGTTTCCTCCGGCGTCCGCTACCGGCTCAGCGGCAGCGATCAGGCGTATCTGGAAAAGATGACAGCCGGCAAAGACCGCGGCAATGTCAATGAAGTGAAGAAAAAGCCGGTCCCGGCGGAAAAACCGTATAAAGGAAAAGAAGATCCGATCAAGCCGAACTGTCTGATCGTTGACGGATATAATCTGATCTACGCGTGGGATGAACTCAGTCAGATCGCCCGCGATGACATCACGACTGCCCGTGAGCGGCTGATCGAAAGGATCTGCGAATACCAGGCGTATACAAAAGAGAAGACATACATTGTCTTTGACGGCTACCGGGTAAAGGACAATCCCGGCACCCGGGAAACAGTAGGCAATGTAACGGTCATCTATACGAAATCAAAAGAAACAGCTGATGAATACATTGAGAAACTTGCAGATGAGCTGCAGCGGAAATACCGGATGACCGTCGTTACAAGCGACAGTCTGATCCAGAACTCTGTTTTAGCCCGCGGCGCCCTGCGGATGAGCGCGAGGGAAATGGAATATCACATTGACTATCTGCGCAAAAGAGGCAGGATGTAACAAATTTTGTTGCAAAAAAAGGGCAATCTCATTAAAATCAGTTAGGTAAAGCGTTTACGGAAGAAGAGTAACTGAACGACCTTCTCAAAGAGAGGAGACCGCAGGCTGAAAGGTCTCTGTGCAGGGTGTCAGCGAATTCACTTCCTCAGTGAGGCCAATCCCCTCCGGCAGCTCCCGTTATGAGCAAATCAAGGTGCGCACATGGTGCGAACCAGGATGGTACCGCGTGAAGAGCGTTCCTGGATCTCAGGAACGTTTTGTTATTTTCAGGAGGCAAAAATGGACAAGATTCTGACCGTGCAGCAGGAGGCCCTCGATGCGATCGCCGCTGCTGACAATCTCGAAAAACTGAATGCTGTAAAGATCCGTTATCTCGGTAAGAAGGGCAGCATCCAGGCTCTGATGAGCGAGATGAAATCCCTTCCCAAAGAAGAAAAGCCCGCTTTCGGACAGAAGGTCAACGTCTGCAAACAGGAAGTGAGCGAGGCGCTGGAAAAGCGTCAGGCTGTGCTTGAGGAAGGTGCTCTGGCGGAACAGCTGATCCGTGAGAAGATCGATATCACGCTGCCCGGTACGCTGAAGACACCGGGAACCACACACCCGCTTCTGATGATCCAGCAGGAACTGGAAGACCTGTTCCTCGGCATGGGCTACAAGGTCGCTGAGGGACCGGAAGTAGAACTCGACTATTACAACTTTGAACTTGCGAATATTCCCAAGGACCATCCGGCCCGCGATATGCAGGATACCTTCTATATCGACCCCAACACCCTGTTAAGAACGCACACGACGGCAATGCAGATGCGTGAGCTTGAGAAGGCAGAAGGAAAAACGCCGATCAAGCTGATCTGCCCGGGCAAGGTATACAGAAGAGACGATGACGACGCGACCCACAGCCATCAGTTCATGCAGTGCGAAGGTCTGGTCGTCGGTGAACACATCACCCTGACAGACCTGAAGGGCACACTGGAATTCATGGCCAACAGAATGTTCGGCGAAGGCCGTACGATCCGTTTCCGTCCAAGCTATTTCCCGTTCACAGAACCGTCTGTTGAAGTAGACGTTTCCTGTCCTTTCTGCAACGGCAAAGGATGCTCTGTCTGCAAAGGCAGCGGCTGGATCGAGATCCTCGGCGCCGGCATGGTGCATCCGCATGTTCTGGAAATGAACGGATTCGATCCGGAAAAATGCAGCGGCTTTGCGTTCGGCGTAGGTCTTGAAAGAGTCGCGATGCTGAAATACGGCATTGACGACATCCGCAATTTCTATACAAACGACGCGCGCTTCCTGAAGATGTTTGACCGCTTCGACTGAGAAAGGAAGGACAGCAGAATATGAGACTGAGTTATAAATGGCTGAGCGAATATGTAGATCTCAGCGGAATCACACCCCAGGAACTGGCGGACAAAATGACGACCGCCGGTCTGGAAGTCGAAGGCATCGAACCGATGGCGCAGGGCACCAACCTGGTGATCGGTGAAGTCATGGAATGCTGGAACCATCCGGACAGCGATCATCTCCATGTCACAAAGACAAGGATCGGCGACGGTGAAGACGACGTTCTGCAGATCGTCTGCGGCGCTCCCAACTGCCGTCAGGGCCTGAAAGTCATCGTTGCCCTCAACGGCGCTGAACTGCCGGGCGGCACGATCAAGGTCAAGCCGGTCAGAGGCCAGGACAGCAACGGCATGCTCTGTGCGCTGTATGAGCTTGGCGTCGACAAGAAATACCTGACAGAATACCAGTGCAGCGGCATTGAAGAACTGCCTGCTGACGCGCCGGTCGGCGAAAGAGACGTTCTGAAGTATCTCGGCTATGACGATACGATCCTTGACGTTTCCCTGACACCGAACCGGGCAGACTGCTCGTCGATGTGGAACATGGCGAAGGAAGTCGGCGCGATCCTGCACAGAAAGGTCACATGGCCTGACTATGAAGGAAAGAGCAATGTCGGTGAAGAAGGAACGTTCAAAGTCGCTTCGGCAACCGAAAAATGTCCGGCTTTCCTCGGCAAGGTCGTCAACCACGTCAAGGTCGGTCCTTCTCCGAAATGGATGACGGACTACCTGCACGCAGCCGGCATGAACTCCATCAACAACGTCGTTGATATTTCCAACTTCGTTATGCTGGAAACCGGCCAGCCTCTGCATTATTACAATCTGAAGAAGCTTCCTGCCCGTGAGATCACGGTCGTGGATGATGTTGAAATGAAGCTGACAGCGCTCGACGGCGTTGAGTTCGAGATCAAAAAAGGCGATCTCGTGATCACCACCGGCGGCGAAGCGACCGGCATTGCCGGCATCATGGGCGGCGAAGAATCCATGATCGATGAAAATACTGACAGCATCTTCATCGAAGCAGCGAATTTTGACGCTGTTTCCGTACGCCGCTCCTCGATCCGTCTGAACCTGATCACTGAAGCTGCGCAGCGCTTCACGAAAGGTCTTGAGCCGCTTTCCATGCAGAAGGCAGTCGACAGATCTGTTCAGCTTCTGAGTGAGTACGCAGACGCTTCCGGATTTGAGAAGAACGTTTCCTGCGGCAGCTTCGACTATGAACCGAAGAAAGTCACGGAAACACTGACCCACTGCAACGGCCTGCTCGGCACCCAGTTCACGATGGACGAAGTCACAGATGTTCTCAGCTGGCTCGGCTTTGAACCGGAAGTTGACGGCGATGCATTCACATGCACGATCCCGTCCTACCGCACTGACATTGAGCGGCAGGCAGATATCGATGAGGAAGTCATCCGTCTGATCGGCTTTGACAATCTCGGCAGTACGCTTCCGTATATGCAGGCAACGGTCGGCAGACTGACAGTGCCCCAGCAGATCCGCAGAACGATCAGAGAAACACTGAAGTCCTTCGGCATCAGCGAGATCGTTACATACACGCTGGTCGGCGGCGACTATATTGAAAACGGCTTCCGCATTCCCGGTGAGCCGGTGGAACTGGCAATGCCGATGAGCGAAGCGAGAAAGTATGTCCGCGGCAGCCTGATCAATTCCGTTCTGGAATGCGTGCAGTACAACGAAGCGCATCAGAATACAGACAATCTCTTCTTCGAGATCTCCAAGGTTTACGGAAAGGGATGCGAGCAGGAACGGCTGGCAGTCGTATTTGACGGCAAAGTCCAGGACGACCGTCTCCATAAGGTCGAGGAAGCAGGCGATTTCTACGCGATGAAGGGTGTTCTGACATCCCTGCTGAAGAAGCTCGGCTTCAGCGAAAGCCGCGTTCACATCAACCCGAACACATCTGATACCGTTCACTTCCATCCGTACCGCAGCGCTGAGATCCTTCTCGACAAGACAAGCCTCGGCATCTTCGGCGAGATCCATCCGGCATATGCGAAGAAATTCGACCTGAAGAGAGCGGTCTACGCGGAACTGCAGATCGACGCTCTGTTCACCGCGAAACCGGCAAGAGTGAGATTCAGCGCTCTTGACAGATATCCGGCAGTCACCAGAGACATCGCTCTGCTTGTCGGCACTGACACAAGCGCGAAGCAGATCACGGATACTGTGAAGAAGGCAGGATCGAAGCTGATCCGCGGCGTTGACGTCTTCGACGTTTACGAAGGCGACCGCATTGAAGCAGGCAAAAAGTCCGTTGCTCTGAGAATCACATATCAGGCTCAGGACCGCACGCTGAAAGAGGAAGATATCGCACCTGTTCACGAAGAGATCCTGAAACAGCTTGGCTCCAAGCTGAAGGCAGACCTCAGAGGCTGAAACTGAAAAATGAAAACGACGCAGTTGTCATGGCTGCGCCGTTTTATTTTGAACTGAAAGCAGTTCAGGATCCATACGCAATGATGCCCGCCAGGGCAGACAGGCAGATCAGAAGGATCGGTGAAATGCCGCCTTTCCTGATTATTTTAGAACCGAAGAAGATAACCCCGAGCACGAGCGTCAGGATCAGGGGACGGAGCTGGACAGCACCCTCCCGGATCACAAAGCCGTTTCTGAGGATCATCCAGACGCCGGTTGCCAGAATGATGCCCGCCATGCATGGCTTCATGCCGCGGAGAACAGCCTGTACAAAAGGATCCTTTAAAGCAGTTTTCAGAACCGCCGCTGCCAGCAGAATGATGATGAAGGACGGAAGAACAACTGCGAGTGTTGCGGTCAGCGCTCCGGGAAGTCCTGCCTGCGAGCTGCCGACATATGTTGCCATGTTTACCATGATCGGTCCCGGCGTGCTTTCACTGACAGCGATCATACAGGTGATCATCTCATCCTCCAGCCAGCCGTACGAAAGAACGACGTCGCGGATCAGGGGGACAGCGCCGTATGCGCCGCCAAACGCAAAGCATCCGACCTTGAAGAAGCCAATGAACAGATCCAGAAGGATCATTTTGCATCACTTCCTTTCGATGCAGGCTTTCTGAACAGAAAGAAGATCACACTGACAAGCCCGGCGGCAAGCATAAGGACAATGGAAGAGATCCTGACTGAGAAGATATTGATCAGCAGCATTGCCGCGAACGCACAGAACAGAAATGCCCTGGCCAGAGGTTTCTCTGACATTTTCTGAAACATCCTGACAGCGGCGTCGAGGATCAGGATCCCGACCGCGATCTTAATGCCCTGGAAAGCATTTGCGATCCAGGTGATCTCCAGAAAATGATCCAGATATTTCGATATCACAAAGATGATGCAGAAGGAGGGGAGGATCATTCCAACTGTCGCAGCCAGCGCTCCCGGCAGGCCTTTCTGTTTCAATCCGACATAGGTCGCACAGTTGATGGCGATCGGTCCGGGCGTGGACTCCGCGATCACAGTGATATTCATCATTTCGTCGGACGTGATCCACTGCTTTTTCTCCACGCAGGTGTTTTCGATCAGTGCGATCATCGCGTAGCCGCCGCCAAAGGTGAACAGACCGATCTTTGCAAAGCTCAGAAAGAGATCAAAAAGAAGATTCATTTCTCTGCCTCCTCACGGAATTCACACTGGCAGATCTGCGGATCGCGGCAAAGCGCGAGAGACTGCTGCTTCATTTCAGAAAAGGCAGCGCTCAGTTCATCCAGCGCTTCCTGTTTCGGCAGATAGTCAACTACCCACCCACTGATATGTAAGAACCCATGTCAACCCTCAAATTATGAAAGTTAATGGATCCGTCCTTAAGGACATATGGAAAAAGCCTTAGACAGTATCAGTTCATCGGTAGTTGGCCACTCTGATATTCGCT